>NZ_JADGHT010000102.1 GCF_019683755.1 Thermogemmatispora sp. | reverse complement strand
TCCTTCCTCCACAGGAGAGACAAACAGTATGTGGATCATTGCAGTCACATACTGGCCTACACTCTGTTTAAGAGGATAGCGATCTGAGGTAGCGAACGGGTGCAGGTGCTTATAAAAATATGGGTAAAGAAGGCTTTGGCTGAGACAGAAGTGGTACACAATGGCTGAGTCACATCGACCAGCTAGCCTGCAGAGGCTACGCTGGACGAGGCGAGCACACGTCTATAAGCACTAGGACCAGCGCCGTGCTCTCAGCGCACCCTCAGCGCGGCCTCCCGGCAATCTTCAGGTCTTCGCAATGACAATCTCTAGGCAGCCCTCTGACTCTACCCAACGCGTTGCTGTTCCTAGCTGAGCACAGAGACGCTGCATGGTGGTAACAATCTCTTGCCGATCAGAGCCGTAGGCTCTGCGGGCCTGAAAGGCGCGGATCGCTGTCGGATAGAGCAGCAGGCGTGTAGGCTGGAGGTCAATAATCTCGAGGCTAAAGAGGAAGCTGAGATCGTTGCGCTCATGGGGATCAACGGCATAATCATCGACCCAATCGCCACAGCTATAGAGTATAGGACGCCCTCGATAGATCTCGATACCACGCACTACATGAGCAGAATGACCATAAACAATATCTGCTCCCGCTTCAATGAGAGCATGCGCGAACGCTCGATGCTCAACTGGGGGGATATAGCCCCAGTTGCCTCCCCAGTGCAGGGAGATGATCAGCCAATCGACCTGAGGACGTACAGCCCTGAGAATTGCACATAACTCAGCGCTGCGTGGATCATTCATGGTCATTGGCATATACCAGATACCGGGTCGCTCAGGGCCGGCCTCCCAGGCTGGCTCGTTGTCCGTGAGCGCCAGGAGTCCCAGTTTCCTTCCACCTACCTCCCAAAGGGCCGGCTGTCGGGCCTCTGCGCTATTGGCCCCGGCACCAGCAAAACCAATGCCGGCCTGACGTAAGACCGCAAGCATCTGCAGCAGGGCCTCATAGCCAAAGTCGAGCGTGTGGTTATTCGCCAGGGAGACGACATCGATATGCGCCGCCTGCAATACTGCAACGTTGCGCGCATCAGAGCGGAAGTGAAAGATCTTTGGCGTCAGTGTCCAGGGGCTTCCTACGTCAGCAAGGACGCATTCCAGATTACAGATACGAGTATCTGCCTGGAGCAGCAGCGGCAAGGTATCGCCCCAGGGATAAGTTGCCCCGGTTTGCTGCAACACCTGATTCACTAGCCGCCCTAGCATGACGTCGCCAAGGAATACGAGTCGCAGCCGTCTGGCCGGCTCAAAGGGTGCCTCCATGTTCTTCTTCCTCCACTCACAGAGTGAGGGTAAGGGTCAAAGTCATTCGGCAGTCATCAGGGGCGAAAGCTTACAGGCGAGGCCGCTCCCTCGCTGTGGACCCTTCTATCTTCCTGAGAAGGCCAGAGTTCCTTGTTCTCTCGGCTCCGAATGATTAGCCCTCCAATGAGCACGCAGAGACCGTAGCACAGTCCCATGACAAACCAGGGAAGACGGAAGTTTATCAGGTACAGAGGGATGAAAATACTGCTGCCGATAAAGGCTCCTATCAGGCCGACAGTGCTGTAGAGGCCCTGAATACGCGCCCGCACATGACTTCCAGAGAAGGCTGCTAAATGGGCATCAATGGCCGGCTGGATAAAGGCATAAACGATCCCGTGGATAGCAAAGAGGAGCAGGACAACGAGGGCCGCACTTAGCAGACCATAGGCGAGGTAAAGGGGAACTTGAGCTAAACCGAAGATAAGGATCAGAGAGGATCTCCGCCGACGATCAGCTACTTTGCCCCCAATCGGTGAGCAAATAGTGTTAGGTATGGCCCAAGCTGTGTACGTTAATCCAATAACAGCAACGGATGCATATAGGTGATCATGCATCCAGAGAGGCGTCACCGTCAGATCAAAGCCCAAGTATAGATAGTCGCCAAAGGCTATTAGATAGGCAGCCAGCAGCGGCCAGGTAAATAACTCCTTGAAGACACTGCCTACAGCAGGCCGCTTTTTTATCGCAGGAGGCAAGGAACGCTTGACCGGATGAACGCGGATG
The DNA here is from genome assembly GCF_019683755.1 of Thermogemmatispora sp. Classification (GTDB taxonomy): domain Bacteria; phylum Chloroflexota; class Ktedonobacteria; order Ktedonobacterales; family Ktedonobacteraceae; genus Thermogemmatispora. The sequence continues at coordinate 11,365 of NZ_JADGHT010000102.1, read as the reverse complement.
AGCCACATCACAAGGATGATGCCCACCAGGCGAATAAAGACAGCCCCCATAAAAGCCCAGCTGTAACCAAAGGTGGCTATCAGGCCTCCAAGCGCTGGCCCTAGGAGGAAGCTGGAATTGAAGAAAGCGTTAAAAATGCCGAAAGCCTCACCTTGCTGCTCAATCGGTACAGCATCGATCAGCAGTGCTCGCGCGGCTGGAAGCAGACCCGCCGCCGCGACTCCCTCTAGGAAACGCAAAACTACAAAGAGAAACGGGTCGGAGATGGGTAGGTACAGGGCCGAGAGCAGCGCCTGAACGGCTAAGCCCACTATCATGACTTGTTTGCGTCCCCAACGGTCAGCAAGCCAACCTAGCGGATACCCAAAGAGAAAGTCAGAAACAAGGTAGGCCGAGGCCATAGCCCCAATGATTGGTAATGAGGCCCCATGCGCTTGAGCATAGAGGACACGCACAGGGTTGATCATCGCTGTGCCTATATAGGCCCCTAGTACAGAAAAGGAGATCGCCAGCAGAGTACGGTTGCGAAAGCCAGGGCTAGCGAGAACAGACGTGGTGAAACGCCGCAGGAACGATGTCGGTTGCGATAGGTACCGATTGTTCTCAGTCATAGGTATGCTGTGTATTGATCACCGCCCTCTGCTCACGCTTACTAGCGGCGCTCCACAAGGGCAGACGCTTTATTATATGCCGTTTTCCTAGGCAAGGACAAGTAGGCAGGGGAGAAGAGCCTGCTCGCTTTCCATCCATTGACTACTTGCTCTTGTGTATCTTACAATGGCATATTCTCGTACTACGCTCTACGCCAGAAGTGCCTTTCCCCTTGACGTCGATGTTAGGCCATGCTAATATCTGAGTTGCTTACTCAGATTTGGGATCGTTCCTTGTCCTTGTGCCGCCGCAGGGGAAGAGCAAACTTTCCCCTCCAAGCGGTTGGTGGACTGGGGGGAGTTTTCTCCTCTCCACGCTAGGGCGATTCCCGATTGGCTCTTTCTCCGCCTGTATTTCAAGCAAGGGATGAGATAAATGAGCGATTTCCGCTTTGGTATTGAACATGAGGTGGCATTTCTCGACCACAAGGGTAGTTTTGTGGATTTCGTCTCAACCCCCTATAGCCTGCTTCAAGCCGTAATTGATGAGCTGCCACTCTATCCCGGCGATGAAGAGGCGCTCCGGATCGGTGATGCCGGTATCCGCCTCAAGCGCTGGTACCTTGAAGCTTTCGAGCGTCTCAGCCCTCAGGGCGAGTGGCTCACCTGCCTTCCCAAGGGTATAGAAATCAGGACGACCATTCATCCTGACATTCGGGGGGCTCTCCAGGAATTAGAAGAGAGCTTCGCTCTGCTCTGTCAGGTGGCCGCTCAACATGGATTTACCCCTGTCTTGACGAGCTACAACCCCTACCGGACTTGTCTCATTCTCGATCCCCCACTCAATCCCTATGAATGGCGGCTGCTTGACCGCTCGCCAGAAGACCGTACGACGCTTGGGACCTTTCTGACCTACGGCCCTGATCTCAGCCTCTCGTGCGCAGCCTGGTCCACAGAGCAGCTCATTGATCACGGGCGTAAACTGACTTACTATAGCCCCTATATTGTGCCTTTCAGTTTCAGCTCGCCTTTCTATGAGGGCCGGCTCTGGGAAGGCCTCTCGGTGCGTACGTTTTTACGCACTGGTCAGCGTCCGGCGGTGCTTGTCTTTATCGCCGATGAGACCCAATTGATCTATAGCAGCCCTTCGCTGACGAAGTTGGCGCGTCTCCCTGCCGAGGTCGGGCGCCTGGAGTTCAAAGCCTGCGATAGCTGCGCGGATTTTTCGCTCTACGCTGCGCTGCTGGCCCTGCTCCAGGGCCTGACCCTCGATGATACTTTGCTAGGACGGGCCATCGTCCCTGATGCCGTCCTCCATCAACGCGCTGCCTTGCGCGGCTTCGAGGATGAGGAGATCTTTGAGGGTGCACAGCACGTGCTGACTGCAGCCGCTCAGGCTTTGCCAACAGACACTGATCGTTCACTACTAAGGCCGCTCTTCACGCTTTTGGAACAACGCCGGACGCCTGCACATCAGATGATCGAATGCTATCGGCAGACAGGCAGTCTGGAAGAAGCGCTACGCTTTCCCTATGTGGTTGCGCTGGACAGAGCTAGCGCAACCACGCAGGGAAGCTCAGAGCTAATGACAAAGGCAGAAGAGAGACCAGCGCCTATGCCTGGCTGTGGCTATGGGCCGCAATAAAATCGCGCACACGCTGCCAGGCATCGGCGCAGGCCTCAGCATATTCGCTGTAGCGGCGATCAAAGAAGCTATGAGGTGCTCCCTCATAGATGTGAATAGTGTGCTCCAGGCCACGCCGGCGCAGTTTTTCCTCTAGCTCGTGCACCTGGCTGACAGGAATCCCTTGATCAGCACCTCCGAAGAGGCCTAGCAGGGGATAGGCCAGTTGATCAGCCCGCTCCAGCGCCGTGCCATCGCCCGCAATAGGCCGGCTTAGCCCTGCATAGAAGGCAATCAGGCCGGCAAAGCCGAAAGAGCGATCACAGCCCGAGAGAATGGTTAAGCTGCCACCCATGCAGAACCCAACGGGAAAGGTCGCTCCTTCGGCACTGGCATGCTTGCGTAGATAGTCAAGGGCGGCTCTTACATCCAGCAAGAAGTTCTCCAGCTTGAGTTGCTGGACATGGGGCCAGAATTCAAAAGAATCGTCACGCGCAGTCAATCCGGCTGTCCGCCCAAAATAGTCAAGAGCGATGGCGGCAATGCCAATGTCAGCAAAGCGCAAAGCTAGCTCTTTGTAGAATTGATGGAGACCACGGACATCGGGGTAGATGATGACCTGTGCTCCTGTAGGAGCTGCGGGACGGGCAAAGTAAGCAGCAAAACGGTTGCCATCCGCCGCTGTGAGGATAAGGTCTTCCCCCTGAGCTTGCCCATCCGCTCCCTCCGGGACAGGGGGACGGGCCTTGTCATCGTAGCACATCGTGTGAATAGCCTCCCTTGCTCATCTCTGGTTCCTTGTCTTTCATCATCATAGCGCATCAGGCAAGGATTGCAATGGGCACCGATGTCAGCAGGCCATGACGATGGGCTATGCTCCCACTACCAGCGCGCTAGGAAGCGGCCGGCGGTGCTGACTGTTCCTGATCAGCACTATGACCAGCCAGATCAATCCGACTGCTCGCTGTCACAATGGACGCCTCTGCTCTTGGAGGGCGCTCGGGTAGCAAGGCCCCCAGCACTATTAGTAACAGGCAGGCGATCAAGACAGGGAGAAACGCCAGGGCCGGCAGCTTGAAGAGATCCCAGAGGGCACCGCCAATGAGTGGCCCTACAAAGGCTACAGCATAGGTGAGCGAGAGGGTCATGCCGGTCAGACGAGCGACCTCGCCAGGTGCGGCTAGCAAGGCGGGAAGCGCTACCCCTAGTGTGAAGACAAGTGCGGAACCGGCGCCAATAAGGGCCACCCAGACGGCTTCCAGCTCAGGCGGCGAGATCAGCCAGGCTATAAGCGAGAGGGCACAGACCAGGCCTGCACCAATGAAAGGCCAGCGCCTCCCCGCCAGTCGCTGGGCGAACAGCGTCACTAGCAGACTTGATGGCAGTTGAGCAGTATTGAGCACACCCAGGGCCAGCGGCGTGAGTGCTGCTCGTTGCAAGGCCGCGTTATACGAGGCAATCCAGGCATTCATACCAAAATAGATCAGGCTACCTCCGCCAAGCAAAATACCCAGGTGCCAGGCGTTGACACGTCTCCCAGCCTCCTTTTTCTCTGCCGCCGTCCGTCTTTCTTGCCCTGATGGCCGGACCGCTCTCGGTTGAGGAGCTTGATCTGGTTTGCGACGCCAGTTCAGTGGCGTAGACGGCGCCAGAGCCAGCCAGCCCAGGAGCAGGACAAGCGCAGGCACTCCCCAGAAAATAAAGGAAGCCCTCCAATTGCCAGGTCCAAAGAAGCGCTGCATGAGAGGCACGGTCAAGCCCGCGGCTAATGCTTCGCCGATAATCAGGCCGTCGCTAAAAAGAGCCGTTACTAGACCGACTTGATGCGGGAACCAGTGCCGCGCCAGTGATGGCACGGCTGTCTGGGCCAGTACGATGCCGAGGCAGAGCAGTAGTGTAAAGCCAAAGAGGGTCACTGATGAGGGCCAGCAGGCCCGCAGGATCGCCCCCAGGCCGAGCAGCAGCAGGCCCAGCGCCACACAGGTCCACTCCCCAAGGCGCTCTATGACGAGGCCGAGCGACCAGGCGCTTGCGCCAAGGGTCAGCGGCGGCAGCGCCGTCAGGAGTCCCACCTCAAAATATGAGAGGGCAAGATCGTGTTGCACTAGCGGCAGAACGGGAGGCACCCCCAGAATCACCGATCGGAGATTAAACCCGACCAGCGTAAGCAGCAGATAGCAGAGAATCACGCGCCAGTGAGAAATGGGACGGGTCTCTGCATTAGCCGGTATCTGTCTCAATGCTCTGCTCCAGAGATGAGGATTGCCCGGAAAGGAGATGGTGCTTGCTTCCATCATGAGCGGCTGCCCTTTCATTATAGGCTGGCTGCCGCTCGGATGGCAAATCGTCCGTTCCCTTTCCTCCGCCAGCCGTGGCATACTTATTTATGTTCATGACAGCCTCTGCAGTGGGAAGGATTCTCTTCAACGGTATCTGTTTGTTCGCTCTTCGCCTGCTTGGCAAGGAGAAGAGGAAGAAGAGATCACTTATGCACAACCTGGCACTGAAAAAGGCAGCCTTTCGCTTCGTGCTACTGATCGGTATCTTGAGCTTCTTTGCGGATTTCACCTATGAAGGGGCGAGGGGTATCCTCGGCCCTTATCTTGCTTTGCTCGGCGCTGGCGCGGCTTTGATCGGGGCGATCACCGGACTGGGTGAATTGCTCGGTTATGGCCTGCGCCTTATCTCTGGCCCTCTCAGTGATCGCACCGGCCACTATTGGCCCGTGACTATTGCGGGCTACGTGGTGCAGATGGTCTCTGTTCCCCTGCTGGCTGTGGCTGGTAGCTGGCCCCTGGCTGCGCTGTTGATTGTCCTCGAGCGAGCCGGCAAGGCTATCCGTAATCCGCCACGCGATGTCATGCTTTCACAGGCCGCTCGCGAGATGGGCTACGGCTGGGCCTTCGGTTTGCATGAAGCTCTCGACCAGTTCGGGGCCTTGCTGGGACCGCTGGCGGTGGCAGCCGTGCTGGCCTGGCAGGGCAACTATCGCCTGGCTTTTGCCTCTTTGGCGATCAGTGCAGCTCTGACACTGTTCCTTCTCTTGCTCGCACGCCTGCTCTACCCCCGGCCTCATGAGCTGGAGGCCAGCGCATCGGTAGTCGCTCCACAAGCACTGTCGTCGACCTATTGGATCTATTTGATCGGGGCCGTTTTGGTGGCCGCCGGGTTCGCAGACTTCCCTCTGATCGCCTATCACTTTGCCCGTGTGTCCAGCGTGCCCTCCACGCTTGTACCGGTCTTCTATGCTCTTGCAATGGGAAGCAGCGGCTTAGGCTCGCTGCTGTGCGGTCGACTCTTCGATCGCCTGGGCCTGGGCCTTCTCATTCCGCTGACGGGAGCAGCAGCGCTGTTCGCGCCTCTGGTTTTCCTGGGCAACTTCTGGTTGGCCCTGCTTGGTACAGTAGTGTGGGGCCTGGGTATGGGTGTTCATGAGTCGCTGATCCCCGCCGCGGTGGCCCTGATGGTCCCGAGTCAGCGCCGCGCCTCCGCCTATGGGATTTTCACCGCCGGGTATGGAATCAGCTGGTTTCTCGGCAGTGCCCTGATCGGTCTGCTCTACAGCCTGGCGCTACCGCTAGCAATCGCCTTTTGCCTGCTCGCCGAGATCCTGGCCATTCCCTTTTTTGTGATTGCCAGCCGCCGGCTGCGGCAAGCCGCCCGGATGGCCTGAGCGCTGTTCTAATAAGCTGTCCAGGGATAGAGCTAGCAACCAGGTTCGCTCTGGGCTTACGTGGCCTGCAGGCCTAGACCATCAGCCTGCAGGCGTTTAAGGTCTAGAGGAAGGCCAGAGACAAGCAGATAGGCGCGCGCGGCAGCCTGAGCCAGACGCTGATTCACCAGGCCAAGCAGATCACGGTAGCCTCGCCCTAGTGGGGAGAGTGGTACAAGGCCTAATCCCACTTCGTTAGAGACGACAATGAGCCGCTGACGAGGCTGGAGAGCGCGCGCCGCTTGCAGCAACTGTTCGATTTCTCCAAGGGCACGCCTTTCCAGCTCAGGGCTGAGAGGAGCTATCTCGGTCGCAGATCGCTCGTGAGCCTGTAAAAGATTGCTCAGCCACAGGGTCAGGCAATCAAGGAGCAGGACGTCAGCTACTCTGGCCGCACGCTGAATGGCCCAGGCTAGTCGTAGAGGTTCTTCGAATGTATGCCAGTCTGCAGGACGCTCGGCACGGTGGCGACGAATCCGCTCAGCCATTTCCTCATCACCTGCCGTGGCCGTGGCAATAAAGGCGACACGTCCTCCGCTGGCTGTGGCCAGACGCTGAGCAAAGCGGCTCTTGCCACTGCGCGCTCCCCCGAGAATAAAGATGAGCTGATCAATCACAGGTTGGTTCTGGGAAGGTTCTGCTACCACCAGGAACACTCTCCTTTCTGATCTGATGACGCGCACTGCCTTTCGCTACAGAGTCACATGCATCAGGAGAAAGAGCAGCAAGGCGCATACTTCGCAAATCTCACCGAGGGCACCGCAAATATCGCCTGTGAGGCCACCGAGCGAGCGCGTCACAGCCAGGCCCAGGCAAAGTACCAGGAGATTGCAGAGAAACCAGACGAGCAGGCCGATGAGATGAGCGAAGAGGAGGGCAATAAGTACGCTGCTGAGACCAGACAGTAAGAGATGACGCAGGGTAATCGCTTGGTGAAAGGCCGCTCCTAAGCCATCAGGACGCGCTGCCGGAAAGAGACCTCCACAGAGCACCATTGCCCAACGTCCCAGAGCAGGCGCTACCAGTAGCGCCGCCAGCAAGCCCCAGAGAGGCAAACTGGCAAAGATAGCGAAACGCAGCAGCAGTAGAGTGAAGGCTCCAAGAACCCCAAAGCTGCCAACACGACTGTCGTGCATGATTTCCAGGCGCCGTTCGCGCCCAATGCCACCAAATAGGCCATCGCAGCTATCCATTACTCCATCCAGATGCAGGCCTCCCGTCAGCATGACTCCAGCAATCACTAGCAACGCGGCCAGCACCAGTGAGGGCACGTGCTGAGCAAGGACTCCCGCTAGTAGACAGAGTATTGCCCCCAGGATCAGGCCAACCGCGGGGTAATAGATGCTCCCCACGATGAGCGCGGCCTTCTCTCTTCTACTGCTCATCAGTAGACTGCGACCGGGCAAGGGCAGGATCGTCAGAAATTGGACCGCCGCGACCAGCTCGGCATATTGTTGGAGACAGAAACGGCCCAACCGGGTCCACAACCGCCATAGAGGGTGTAGAGCCAGACCGGCCTGCGAATCATCGGAGCGCGTGGGCATCTCTTTCCTCCTCCTCGTTTGCAGACAGCATTGTAAAAGTACAGAGTCTATTGATGAGCTAACTGACGATAGGTGGCTAAACGGTCAATGCTGGCCTATCAACAGTTTACCGCTTGCTGTCCGACCTATTATAATAGAAATTGTTCAATGCATTTGACCAGCGCAGCGATGCATAGTAGCAATGAACAGGCAGCGCAGCGAAGCAAAGGAGACAGCGCCCACGCCTGGCATCGCCAATGAGGGCCTGCAAGGAGAGAGTCAGGCAGTGACAACTTGCGCTGAAGAATCGGGTCAACCGCCATTGCCTGTTCCAGTGCATGCTGTATGCGCCCAGCCTCGGGCCAGGCGCAGCGCCGGTCATTCAAGTAGCCGGTGCTGGTTGCAGCGCCACCAGGAGAACCCAATGATGGGGGGAGAAGCCATGATACCTATTTGCAGCTACCTCCACCTCCCGCAGTGTTACCTTGCACAGCCTGGACATAACCAGCCTCTACCGTTTCGCCCCATTGCAGCAGTTCCACCGCGTCTGCTGCTCCCACTGCCAACTGTTCTCTTCTCAGTGCTGCTAGCTTTTCTCTGCGCCACAGGGCTCCTTGCCTGCGGCGGAACGGCCAGCAGTAGTAACACGCTGCTCTTCGGGGCCCCGATCTCGCTTACGGGGTCCACTGCAACTGAAGGGCGTCTTACCCTGGAAGGCTACCAGCTCTGGGTGAAGGAGGTCAATGCCCACGGCGGCATCAAAGTTGGCAATACCACCTATCAGGTTGCGCTCAAGTACTATGACGACGGCAGCAGCCCTACACGCAGCGCCCAACTGACCCAACAATTGATTACAGCAGACAAGGTCAATTTCCTCCTCGGCCCTTATGGCACTTCGGCCACCCTCCAGGATGAAGCCATCGCCGAGCGCTACAAGATCCCGATGGTCGAGGCCAATGGCGCTGCCAAAGCGATCTTTTCCCGCGGCTTCCATTACATTTTCGGCGTTCTGAGTCCAGCTTCGGAATATGCAAAGGTCATGTTGGAAGCGGCTCTGAGCCTGCCGAATCCGCCGAAGACCGTGGCTATCATTTCCGCTAACGACTCCTTCTCTGAGGAGGTCGCCAGCGCCGCTCGTGACTTTGCCAGCAGTCATGGCATGGAGGTCGTTTACTATCAGACCTATCCGTCAGGCGCCACGGACCTCACAGGCATTCTGACGGCCTTGAAAACCTCAGCCCACGGCGCTGTTCCCGATATGCTTCTCGGCTCGGGCCACGAAAGCGAGGCCGTTACAACAATGAAGGAGTGTAAGCAGCTCAATATCAATGCCAAGCTCTATGCCTTCACCGTGGGACCCGCCACTCCCGATTTCATTACTTCTCTTGGCCCCGATGCGAACTACGTCCTGGGATCGTCACAATGGACTCCCCAGGAGCGTTATCAAGGCATCGACTTCTTTGGTACACCGGCTAACTACGAACGGATCTACAAACAGACCTTTGGTCACGAGCCATCATATCAATCCGCTGAGTCCACCGCCGCTGGCCTGGCATTCCAGTACGCTATCCAAAATGCTGGTTCGATTGACCCGCAGAAGGTGCGCGACGCCCTGGCTCGCCTCAATATTATGACCTTCTATGGCGTCATTCGCTTCGACGCAACAGGAGCTAACACCTTTAAGCCAATGGCCACCATTCAGATCCAGCATGGCCAGGTGGCGACAGTCTATCCCAAGGAGGTCGCTAACGCGCAGCTGCTCTACCCAACTCCTCCTTTTTCCCAGCGCTAACGCAGCTCTTTTGCTAACCTGAAAAGCTCCCTCGCTCATGGCTTGCCGCTCTATGGCTCGGGCCCGCAGGCCAGGGCGGGAGGATGCTTGAGCTGTTGGAAGCCTGCCAGTGCGCAGGCTTCGCTTTCACAGTGAGGTACCTGTTATGCTGATTGCACAGGTTATCGTCAATTGGCTGCTTCTGGGTTGTCTCTATGCAGCGGTTGCCCTGGGCTTCTCGCTGGTCTGGGGCATCATGAACATCGTGAATCTGGCCCACGGCGCCTTTATCCTGGTTGGAGCCTACGCCGCCTACTGGGCCTTTACGCAGCTGCACATCGATCCGTTTCTCGGCCTCCCCCTGACTATGCTCCTGCTCTTCTGCTTGGGCTGGCTTGTGCAATATGGAGCGATCAATCGCGTCATTCGGGCGCCATTTCTGGTGACGTTCCTGCTAACCTTCGGCCTTGATTTGCTGATCGCCGATGTAGTGCAGCTCCTGTTTACCAGCGACCGACGTTCCATCAATACGGTCTACAGTGGCCTGGGATTGACAGTCGGCACGCTGCACATACCCTTTGATCGTCTGCTAGCGGCCTTGATCGCAGTGATACTGACAGCCGCGCTGAGCTTTTTTCTGCAGCGTACCCGCCTAGGGAACGCTATCCTGGCCACAGGGATGGATCGTGACGCGGCCCGTCTCATGGGCATCCGCATCGACCGCATTTACGCCCTGACCTTTGGCCTTGGAGCGGCTCTAGCCGGCGCAGCCGGGGCGATGTTAGTGGAATTGTATCCTTTTGACCCCTCGCAGGGAGGCGTCTTCACGCTGCGAGCCTTCGTCATCGTCGTGCTCGGCGGCCTGGGAACCCCCTGGGGCGCTCTTGCAGGTGGTCTGCTTTTCGGCCTGGCCGAAACCGTTGTTCCCCTGCTGCCCGGGATTGGTCCCGGCTATGACGACGCTATTGCCTTCGCCCTGATGGTCCTGGTGCTGATCTTCCGTCCCCGTGGCCTCCTGGGCAAGGCCTTCTATGCCTGAACGTGCACAGCCAAAGAAAAGGAAGGGAAGGGAGGAAGCACCATGCCTGTGCCTGGATTTCGGCAAAGACCTTCATCGTTCAGCCCTGTGCCTCCTGCCCAGCAAGAGCGGGAGGCGAGGGAGCAGAAGCCCGCGCCGCCAGGATTACGATCTCGCTGGCCCTGGTCGCTATTGGCAGGCCTGATCATCCTGGCGCTGGCTGCCCTGATTCCTTTGAGTGGTGATGCTGCCACGCTCCATACATGGACGTTGATTCTGATGTTCGCCATCCTGGCTCAGAGCTGGAATTTTCTCGGCGGCTTCACCGGCTACGCTTCTTTTGGCAATGTCTTTTTCTTTGGCATCGGGGCTTACAGCACCGGACTCTTGTTGCTAGCCGGTCTCTCATTCTGGCTTGGACTCCTCATCGGCGCCGCAGTAGCCGGTCTGTTAGCCTTCCTCTTGGGTTTGCCCGTCCTGCGCCTGCGCGGCCACTACTTCGCCATTGCGACCTTAGGCATTGCCGAAGCGACACGCGAGCTGGCTGCCATTCGCAACATTGGCGGTAGCGGCGGAGAGGTTGAGCTGCCTCTGCCGCAGCTTTCGGACACAGCCTTTTATTTCCTGTTCTGGCTCCTGGCCCTGGCCTGCTTTCTGATAACTGCCTATCTGCTGCGTAGCAAGCCCGGCTATGCGCTGATCGCCATTCGAGAGAGCGAAGAGACCGCCGAGGCGATGGGCATACCAACCTATTGGTATAAGATAGGGGCCTTTGTGCTGAGTGCCGTGCCTACAGCGCTCGCCGGCGGCCTCTATGCCTACTGGTCAACAGGCTTCGATCCCCCAACAGTCTTTGATGTCGGCATTTCAGTAGAGATGGTCCTCTTGACCGTGCTTGGCGGTGCTGGCACTTTGCTCGGCCCGCTGATCAGCGCTATTCTCTTCGAGCTGTTGTCTTTCCAGTTCCAGATCAGTGGCTCAGCTTTCCATAATTCGCTGTTGGGCCTGACTATCGCGATTGTCACCATTTTTATTCCCAAAGGACTGGTTGGCCTCGGGCAGGAGTTCTTCCGACCGCTGGCCCCAGGCATGAGTCGCCGGCAATTGTTGGCGGAAGGAGTGCGACG
>NZ_JADGHT010000101.1 GCF_019683755.1 Thermogemmatispora sp. | reverse complement strand
TGATTATACTAGCAGCTCTCCAGTCCTGAAAATAAACAGGTGAGGCGCTGAGTACAATATAATCTCCTATTGATAGAGCAAAGATGTAAAAGAGGAACCACTGCAGGCCAAACAGGCGTAAACGGCGGTGCAGTCGCTGTTCGCTCTCGCTGGCCGCTGCCCGGTGTTCTTCGCTCTTGGTGCGAGTAGTCGTAGTCATAACGCCCGGTGGCCCTCCTCTCGGGAGTGGTTGGGAGTTGCCAGAGGATCAGCCGGCGATGCTGTGTTGCTCCACTGGCGCTGAGGACGAACGGCGAAGTCGATCCAGCTTGCTAAGCAGCCCCAGGTCAGGGAGGCTCAGCAAGCAGATGGATCGACCCGCGCTCTCGCTTTATGTTGCGGTTCCTGTCTCCATCGATCAGTATACCTTCGGACAGGGAAGGGCACCAGTGCCGAAAGCACTAGCTTTCCTCTATGACTAAAGTCACGGCCTCACCGACGCTCATGCCCAGCCGGGCAGCAGCATTGCCGTTGCGAATGGCGATCCCAACATAGCCGGCGCTGTCGCTGTAGACAAAGGGTTCGTCTTCGCCAGCTTCGCCGGCAAAGAATGGCTGCCGCCGCTCAATGGTCAGGTTGTGCTGCGGCACCAGCAAGCGCACACGCGGGGCCGTGAAGAGATCTGGGACAAGCGTCAGGGGAATGCTCGTCACCAGGTTGCCAAAGTGGTCAATGTAAATGACGCTGGCCTCGATCCGCCCCCCCTCACGTCGCGGCAGATTGAGAGCAAGACGCTGCAATGCATGAGGTTCAAGGATAGTCCCGAAGTCTGCTAGCGGCACCCCACGCGCCAGATGGGCCGCTGCTGGCGCGAAGATATCTCGCCCGTGGAAGGTTGTGCTGACCACCGGCAGGCGATAGGCTGGATTTTCCAGGGCCACAGCCTGGCGTACGGGCTGTTCGGCCAGCACATAGCTGAAGAGACCGTTGTCTGGTCCGACAAAGAACCAGTCGCCGGCTTCGAGGGCAATGGCGCGCCGCTGGCTGCCTACTCCCGGGTCAACGACACAGAGAAAAATGCTGCCCGCTGGGAAATAGCGATAGGCCGTTGAAAGCAACCAGGCCCCAGCGGCAACGTTTTGGGGCGCGATGTCATGACTGATGTCAATAAGCTGGGCATGCGGCACAATGCCGGCAATGACCCCTTTCATGATGCCAACAAAGCCATCGCGCAAGCCAAAGTCGGTCATGAGGGCAATCACCGGCTGACGAACAGCGGCCCGCTCGCTGGCGTTGGTCACTCGGAATGGCTCTTCTCTGTTGCTTTGCGTCATGGTGATCTCTTTCTGGCTGCACCGGTCTCGCTGCAGGGAAGACCAGGCATTTTCTCCTTTCTGTGTAGTCGTTCTCAGAAGGGCTGTCAATAGCCCAGGGGCATGGAATCGCTCAATGGTACTGGCGACTACCTCTCCTTAGCCATTGTATGCTATACTAGCCACGATATAGAGCAGTCCTGACAAGAATACAGGTAGAATAGAAGAATAGTTCAGGCAATTTTAGCTTTTCTTGAGCCTGTTCTCTTCATGCTACGAGCGGGTGGCTTGGGTCTTCCCAGCCCAAAACGTGGTTTTGTAGTGGAGCGTTCCCTGTTGCTTCATTTATACATCATCATTATAACTAGTCGAAACTCAATGGAAAAGGAGGCGGCGCTTCTTCCCCACGTCTGCAGTCAGGGGGATGCGCTCTGCATGAGCCGATGAATGTCAGTACCGGTGGCTCGCACATTCTTATTTTTGAACGCGATCAGCAACTTGCTGCCTTGCTCAGTAGCGAGCTACAATTGGCCGGCTACGAGTGCCATATAGCTCGCACGGCAGTGGAAGTCTTTGACGCGATTGCACGCCATCAGGTGCGGCTTGTTCTGGTCAATCTGGCCCAGGCAGCGGCGGGGCGCCGTGAGTTCTGGGTGGCACTAGACGCCCAGCGGCGGGGGCGCGGCGTGCTAGTGCTGACCTATCGCTGCACCAACCTGGCCGGCTATGGCCCGTATGATCCCGAGGAGCATCGGCAGACGGTTGATGTTGAGGTGGATGGTATGCTCGGCATCATGCGTCTGGTTGAGGCTGTCCGGGCCCAGGTGCCTTTGCCGGCTACGGCCTCGCATCCCCAGGTGCGCCTGGCTGAGGTGCCAATGCAGGCGTCGCCCTCTCCTACCCTGACAAGTCTGCAGCCGACGGTTCCTCATCCGGCGGTTTTCTCCCCCGGCCCTCCGGGTCAGAGCCAGTTCAGCGAGCTGCAGCGGCAGTCATCACCGGCTCCGTCGACTTACATGGCCAATGCTCAAGCCGCTCCTTCCGCTTCGCCGCCGCCAACGTTTACCGATAAGATTCGGGCGGTGATTTACCCGGGGAGTCGTAGCTTTGCGCCGGCACCCGCGCCAGCACCGGCGCCAGCGCCAACACCGGAGACGTCGGCTTGGGGAACGCCTGCCGGAGCGGGTGGTTTCCAGGGTTCCGAGGGTATGGGAACCTACGCTTCGTCTTCTTCGGCGCGCATACCCGCTGTTCCACCAGCGGCGAGTATGGCTTCGCGCCAGCCACCCCTGAACCCGGCTGCTCAGTTCTCGCCGGCTTCCCATGCTTCTCCTTCAGCCGCTCAGGCCTACTACTCGTCTTCGCCTCAGCCTGCGCCTATGGAGTTCTATGGCCAGCAGCGTTCTCAGCCGCTCGAGGCCTTCCCGCAGGAGTCGGCAGAGACGTTCTATCAGGCCTCGAGCGCGAGGCCTTCGGGGTCCCTCTCCCAGCCATCGGCTGCGTTCCCTTCTCATGAGCCTTCGCCACAGCAGATGCCGTCGTTATCTCCTCTGTCTCAGGCAAGTCCTGCGCCTTCTGCCCCTGTTCCGCCCTCAGCGCAGCCAGCGCCGGCTTATCAGCCTGTCTTTCAGGAGAATCCCTATCAGCCCCAGCCCCATCCCCATCAGGCCTATACGCAATATGCTCCGCCCGAGGAGAAGGGCGAGTCAAGTCTTGCTCAGTTGACGCGCCTGCTACGTGAGCGCTCGGCGTCCTCCGCTGCCGGTGAGCGGGTGCCGGAGCCATATGAGACTCAAAGCCAGCTTGGAGGCGCTTCAGCCAGTGCAGCGCCCTCTAGTGCCGCGGCGCCATCGCCTCTGAGTACGGCCTCTCTGCGCGCAGCACCGATCCAGGGGCTGCAATCAGACCAGGAGCCTGATTATCGCCCCTCGCGCTCGGAGTCGTATGCGGCGGCGCGCAGCCACTTGCAGGCTCTGGCTGGCAGCAGTCCCGCCATCGGAGAGCTATCGTCGCTGCGCATGGCTCATCCGGCTTCGTCTGCCGCAGCAGTCTCTGCTCAGAACCAGACGCCCTCTGACTATGCTCAGGCGCGAGCCTCTACCGCTGAGCAGCCCGCGCTAGAGCGACGCCCGGTCTACAGTAACTCCAGCGAGGTGAGCGCTGAGCGCCTGCCCTCTAGTCAGGCGAGCGGGCCACGACAGGGCGAGCAGATCGAGCATGAGACGTCTGGGATCTCAGTCTCAGCGATGCCGGTCACTAGTCAGTCTGCTCAGGCCAGTGGGAGCGACGACCTGATTGCCGCTGCAGACGAGGAGACCAAAAAGGAGATCATGTATCCCGAGGCGGCCTCTGTCGAGTCTGCGCGCCGCTCCTCGCCGGAACGGGAGTCGGTTACGTCCGACACCACTTTGCTCGATATTGTCCAGAGCTTGCCACCAATGGAGCCACCACAGCAGCGGCAACAGCAACAGTCGCCGCCGGTTCTTAATGGGCGGGCAACCCGTTCGCTCGGTAGCGTCTTGCTGGAAGGCCACCTGGTGCCTCCTGAACGCCTGGAAGTGGCGCAGAATGTGCAGCGCATGCTGCGCGGGGTCGACCTGAATTATCAGTTGGGGGAGATCTTGCTCATGTTTAAGCTGCTCACCCCCGATCAGTTGTTGGCGGCCAGCCTGGTGAGCTATGGGTTGCTCAATACAGCGCAAATTCGCTCTCTGGGTCGCATCCGTCAGGAACTGCACTCAATGGGTCTGGAGTATGATTTGGAGAATCTGCTGATTCTCTTTCGCATCTTGACACCAGAGCAGCTACGAGAGGTACGCGCCAGTTGGTCTTCATGACGACTGCTCCGCTTCTGGGACTCTGGCTAGACGCCCGCATCTGTGGTCCTCAGCAGACCCCGAACGAACGAGAAACCTGGCCCGCAGGTGCGGGCCATCTTTATTGATGTTTTTTTGGGGCGCTTGCCCCTATCTGGCCGTCCCCTGACCTGCTCTCTCTTCCTCCTCATCAGGCTGAGGCCCGGCCTTGCTTGCTTGTCTTGCTCGCTACCTCCCGGCACGTGGATTGGCTATAATGTCTGGTGCTAAGAGAGCAGATTTTCATCCCTTGCAGGAGCCTTAGCCATGCCACAACAACAGCAACAACAGCAGCAGTTTGCCAACTATGACCTCCTGGCGGTCTTCAGCGATGAGGAGAAAGCTAGCGCGGCAGAGGGCAAGCTACGCCGTGAGGGCTTCAAGGAGGAGGAGATTTATCGCCTGAGTGCGGGTGCGGTGAAAGGGGGAGAGTTCCGCGATCACGGTCCGCGTCAGGATCGCAGCGCCTTCTTTCTGCAGACAACGCGCAGCGGCCCCCCGCTGGCACTGGTGCTGGTCCTGGCTCTGGTGACGGGTTTGATCGTGGGTTTGCTGGCTTTCGCCTTGGGTTTTGCTTTTCCCGCTTCCGAGCATGGCCTGATCACCTTGATCGGGACCGTGGTGGGCCTGGCCGTGGGCGTGCTGTTCGCTTTTATTCGCGGCAGTCGCGTGCGCGGCGCTATCGGCCAGGATGTGTCACGTCTCTCCCAAGCGTCAGCATCAACGCGAGAGGCGCGGACCGTGATCGCTTTGCGTTTGCTTGATCCTGAGAACATTAGCCGGAAGTCTCGGGCGCGCGCGATCTTGCTCAATAACGGAGGGCGCCTTGATCGCAGCGTGGGCCGTCGGGAGTAAGCAGTCGTATGCCAGACGCGGGAAGCCTGACCCGCGCAAGGCCTGCCTTGCCTGCTTTTCTTTGCCTCTCGCCAGGCCCCTCTGTCCAGGTGGCGAGCGCAACGGCGCGCTCTGCTCCCACTTTTTTCCCTTGCTGGTAGTGACGCAGCGCCCATAGCAGTCTGCCCATTGAAAATGGTCATAGCGATAATGAGGCAGGTGAGGGTCTTGCCACTCTGCTGGGCAAACACTGGTAATATTTTGGTTTCTCAATTAGAATTAGAATAGATTTGCAGCAACGTATCGGCAAAGAACGCTGGCGACCTTGGGCCAAAGCCCAGGATTGTCCACGCTGGAGAAAGAGCGTATGAAGATGAAGGCGGATATCGTGCCACTGGCCAGCCTGCAGGTTGATTTGGAAAAGCTCGCGCGCATGCGCGACGCGCTCTTTCCACCGTACAAGGTGATTCTTTTCAACGATGATGAGAACACGATGGATTATGTGGTCGCTGCCCTCTTGCAGGCCGTCCATAGTCTGACCTTACCGGAGGCCGAACGGATCATGCTGACGGCCCACGTGACAGGCAGCGCCGTGGTTGTAGTTTGCCCCAAAGAGCTGGCCGAGTACTATCAGGAGCGCCTGCTGAGCTATGGCCTGACAGCGACGATCGAGCCAGATTAGCTCCCTGGCGCTTAGCTCGCTGGCTGAGGCGCGCTGGTCGTCTAACCAGTTTGAGGCGCTGGTCAGGGTGACCAGCGCTTTGTTGATCAGATATCCCAGGCAGCCAGGAGGCAAGGACTGGCAGTATACGCTCCGACACTCGAGGCAGTGCCCGGTAGCATTGACGCTGCCAGTCTCTTCCACTTAGAATCTGTAGAAGGGTCTGCAGGGAGGCAGCCTTCAGGCTCTTTTAGGCGTCGGCAGAGGAGCAACGCGCAGAGCCTGCAAAAGATCCGAACGAAGATGATGCTGTTTTGTCAGATTCGAGTTCGAGAAGAGGGGAGACTCTATGGTTCACCTATGGCGCTCAAAAGCGAAAGAGGAGGCCGAGACCACCAAGGCGCCCGGGGTCGGAGCCACCGGCGATATCGCAGTCATTGTTGAGGGGAAGAAACTGGATACGGAACTGGTCAGGTTAGCTTGCCTGATGGCTAAGCGCGCAAAACGCAAGGTCCACCTGGTCCACATCATCGAAGTTCCCCGTACCCTCCCCCTCAAGGCTGTCCTCACTGAGAAGTCAAACGCCGCCAATAAGTTGCTCTCCGAGGCCATCGCGATCGCCGAAGAGGCTGGCTGCGATGCTGTCGCAGAGATTGTGCAGGCCCGCGATGCCGGCCCGGCTATTGTGGATGAAGCCCGCGACCACGGCTGCGCTCTGATTATGCTAGGATTGGTACGTAGCCACCGCTCTCAGAATAACCTGGGCAAGACGATTCCGTATGTGCTGCTCAATGCTCCCTGCCGTGTCTGGGTCATTCAGGACCCCAATGGCACGACGACGAATTGCGCACCTACTACAGCCACTACGAGCAGCAGCGAGGTGAATGCCTCGAAAGTCTGATGACCTGGCACACGACGCACTTTTCTCACGTTTCTCTGCTGAGCAGGCAAGAAGATAATAGCTTATGATCATTTCAGTACATTACGCTGCTGAATACGGGTGAGGCGCACGCCATACGCTCAGTCTGGCTAAGTCGTAGACAGAGCGCTTGCTCCCCGGGGCAAGCATAGGCAGAGGGTACGATGGAAAAGGGTACCTTGCCAGCGGGATTGGTATCGCTCTTTTCCGACCGCCCTCGTAGCCGTAGCTGTGCCGCGCCGCCCGGCTCAAGGGTGCCTCCTGCTCTTCACGCCTGGTGACCGTTTGCGGCTGCGGGTGGTCTTTTTTTCTCTTCTTATTGCTCGCTCGCTTGCTTTGTCAAGAGCGGCCTTTCTCTCATCGCAGCCAGTATGCTAATATGCTATAATGGAAGTGGGTGGAATTCTTCTTTTTGTTGACTCAACCGGCTATCACTAGCTCAATCCTGGGAGGAGTCTCGCCATGACGACCAGCCCACAGAACGCAGGACCACCACGCTCCCATAAGGACTACTATACGGCCCTTCACCAGGCCGCCTTGACTTTCTCTTCAAGCCTGGAGCTGGATGAGGTGCTGCATAGCGTTGCCAAGAGCATTGCTGAGGCCATGCAGGTCAAAGCCTGTGTGCTGCGCCTGCTGAATAAGCGCACTGGTCAGCTTGAGATCAGTGCTTTCTATGGGTTGAGCAGTGACTATCTTGGCAAGGGTCCGGTAGATATCTCTCACAGCCCCATCGATCACGAAGTGCTCCAGAGCGGCAAGCCCGTCTTTATCCCTGACGTGCGCGTCGACCCTCGTTTCCAGTATCAGGAGGCCGCGCGACGTGAGGGGTTGGTCTCGTTGCTCTGTGTCCCGCTGGAGGTGCGTGGCGAGGCCATTGGTGTCTTGCGGGTCTATACCGCTGAGCCGACAACCTTCCATGAGGACGATGTCCAGTTCCTGACTGTTCTCGCCAGCCTGGCGGCACTCGCCATTGAGAACGCCAGACTGTACGAGAACCTGAAGAGTTCTTATGATGGCGTAATGGAAGCCCTTTGGGGAAGCAGCCTCAGTCGCTAGGCGTAAGCTGGAAGCTCTACGCCGGCTGACTGCTTGATCGGCTGGCTACCCGGCTTTGCCCAGCCCTCGACGCTTGTGTCTTGGCCCGCTTTTTATCCCTTAGTGTTCGCTGACCGATGCTGGCTTTTTGCCGCTCTGGCCCTGGCCCGAGCCTGCTTCCGCTTTAGCGCACAAGGGTATTGGTGAGATACGGCGAAGTAAAGGCCGTGCGCTCACCGGCTCGTTTGCCAGGTACCGGGAAGAGCCGGGCGGCTAGCGGCTTGTGCAGACGGATGGCCAGGGTAGCGACGTCGAGAAGCAGGGCCGATATGAGTTGTTCTGGACTGTCGCCCGGCAGGGGAATGGTGTCCAGCCCTGTGCCACAGACGGCGGAGTAGAGCAGCAACTGATGAATATGCAGGCGCCCCTCTTCCCAGCGCTGCCCTAAGATGGCATCCTCCAAGACAGGCAGCATGAGGCCGCAGTAGCCGCAGGTCGGTAGAGTAGTGCTCTGAAGGCCGCGCGTAATGGCAGCAGCGACAGCCAGGCTGCCGGGATCGCCAACGAGGCCATAACCACAGGCTTCGAGAGCGGGGACGATGCTCTCTTGACCGAGGGGAGCTGGCGAGAGGTCTAGGCCATTGTAGTGCAGGTGCAGTTCTTCACTGAGCGTGTTCACCAGGATGGAGAGCGGCCTCAGTTGCTCTTCAAGGGTGTGGCGCACAATGGCGCTGATGGCTTCTAGCGGTAATGGCCGCCTGGTGGCCGCTGCGGTCTCCAGGGCCTGGCTCAGGAGGGGTGCGCTCTGGAGGCCAAGAGCGAGACTGGCCGGGCCGCGATGATAGGCCGCGGGGAAGAAAGGGCAACCCGCTTCAACGCAGGCAAGCATGGCAAAGCGGAAGTTGCCATCTCCCTCGGGGGTCTCCTGTGCCAGGCGGCGCATCAGGCGAGCAACCAGCGGAGCCGCCTCCTGGCGTAGACCTTGTGCGTTGCTAGCCAGGAGGACGCTGGCATTGAGAGCCGGGTTGGCTATGAGGAGGTCGGCCAGCAAGTTCAGGCGATCAAGGGGCCAGGCTGGCTCAACAGCCAGGGCCGGGCCGAGCGAGCAGAAGGCGATCTCAACTTCGCTCAGCATGGCTTGGAGTTCGCCTCCATAGCGCTCGATAGCGCTGGCTGGCCAGTCGGCCAGGTCGCTCAGCAGTGGCCGGGTGGCAAGGCGGAGCGTTTGTACTTCATAGCCCGCCTCGTGCAGGCGTGCAGCGATGGTGCGTAGGTCCTGGGACAGGCGCCTGATGTTGTTGGCTGTCAGGGGATGTGGCTCGGCTACGCCCAGGGTAACGGTGCGAATGGTGACCATTGTTGCTGACTCCTTTCCTCCCTCGTTGCTATCTGTATACAATATTTCCAGAACCAGGATATGCCATTTCACGGCGGGTCGCCAATAAACCTGGCCTGACAGCTCTCCGGGCCTTGGGCCGGGTCGTTGTGGGGCTTTTGCCGCAAGCTTCCTGCCAGAGAGAGGTGACAGCCAGGCGCTATGTCTACGATCTCAGAGACCGCGCAGCAGGCTGGCGCCTGCTTTTTGTGCCCTCTTGATGCCTCAGCTCGCTCTTGCGCTGTCCCTCGTCTGGAGGGACGCCTCCTTGCCGCCTGGGAACAAGCGACTGGCTCTGCTGCCAGCTCCAGAGCGGGTGAGCGTTTGCCCTACCTCCTGTTGAAGACCGCCGAAGGGCTGGTTTCTCTGCAGTTGACACGCGATTATCGTCGGCTAGTGCAGGAGCTGCGGGCGCGCGGTCGCAGCGCGCGGGGCCTGCTGTTGCGTGTCTATCATCTGCCCGAGCCGGCGCAGCCCGCCGAGCAGCAGGGACGCCCTGTCCTCTCTTATCGCGCTGGTCCGTGGACACTGGTCGTGGTCGAGCCGGATACGCTGCTCAACATTACGGATCTGCTCTACGCCGAGTATTGTCCGCGTCAGTATCTGCTTCAGCGCCTGCTTCCCAGTGGGGCAACGCTGGAGACGCTGCGGGGCACGCTGGTCCATACCTGCTTTAAGGAGCTATTGAAAGCCTTTGATCGCGGGCTGCTGGCGGCAGAGGAGGGCCAGGCATTAGCTTTGTTGCGTCAGCAACTGCGTCGGGCCTTGGAGCGTAGCCGCCTTGAGTTGGCGCTGTTGAATATTGCTCCCGCACAGTTGGAGGCCGAGGTGATGCCCCATCTGGAAAGCCTGGCGAGCTGGTTTGAGCAACAGCGTACGACGCTGTGGGATGCTCCTGTCCCCGTCGAAGGCGTTCTGAGCAGCTCAGGGGCGACGGAGCATAGCGAGCACCTGGTACGAGCTGAGACCTTCTTGCTAGCGCCGGAGATCGGCCTGAAGGGGCGTCTTGATGTGCTCTGGCAGCAAGGGGGACGCCGCCGCTTGTTGGAGCTGAAGACAGGCGGAGCCTCGGGACCACTGCCGCGCCGCAATCATCGCTGGCAGGTGCATGGCTATCATGCGCTGTTGACGGTCCGTCGCCAAGCCCGAACCCAGAAGGCGCTGGCTACTCTGCTCTATAGCGGTACGCCCGGCGAGGCTCAGGCCTTCGGGATTCCGTTTTCGATCCGCGAGCTGCAGCAGGTGAATGAGCAGCGCAATCTGCTGGTCATCAGCCATGTGACCGGCGAGCCATGTGCCCCACCAGGTCCGGCGCGCTGCGCGAAGTGTGCGCTACTGGAGGAGTGCCGGCTTGTTTCTTGGCTGCTGGCCTGGGAGCCGCCGGCGCTCGCTTCTGAAGGGGAGGCCTCAGCCGCTTCTGACGAGTCTGCGCCGCCGCCCTTGGCTTCCTCGCTGACGGAGTACGATCGTGCTTTCTTTGCCCACTACTATCGCTTGCTGCATAGCGAGGGACGGGCCAGCGAGCAAGAGCAGGCTCTGCTTTGGCGGGCACCAGTGGCTGAGCATGTGGCACGCGGGATGGCAATCGCTGGCCTGATGCCGCTGGAGCCGCCTCAGCCGACCGCACAAGGGGAGTGGGTGCAGCGCTTTCGCTGTGAGAATCGCTCAGAGCTGCGCAGCGGCGATGAGATCCTGCTCTGTGATGGTCATCCCCTGGATGGCGAGGTGGTCACGGGTACCATTCTGGAGATCGGGGCGCGGGAGGTGACAGTCTGGACCCCTGAGCTGATCACCAATCCAACCTTGATCGAACGCCATGCCACCGATGTGGTTCATGTGCGCACCTTGCAGAATCTTTGGCGCTGGCTGCAGGTGGAGCCGCGCTTGCGTGAGTTGGTCTACGGCCAGCGACGTCCACGCTTTAGTCGCGAGCCGGTGGCGCCACGAGCAGATTTCAATCGTGAGCAGAATCTAGCTGTAGAGCGCGCGCTCCAGATGCAGGACTATCTGCTGATCCACGGCCCGCCAGGTACAGGCAAGACGGCGGTAATTGCAGAGATTGTGAAGCGGCTCTGTCAGCGCGGCGAACGGGTCTTGTTGGCTGCCTTTACGAATCAGGCGGTGGATAACATGCTGCTGCGCCTGGAGACCGAGGGCTTTCACGACTACCTGCGCCTCGGCCATGAGCGCAGTGTGGCTGAGGGCGTGCAGGATCATCTTTTGAAGCACCTGGCACCGCTCTCGTCGGAGCCGCCGGAGTCAGAGACCGCTACCGTCCCCACATTAGAGACCGCCGAGTTGCGGGCCGCATTGCGCACGTTGCCTGTGGTGGCTTCGACAACTGCCACTTGGTCTTCGGAGCGCTATACCCCAGAAGAGGGACAGGAGGATGGGAGCGGTCCTCTGCTGCGCTTCGATGTGGCCTTGATCGATGAGGCTGGTCAGTTAACGGTTCCCGCTTTGCTTGGGGCCTTGCGTTTTGCCCGGCGCTTCATTCTGGTGGGCGATGAAAAGCAGCTTCCGCCTCTGGTGCTCAGTCGCGAGGCGGCAGCAGCAGGCCTGCGCGAGTCGCTGTTTAGCTTGCTGAAGCGGCGCGATGAGGAGTATGTGGCAGCGCACCCCGGAGCTGAGAGCGCCTGCGTGGCCCTGACTACTCAGTACCGCATGCATGAGCAGATCGCGGCCTTCCCCTCGCGCTTCTTCTACGGGGGGGAGCTGCGCCCTCATCCGTCGGTAGCCCGGCGCCAGTTGGCCTTGCGTACGCCGTCTGTGCCTCCGCTGGGCGAGCGTCCGGCGGTCTTGCAGGCCTTGCGTCCAGCTCAGCCCTTGGTCTTTCTCGATGTGACCACTCCTGAGAGCGAGGCACGAGTGAGCCAGGCTGAGGCACGTTTGGTACGTGAGTTGGTGACAGCCCTGCTTGCTCGGGGGGTGGGCCCCTCCCAGATCGGGATTATTGCCCCTTACCGCGCCCAGGTGGCGAACCTGCGCCGCCATCTGGTGTGGAAACAGTACGGCGCTCCCCATCCCGCTTTGACCATCGATACGGTCGATCGCTTTCAGGGCGGTGAGCGTACGGTAATCATCATCTCTTTCGCAACAACGCAGGCGCCGTCGCCGGATAGCCTGCTCTACGAGTTTTTGACCGATGCACATCGCCTCAATGTGGCTTTAACACGCGCCCAGCGTAAGCTGATCCTGGTTGGCCATGCCGCCGCGCTGGAGAGGCTGCCGATCCTGGGCGACCTGCTGCGGTATTGCCGCGAGCGCGAGGCCTTTATTTCTACCGAATAGGAGTACGCCCAATGATGGAGGAGCAGAAGCGCATTTTAGTGGTTGGCAGCCTGAACATGGATCAGGTGGTCACGGTGCCACGCCTGCCGGCCCTCGGCGAGACCCTGCTAGGGGCTGGCTCGCTGAAGCTGGTGCCCGGCGGGAAGGGCGCTAATCAGGCGGTGGCAATGGCACGGCTGGGAGAACAGGTGATCATGGCTGGCCGGGTGGGCCGTGATCCTTTCGGACAGCAGTTGCTGGCTGCTTTGCAGACCACGGGCGTCTCTACCGCTCTGGTAGCCGTCGATGAGGAGGAAGCAAGTGGCACAGCCTTCATTTTCCTGGTGAAGGGGGACAATGCTATCATTGTGGCTGCCGGGGCTAATGGACGCGTTGGGAGCGACTCCGGCCATCTCGCCCAAATTGAAGAGGCCCTCGGCAGGGCTTCCGCTCTGGTGCTCCAGCTCGAAATTCCTCTGTCGACCGTCACGCACTTGATTCAGGCAGCGCGGGCCGCGGCTGTTCCGGTGGTGCTGAACGCTGCGCCGGCTCAGCCCCTCAGTCCTGAGTTGCTGCGTCAGGTCGACCTGCTGATCGTCAATGAGCATGAGGCTCAGGCGCTCGTTGCGGCCTTGGAGCCAGCCCTGACCTCTGCTAGCTACGCTCCCGGCCCGCAAGCTAGCGCGCCGGCTTCTGAAGACGCCCTGGCTCAGGCGCGGCGACTGGCGCTGCGTTTGCATAGACATGGAGTGACAACGGTCGCGGTGACGCTCGGCGCGGCGGGGGCGCTTCTGGTGACGCGCGATGCTCAGGTCCCCTCGGGCACGGATGCCGGGCAGGCTGCTCCGCTCTGCCTCTATGAGCCGGCGCCTCGTGTCCAGGTGATCGATACGACGGCGGCGGGCGACTGCTTCGTAGGAGCCTTGACTGTCGCTCTGCTGGAAGGTCAGACCCCAGCCCAGGCTCTGCGCTTCGCGGTCTATGCTAGCGCACTGAAGGTGACGCGCTTCGGTGCTCAGTCCGGCCTTCCAACCCGCGCTGAGGTGATGGCTTTTTTGGCCGGCGGCTCCCCGAGATCGGAGTAATGCCCTCTTGGACTAGACGCCTCGGCGCATCTGCGCTCACAGGCTTTTTTTGACAAGGTCTAGGCCTTGCGCTATATTTATGTGGAGTAATCCCTACTATGTTACTTGGGATAACATAGAGG
>NZ_JADGHT010000100.1 GCF_019683755.1 Thermogemmatispora sp. | reverse complement strand
GTGGGCTTTGTTTTAGGGTTTGTTGTTGGCGTTGGTGTAGGCATTGGTGTGGGCGTAGGAATAGGAAGGGGCGTAGGTGTAGCTATGGGGGTCGGCGTAGGAGAAGGCTGTGGCTCCGGTGATGGTGTTGGCTGAGGGATCGGCCTGGGCCGCGGCGTAGGATGTGGCGAGGGAGATACGGTCGCTGTGACCGACGGCCCTGTCGTTGGTCCTGGCTGAGGCACGGTCAAGGAACTAGGGCAGCCTGAAGAAGGCGGGAAGTCTATGCCGCTGGCGGGTTGAGGAGCGCCAGTGTGGCCCGAAGGCGTAGCGGTGGGCGGTAACGGTACTGCCACCGTGCTTTCGGCAAAGTGCCCCTGCGTCTCCGCTGCCAGCGCACCCTGCGAGCGCGAAAGCAGCGTCCGCTCTGACGGGGTCGCCAGCCAGAGGGGCACCCCGAAACTCAGCAGTATTACGAGCATCAACAGAGAGAGCAGTAGAACGCGCACGACACAACCGCGGTTCCAGAGAGCCATCATCGTATCTAGCATGTCGATGCTCGCTCCCCTCCTCTCCTCTTTGTCATGCCCGTTTTATTCCTCCAGGGGCGTCAATGGCTGGCTGCCGCCGCGGTACTCTCGCTGACGGCCGTCCTGGCTCGGCGGGCTGACCCCCTCGCTCTGCTCCTCTAGTTCGATGTGCATCAGTCTAGAGAGTTGACGCTCCTGCTGAAATCGCCACAGAAGCTTTTCCAGACATAGCACGCATTCCAGCGGACGGCGCATCGTAAACAGCTCGCGACGGCGCCAGTGATCAGCCAAGAAAGCGACTCCGTTGCGCTGGCGACTGACCTGGAGCAAGTGATCGTAGCCAAGCAGAATCTGACAGCGACGCCCCAGATAGATCAGGCGACGGTCGGTCAAAATGAGCAGGCCATGATCGCGTATGGCTTCCTCTGGGGGAGCAAAAGGGCGAAGCTGTTCATTGCAGAGAGTGGCCTGGCAGCAATAGTAAGCACGCTCGCCCAAAGCGAGACGGACCGGCACCTGGACAGCAGGTAACGGGTCTTTGAGAACAGAGCGGCGTCCAGACTGTTGGGAGAGGGCCGCCTCCTGACGCCTCTCCCGCTCCTCTCGGAGGCGAGCGCGACGACGCTGCAACAGCTCGCGATGTACCATTTGCCAGCCTGCCGGGGCTAGCGCGCGCATGAGGGCGGTAGGGGTCTCTCTCTCTGAGGTTGGAGCCACTCTCTCACCTGAGCCAGTCTCGTCCGTCTCGCTCTCAACTGTATCCGACTCGTTGCCTGCCGCCGGCATCAGACGGGCCTGGGGACAGGCGCGCAGCAAATAGTCGACCATCTTACGTACATCCTCTGCGGAGGCGATACCACGGAGAAGCACGCGCTGCTGACCAAAGGTCAGCTCAAGGCGAGCAGAGGCAATACCCAAGAGAGAGCGATAGATCGGACGAATCTGCGTCAGATGGCGCAACTCATAGACTGTCCCATGAACCCGCAGATGATCGGGGTAGAGTTGAAAGGGCCGGCCCCAGCCACACGTCCCTGCCACAATTGGCAGAGACAGAGCCTGCTCCCTACGTTCAACGGCCTCAAGCTGGCCTTTGCCTCGCTCAGATCTTCTCTCCACTTCCGCGTCCTCCACCACCATGCTCGTAGCTGCGCTCTTGCTCTCAGAGCACCTTCTATCTAAGGAAACGTTTTATCTAATCTTTCGTAACATATTGTAAAAGTTCTGCATATACTGATTAAAGTGCGGGGGAGCAGATGAGTAATATCAGAGGAAACGGCGCAGCCAAAGGCGCAAGAGGCCGCGGCGCAAAGGAGGCCACAGGCGCTCTAGCTCAGCCTTTTCAGCGGAGCTGGGCAGCTCATACGGGGGGGCCCAGCGTTCGCGTACGAACAAATCGGTCAGTCGGCGCAGCGGTAGCGCGGCCTCTGGGATAGCCTGGCTCAGACGAGCGCTATACTCATAGGGAGTCTGCCAGGAACGTGGTCGCAGGCCGGCCAGGCTTGCCAGGTGGCAAAGGTGCCAGAAGAGGCG
This sequence comes from Thermogemmatispora sp., assembly GCF_019683755.1. Lineage (GTDB taxonomy): Bacteria > Chloroflexota > Ktedonobacteria > Ktedonobacterales > Ktedonobacteraceae > Thermogemmatispora. Next base: position 11,464 of record NZ_JADGHT010000100.1, on the reverse strand, counting down.
AGCCACCGGACTGGTCTGACGATCAAGCCGGCGCCGCCAGACAGTCGCCACTATCAGCAAGACCAGCACCAACAGACCTAGCCCTGTCAAAGCTAGCAGAGTCAGCAACGACCAGGGGGCAGCCAAAGCTCTCTGGAGAGGGCCGCGGGGCGTTTTAGCATCCTGCTGGGGGGCTGGTGTTGCCGCCGGGCCTGACTGACTGGGCTGACCACCTGGTGTGGTAGTGCCGCTGGGAGAAGGCGAAGCGGAGGATGAAGGCGACGGTGTCCCTGTGAAGGCCGGGCCTAGAGCGAAGCCGGGCGTTGGATCGAAATCGATCCAGCCGTGACCTGGAAAGTACACCTGAACCCAGCTGTGGGCATCGCTGCCATTGACTACCCATACCTGGCGACCGGCGTCGTAGTGGCCCTGGCTGAAGCCGGCTACCATGCGCGCGGGCATGCCCAGCAAGCGGGCCATCACCACCATGGCACTGGCATAGTAGGTACAGTAGCCAGTATGGGTCTGCAACAACCAGCTCACTGCATCAACATCTGGGGGAATCGGCGGATTGGTGATCGAATAGCTAAACTGGCGAGGATCGCTCAAGTGGCTGACCAGCAACTGCATGGCCTCGAAAGCGTTGTGCGCTCCCTTTGTCCACTGCAGGGCTGTCTGCATCAGGCTATGAGGCAGATTAGACGGTAGCTGCAGATAATCGCGCTCCAAGATTGGCAAGGCTGGATCACTTTGCCAGAAGTGGGGATCTACCGAGAGCAGGGGAACACGCGCCAGGGAGGCGGCGTCTACTACCGGCACGCGTGTCACAACGGTATAGCGCTCGCCAGGCTGCAGCGGCCCCTGCTGAGCCCAGGCGCTGGGCAAGCGCTCCCCGTAAAGTGTCACCGCAACGCTAAAGCGGGCTGGCTGAGGAGGGGCAAACAGGTAACTGCGTGCGCTCTGAGGTACCTGCAGCAAACGAATTTGAGCAACAGCTTGCCGGTAGTGACCGGCAGCAGTATCAGCGGGCAGCGGCTCGTCTGCCGCATAACTTCTGGCCTGACTCTGTGTGGTTGACCTCCAGCTATGACCATCAAACTGGTTATAGGTCACAGCCTCCAGGTAGGCCGGGGCTGCGCTCCCGTTATATTCCAAGATGCTACCAGTTGGCAGCAGGACCGAACCGCTGACCGTCAGGCGCTCGCTGAAGAAAATGGTGACCTCCTTTGAAGAGAGCTGGCCGGAAGGCCCCGAACCGAGCAGGCGCTGATGCAGCAGCGTCCCCGCCAGGGCATCCAGATTCTGCCAAAGTCGGCTACCCCAGCTAGGTTGTGTCAGAGGGGGGAGCAGCAAGGCGGGCAGGAGCGAGAGCAGCGCCAGGAGCGAGGTCAGCGCCAGATTGCGCCCCAGCAGGGAGCGCAGCCAGGAATGTTCGGCAAAGAGGCCCAGGTTGTGCCAGTCGTCAAGCAGCGTTGCCAGATGCAGACGGCCAATGAGCAGCAAGAGCGCCCCCAGCATCAGTGGCAACAGCAGAGGCGAAGCCTGGCGGCTATACTGCAGATTGACCAGCATAATAGAGCAGTAGGTCAGTGCCACCAGCCAGGGGAGACGCGCGCGATACGTCAGCCAACTTCCCAGATAGCCTAGAAAGAAGCTCAGGAAGCAGAGGTAGAGCAAGAAAATATGCTCACTAGAGACGACAGCCAGGCCAGGACCGGTGCCGCTGCTCAGCAAAGCCCGCAGATCAGTGAGCAGCAGTGTCCAGGGAGCATGCAGCGCCGCACCCGCCGTCAGAGCAAAAGCCAGCCAATAGCCACTAAAAAAGGCGACAAGGTGCAGCAAAGGCTGAGGCAAGAAGCGGCTCTTTGCAACCCCAAAGCCGGCTAGCAGACCCAGAGGAGCGCTCCAGAACAAAATCCAGGTTCCGGCCACCCAGTCGGCGGAGATCATTGCCAGCACCAGAGCATAGAGCGCGATCGCCACCAGCAACAAGGGCAGCCAGCCCTCGGCTGGCGTCAGCCCAAGGCCGAGGCGCGAAGGGCGCGCAGGTAGAGGAGTAACAGGAGCAACAGGCGCCGTCAGCAGAGGCGCAGTCTCTATGACTGGGGCTGGGCGGGAGCCATTGACCCGCGAGCCCATGCTCACCTCTGTTCTTGTTCCCCACCGAGAGCTTTGTTGAGCAACCTCTGCAGGAGGAGAAGTGGCGGCCTGACCAGCTTTCTTCACAAGCGGCTCCTGTCCCGGACACACACTAGCCGACTGGATCGACAACGGCCTTGATTGCTGCCAATGCCATGAGGCTGCTCGCCTGGCAAAGGCTTTGCTCCCCGGTGTTCCCCCATCTGCACCGGGGGAAAAGGGCCTCTTCCTCATGCGAGCAGCAGAGGAGAGAAAGGCACCTGCATGTCACAGGCTCCCTTCCTTCGATTCGTCTCTCCTAATGATACCGCAAAGAAGGTCTCACTGTCACCGTTGACCAGAGAGCAACAGGAAGAAACTCTCTCCCTGATCTCGCCTGACCTCCATGTTCTGGCGCGCGGGAGATCCGGGCCCCGCTCCGCCGGCAGCGCTCAGGAGCGAGCCGGTCGGCGTCCAAAGGCCGCGAGCAGCAGGCTAGCAGCGATCACAAGACAAATAGCCGCGAAGAGGAAGGCGGCGGAGAGGTCCACATAGGTCTGTAGCCAGCCGGCCACCGTTGGCCCCAGGCTGTACCCGATGCTCCAGGTCACTGAATAGAAGCCGCTCAGTGTAGCGCGATAGCGCTCAGAGACCTGCTCCATTGCGAAGGCCGTATAGACCGGCTCAATGAGGAGGCGCAGGAACGAGCGGGCGTACTCGCCGAGCACAGCGACCACCAGAAGCGGCGCGTAGCCGATCAATATCATCAGGGGAGCACTGAGGTACATTACAGTAGTAATGATACCTATTTTGCTCCAGCGATGTACAAAGAGCGGGGCTGTCAATGAGAACAGGCCACCGGCCAGACCAGAGATCGTGAAGATCAGCCCGAGCGGACCTGGCAGCAGGGCGAAACGTAGCACGAAGAAGAGCTGAATCAGCGCGATAACTGCTCCTTCGCCCATATTGAAGATTAGATCGGGCACGAGCAATTGAGCGAAGACCGCCAAAGGGAAGCGCTCGGCGGCTTCAGGGCGAGAAGAGGCAGCGGCGGCTGAGTGGGGAATGGGCGTCTGAACTGCTGCGCTGCTGCGGCGGGAGGCTGTCGGCGGCGAGGCCTGGAGGAGCCAGAGCGGCAGCCCAAACAGCCCGCTCACCAGGGAAGCACTCAGCACACCCCAGCGCAGAGCCAGCACGCTATTGGCGCTCACCTGCAGCAGGCTGGCGACCAATTCGGGAATAGCGCCGCCGACCAGATTACCCAAGGCCCCCACGCCTAGCAACAAGAAACTATTGAGGGCCAGCACTCCTACACGCTGCTCCTCGTTGGTCTTCTCAATCAGCAGAGGCACATTCGTCACCCAATAGGCGGTCGAGGCCACGCCCTGGAAAAAGGCGGCCAGGAGCAGCAGGGGAGCCGCTGAGGTCAGGCCGATCAGGGCCAAGAAGAGCGGCGTCAGCAAAGCCGAGGCCAGCAACACTGGCTTATAGCCCAGGCGGTCGGCCAGCATCCCGCTGGGAACCGCACTGACCAGCGAGCCGAGAGCGGGCATCGCGCTCAGCAGCCCAATAAAGTCCGGCTGATAGCCCAGGCTATGGGCATAGTAATTGATATCAAGCGTGCCGATCGTCAGTTGGAAGCCTTTACCGAGAGTATAGAACAGCAGCAAATAGACATCGCGAGGAAGCTGCAACCAGGTCGCCAGTCTCATTCTTGCCCCGCTCCCCCGCTCCCGCTGCTGGACTCTCCGTTGCCCGTCTCCCGCGCCATTAGCCGAGCTGGCAGAATCCTGAGAGAGATCGGGCCTAGAAGACATTGTCTGCGACTCCTGTCGTCCTCATACGTAGAGCGAAATAGAGATAAGAAAAGAGATGAAAAAAGCCATGCCCTCGTAGGGTATCATATCCGCGAGCGATGTGGCAACGGTCACCCGGGACCGGCGAAGCGAGTCAGCAGGCGGCTCTGCGCAAGCCGACCGTTTCCCTGCTGCAGTGCCGGGCTCCGACGTTGAGCAACTTTAGCAGAAGGAGAGCAAGCGTCTTTCACGATGGATGGAATCAGCTTTCATCCTGGCATGGGTCACATCCACCTCTCTCCGGGCGAGCTGTTCGCCTGGCTGCTGGTTGGGCTGATCGCCGGCTTTCTGGCGGCGAAGCTGGTGCGTGGGCAAGGATTGGGGTGCCTTCTCGACATCTGTGTCGGGCTGGTGGGGGCCATCATTGGCGGCTTCCTGATGAGCCTGCTGGGCATCAACGAGACCTTTCACTTTCTGGGCACGACCCTGGTCGCCTTTCTCGGCGCCTGCCTGCTGTTGCTGCTTGTCGAACTCGTCGCTGGGGGAAGACGCTCACCCTAAGCTGCCAATTAGCCAGATGCCCCAGCTCAAGCCAGACCGGGAGGGCGCAATCGCAGGCCAGCCTCGACTGGTTAGACTCATCAGGTAGGCCACCACGTAAGGCGCGTGGGAACAGGCCACCGCTCCACGTCTGGAAGCGGAAAGCGCCGTGCTGACCTCCAGGTCTCCCACGCGCCTGGAGTGAGAGCCGAGAAGAATGACACTGGAGAGAGAAAGAGCAGCTTATCAGACGCGGCTTCTCTCGCTCTTGGCGAGCCTGTCTGCACTCCTCTCACCTCCACTCCAGTCGCCTGGCTTACCTTTTTCGCTTTAGTACTTGATCAGAGCAAAGACGTCGTAGCCCTTGAGGCGCTCGCGGCCTTTCAAGTAGGTCAACTCCACCAGAAAAGCGATGCCGGCGATATGGCCTCCCAGCTTTTCGACTAACTCCATTGCTGCCGAGACAGTGCCACCAGTTGCCAGCAGATCATCGACGATCAGCACACGCTCTCCTGGTTTAATGGCATCAGTATGCATCTCCACAATATTGGTGCCGTACTCGAGGGCATACTCCACGCTGACCGTCTTCGCCGGCAGCTTGCCAAACTTGCGTACCGGAACGAAGCCGCAGCCGAGTAAATAGGCCAGGGGGGCACCGAAAATAAAGCCTCTGGATTCGACGCCAACGACGGTCTGGATACCCGCACCAGAGTAGTGGGCTGCCAGGCGATCGATGGCGGCGCGGAAAGCCTCGGGATTCTGCAGAAGGGGAGTGATATCACGAAAGAGAACACCCTTCTGGGGGAAATCAGGAATATCTCTGATCCAGTCTTCCAGCCGTAGTGGCCCCGACGCAGATGACGATGACATCCTAAGCGCTCCGTTTCCTTCCTTCTTCCTCGACAAAAGAACTAGGTCAGGCCGCCTCTCCAGGGGCTTATGTGCGCATAGCGAATCCACGACCGGCCTAGCACAGAAGTGATCAGGCAACGCAGGTCGCTGTACGTTCTGCAGCAAGAGATTAGCCTCATGTGCTCTCAGCTGGGCCGCGCGTAGCCCAAGCCCGACGCTCTGCCCTTACCCTGACCTGACGTTAGCCTGATCACATACATCAGCATTGCCTGCCGGCATTGCCTTCGGAATTCCGTAGATTAGTATAGCACGAATCTTCTCCCTGACGAGGGAGGAGAAAAATCCCCACCCTTCTCTTTTGTGCTGGCTTTCAGCAAGCAACCAGGGAGAGACTGCGCGGTCTGAACGTCAGCTTGGTCAGACGACACTGCAGACAACCTGGCGAGGGGGAGCCACGATCAAGCCCCTGCTGCCGGTGCTGACGATGGCTCACTCTGTCCCAGCTCCGCGGTACAATAAGCGCAGCGACGCGCCCCTACAGGGATGCTGCTCAAGCAATAAGGGCACTCGCGGGTGGCCGCTTCTTCGGGCACCCCTTTCTTATGCATAGCCATTAACTTACTGACTGGCAAGACGATCAAGAAATAGAGGACGGCTGCGATGATCAGAAAGCTGACGGCGCTGTTAATGACCGTCCCGAAAGCAAAGCGGCCCGCATTCAAGCGCGAGAAGTCGAAACCGCCGAAGAGGCCAATCAGGGGGGTAATGAGTCCGCTCACAATGGCATTGACCAGGTTGGTGAAGGCGGCGCCGATAACGATGCCGACGGCCAGATCAACCACATTGCCGCGCAAGATAAAGGCTTTAAAGCCGCCCAAGGTTTCTCTGGCACCTTTTCCCACTCTGCTAAGTGTCTCGTTCTGAAGCATGGACATCGTGTCTTTCCCTCCAATCTGAGCGTGCACGCTCTACCGCGTCGGTGATGCTACCAGCGTACTGCCGAATAGGGCAGGAGCTGGGTGGGCTGCCTGCTCTGGGCCATTCCGCCCCACGAACAGCTTACCATATTTTCTGGCGAAGCTGAACGGGGGAGCGCAGCAGCCAGCGCCTTCAGTAGCGTGCGTCTGCTCAAAACAATGCCGAGTTAACAAGGCCTGCAGCCGTTCAAATGGACCGTGCGGACAGCGTCGGCTAAAACAGCGGGCTGGAAATAGCCAGCGTGTAGCGTATAATCTAAACTGGGAGAGGTTAGTTTGAGCAGAAGGCTACTATGGAGCACGATCAGTCAGGGACGTTGAATCCGTCGATCCTGGGGGGACCAGCAGGCCAGCGGTCTCAACGACCAGGTGAAGAGGCGGCGCCGGCTGGGCGCGGCGTGGCCCCCGAACAGGCGCGTCTGCGTCAGGGAATCTTGCATGTGCGCATTCGCCACTTTTACTGTACACTAGAGGAAATGGCCAATCCTGACCTGCGTGGTCTCCCCTTTGTCGTGGGGACTGGCACAGGTCGCCCCAACGAGCCAGGCCGCGTTATAGACGCCTCCCCGGCTGCGGTGCGCCTGGGTATCGTTCCCGGCATGCCGCTGCGTCGGGCCTACCGTCTCGCTCCGCGCACGCTCTTCCTACCGGCCTCCTACGAGCGCTATCAGCCAGTGCTGCAGCGCTTGCGGGAGCGCTATCGCGCCTGCTCGCACATTGTCGAATCGGTCCCCCTGGCCGATGCCTTCATCGACTTGAGTGGCAGCCCGCAGCCCATGGCCTCGCCGGTGCTCCTGGCCCAGCAGCTTGGTAGCGATATCGCCGCTCTCGGCCTGACAGCCCTGATCGGTATCGCCAGCGGCAAAATCATTGCCGAGCTAGCCGCCCTTATGAGCCGCAAGGACGGACGTCAGGGTATCCTCTATATCCCCCCAGGTCGCGAGGCCTCCTTTGTGCAGTCGCTCCCTCTCTCTGTGCTACTGCAGCTCCACGGCAGCGAGTCTGGTCTAGGAGGAGCGCGCGATAGCGATAGCGAAGGGACGGGCCTGCGCTCTGGCAGCGGCGGCGCCGAGTTGGAAGGCCGGGCTGATCGCTTTGAGGTTGAAGAATTGGCTGAGCTGGTGGCTCACTTACGCGACTTCGGCATTACCACCTTTGCCCAGGTGGCGGCCCTCTCTCCCGATGGACTGGAGCGGCGCCTCGGTCGTCTTGGGCGCTGGCTCCATCAGCTCGCTCAGGGCCAGGATCACAGCCTGGTGATCCCCGATGCTCCACCCCTAAGCCAGAATGCGCGCATTCGTTTCCAGCACGCCGCCGATGCCGACGAAACCTGTGCCGCTATTCATAAGCTGGGCAGTTACCTGGCCGGACGCCTGCGTGAGCAGCGCCTCAGGGGGCGTGTGGTGGCCTTGCTGCTCTGGCCAGCTCAGCCACGTCGCGATACGCGCCGCCTGCTGCTGGATGAGCAGGGTGAAGAGGCTGCTTTGCGCGAGGGTGAGGAAGCTATCGGAGGGCAGATCACGCTCGAGCGCCATACCGACGAGGCTGATATTCTGATCCATCACCTGCTGATGCTCTTCGCCCATTACCATCGCTCCGGTACGCGCTACCTGCAAGTGCTCGCGCGCGTGGGCGACATCATCACCGCGGTCACGCCCTACTATCCGCCAGCGGCCCGCGCCCGCGGCAGACCAACGCGTCGCCTGGATCTCAGCACCCGTAAGCTCAACGGCGAACGCTAGCTGCCACGCCCCTGCTCTTCCCAACCGTTGGCTCCCCCCTCATGCCAATAGGCCAGATTGCCCCAGGCAGAACAGGACCCCTGATTGAAAAAGCAACATCGACTGTACACCATACGTTATACTCAGGGAGAGAGGAACCGCTCTATCCTGCTAGCCAGGCTGTGCAACAACTCTATTACCAGTGCCTGTCATACTCTTCACATATAAAGAGATCAAGCTGCTAGGGATTATTTTGAGGTAATCCATGTCTGATATGTCTATAGATAGCAATCGCTCACGGCGGGGCGCAGAAGCGCATCTCAGCAAACCACAGGAGGAGCCGGCTCAGCCCGGCGCCCCCCCTACCGAGAGCGTGGTGGAGGAGAACAGCGAGCGGCCAGAAGCAGGGGGGAGCAATCTGGCGGACGAAGATACGATCAAACTCCAAAGCATGGCGGCAGCCAGGGCTGTAGAGCAGCGTACCAGCGATGAGACGCGGGCTGCCATTGAGCGAGCGGCGGCAACCTGGTCCTCGCTGCTGCAAGCTGGACCGGCGCCGGTAACCTTCCCTGTGGCCTCCTCTGCTCCGGCTGATCAGCCGGAGGCGCAGCCCGCGGAGGCGGAGGGCAGGCACCAAGAGCAGGCTGAAGAGAGGCGCAAAGCTGCTCTCAGCGAGGCCGAGACCTTACGTCTCGCAGCCGTTGCCTCAGAGACAGCGGCTGCATCCTCGCCGCTGGCCGAAGCCGAGACTCTCCCCCTTGCCAGTCCGAGCCTGGCCACGGCTCGGCGAGAGCAGGCGGCCACGTGGCCAACAGACCAGGCTCAAACCATCCAGGCACCGGATCAAGATGCCCAAAAGGGGCAGGAGCTTACAACCGCGACCAGAAGATCACGGAAGCAAGCAGGCCAGCCTCTTCCTGGCCTGCATCCTCCTCGCTGGGCGCAGCGTCTCTGGAAGGAGGCGCGTTACGGTACAGGGCAGCAGCGTCTCAAGGCCCTTGTCCTGCTCATTATCCTCTTGCTCGGCATTGGCGGGCCGGTGCTCGGTGGTCTCCTTGTCAGCCTGCAAGCCTATCTCACCTATAGCACCCTGCGTGGCCAGGCCTCGGCAGGCGTCGAGCATCTCCTTGCCCTCAAAACCATCTTCAACGGCGTCAAGTCTCATCCCTCTAGCCTGTTTGAGGCCAGCAAATTAAATCAAGCCGAGCAAGAACTGCAGCAAGCTCAGCAGTCCTTTAGTGAGGCGCGAGACACGATTGACCACTCTGCTCTTATTCATACTCTCATTACCATCCTGCCACAGTATCAAGTGCAAGTCAGATCGGCACGAGCAGCAGCTCAGATCGGCGTAGACGTCAGCATCATAGGTCTCAAGCTCATACCGGCGGCCAGGAGTCTAGCGCCGCACTTCCAGGGGCCCCTGCTCAGCGACTCGAGCAAACCGCTGCTGACACAAGATATGCTCAATCTCTTGAGCAACACCATTGATAACATTATGCCCGCACTGCGTGACGTAGAGGTCCAAAGTCAAAGCCTCTCGCTGGCCGCCCTCCCCCTGAGCAGCAGCCAGCGCCAGCAAGTGCAGCAGCTCCTGCAAGTGCTTCCCATGCTTCAGCAGAGCCTTGCTCAGGCTCGCGAGCTGCTCAACGCTGCTGGTTGGTTGCTTGGAGTAGACAAGCCGCGTACCTATCTGGTACAGACGATGGATCGCTCCGAGCTGCGTCCTGCGGGCGGCTTTACCGGCCAATATGGCGAACTGACCATCAACGCTGGCCGCATCGCCCCTTTTTCGCTCAAAGACATCTCCTTTGTCGAATACACTGCCACCAGCCCCACGCTGGGGCAGCTTGCGCCCGAGCCGTATCGCTCCTGGTGGCCCTTTGCCAACTGGGGACTACGCGATTCCAATCTCTCAGCGGATTTCCCAACCACCGGTCAGCTAGCCATCCAGGCCTACCAACATGAGACGGGACGGCATGTCGACGGCATCATTGCCCTCACGCCCTTCTTTATCGAACACGTCTTACAGGTCATTGGTCCTATCACCGTACCGGGCTATAACGAGACCATTACCGCCCAGAATCTTGAAGATCGCCTGCACTACTACCAGTTGGACAGTGCTGGAGTACGCAAACAACAGATTGTCCAGCATGTTGACGATGCGGGCCAAGCGCGCAAACTCTTCACATCGCGACTGGCTCAGACCCTGCTCGATCGCGTGCGTCATGCCTCCCCCGACGAGATCGTTGCCATTGCCCACGAAGCCCTCTATGACCTCAAGACCAAAGATATCGAAATCTATGTCACTGATCCGCATGTTGAGCAGCTCCTGGTCCAGTACGGCTATGGGGCCCAAATAGACCGCTCGACCAGCCACGACGGCCTCTATGTGGTTCAGGCCAACCTGAACGCCACCAAAGCCTCGCAATATGTCCGAACCCTCATCCATGATGTTGTGACCCTGGATGCCAAAGGGGGAGCCACCCACTACCTTCAGCTCCGCCTGGCCTATACTGATACCGGGCCAGTCTACGGCTATGACACCTATCGCGACTACGTGCGCATCTATGTGCCGCCTAACAGCAAACTCCTGAGCGGAGACGGCTTTGATAGCGGAACTCCCCTCTGCGGCGGGCCTCTGCCGGCCTGCAACGCGACGGTTGTCTATCCGCACGATGAGCTGATGTGTCCACCAGGCCAGTACCAGCCGGGAGCGGCCTCCCCGACCCTGAGCGACCCAAACCCGGGCGACTGGCACCCCTTGGACAGGGTGGGGCCACCAACCAACACCGTCAGCGATGTACCGGGACGGGCCATGTTTGGCGGTTGGGTAGTGGTGCCCAAGAACTGCACCATCACCCTTACTCTCTCCTGGTATGTACCCCCGCTCAACAAGGGGCATTATGCCCTGCTGGTTCAGCGGCAGGCGGGCACCTACCCGGAACTAGATGTCACCATTCTACCGCCTGATCCCTGCAGTCAGCTCGGCATTGCCGGCGTCCATGTCGATACCCTCATGAGCAGCGACCTGCTCATCACGCCGCGCAGCTTGCCGGCAGGCAGCGGCCAGAGCCAGAGTCAAACTCCAGGGATGCAAAGCAACTGTTACCCGCGCCTCGCTGTCTAGTCTCACCCCGGCAGGCCTCAGAGAAACTCGCTTATGTCCTGTTGCTCGGGGCGGGTCGGTTGCCTACCGGCCCATCCCGAGCAGGCAGCGTGGCCTCCTGGTCCGGTGCGCATCCCCATCACTCTAACGTCTCTAAAATAATCAAAAACTTGACCAATCATGCGGTATGTAGTATGCTCGTTCTACAGATAGGACAGAGTGCTTGTATCTCTGGTGGCGAGGAGGCTAAGAATGCTACTGTTGCCAGCGGCTCACGCTTGGGATATACTGCTCTTGCAGTAGGTTGTATTCTCAGGGCTAGCTAATCTGGGAAGATAGTAGAAGAGAAGAACTCATGGAACTGCCGGCGCTCTT
>NZ_JADGHT010000003.1 GCF_019683755.1 Thermogemmatispora sp. | reverse complement strand
GATAAAGTGTGTGCCCTGGCTCCTACCCCTGGAGGCAACCATGATGCAAATGAGTGAACAGCAAGTCCGACTGCAGGCGCAGGCTGAGGACAAGCAAGGAGCCATTCGCCAGGCGGGCGACCTCCTGGTACGTAGTGGCTGCATTGAGGCAGGCTACATTGACAGCATGCTGCAGCGTGAGCAGGTTGCCAATACCTATCTTGGCAACGGTATCGCCATCCCCCACGGTTTGCCTCGCGATCAAGAGCTGATCCATCGGACCGGCATCGCGGTCTTGCAGCTACCTGCTGGTGTTACCTGGAACCCTGGCGAGATCGTCCACCTGGTGGTGGCGATCGCCGCCCGTTCAGATGAGCATATTGATGCACTGCGACGGTTGACGCGTGTGCTCGGCGATCCTGCCGCTGTCGAGCGCCTGATCCACACGACTGATCCCCGCGATATTATTGAGGCCCTTACTGGTGAACGGCCCACCGCTCCCAGTACGGAGGCTGACTATTCCGCTTCTTTCGAGACAGTGATTCAAAATCGTACCGGCTTGCACGCCCGACCGGCGGCGCGCTTTGTGGAGCTGGCCCGCGGCTTTCAGGCCGCGATCCGCGTGCGCTATGGCGAGCGGGTTGCCGACGGGAAAAGTTTGATTGCTCTCTTACAGCTTGGGGCCGAGCGCGGTGCCAGAATCCGCGTTTCGGCGGAAGGCCCTGATGCGGCCCAGGCTCTGGCCACGCTGCAGGCAGCCATTGCCGCTGGTCTGGGCGATGAATTGGAACCGCTACCTCCTTCCGATCCGGCTCCCTCTGAGGTGCCAGTATTGCGCTGGGCACCACGTTCGGTGGCTGCCGCTTACAGCGGTCTGGGAGCCGCCGGCGGGCTGGCCATTGCTCCGCTCCAGCGCTATCGCCGCCAGCGTCTGGAAGTTCTCGATCAGCCAACCGATCCCGCTGGCGATGGGCTGGCGCTGCAACGGGCGCTTGATGTTGCGCAGCGCGAGCTAGACCAGCTCTATGAGGAGGTGCGGGCACGTCTCGGTTCGAGTCGGGCGGCCATCTTCCGCGCTCATCGCGAGTTCCTGCAAGATGCCGAGCTGATCCAGGAGGCGGTACGCCTGATCTACGCCGGTCATGGAGCTGCCTGGGCCTGGCAGCAGGCTATTGCCCGGCGGGTGAGCCAGCTCCAGCAGATCGATGATCCGGTCCTGGCGGGACGCGCTGTCGATTTGAGCGATGTCGGTGAGCGGGTGCTTCGTCACTTGCTCGGTGTGGCGGCAGCGGGCGCTTTTCCTACGGCTGGCCCGGTGATTCTGGTGGCCGAGGACCTGACTCCCTCGGATACGGCAGCGCTGGACCCCGATATTGTCCAGGGTCTATGTACGGCGCGTGGTGGGCCAACGTCACACACGGCTATTATCGCCCGCTCGCAGGGTATTCCGGCAGTGGTGGCTGCCGGTGAGGCTGTACTGACGCTTGCCGATGGTACGCCGGCGATTCTCGATGGCTTCAACGGGCGGCTCTATGTGCGGCCAAGTGAGGCCGATCTGGCTGAGGCTCGCGCTTTACAGGCACAACTGCGTCAGCGGGAGGAGGCGGCCCTGCGTCAGCGCTTCCAGCCGGCGGTGACACGCGATGGGCACCGTGTGGAAATTGCGGCGAATATTAATCGCGCTGAGGAGGTCCCCCAAGCCCTGGACGCCGGCGCCGAGGGCGTCGGCCTGATGCGCACGGAGTTCCTCTTTCTGGGCCGGGCCGCTCCCCCCTCGGAGGAGGAGCAGTATGCGACCTATTGCGCGATGGCTCGTGCCTTGAATGGGCGTCCTCTTATTATTCGTACTCTCGATATCGGCGGCGATAAGCATGTGCCCTATCTGCAATTATCCGCCGAAGATTCTTCGTTCTTGGGCTTACGCGGCATCCGTCTGTGTTTGGCCTACCCCGACCTCTTTGTGACACAGCTTCGCGCCATCTATCGCGCGGCAGCCTGCGGCCCAATTAGCATTATGTTCCCAATGATTGCGACGCTGGAGGATTTCGCACAGGCCCGTGAGTATGCCGAGCGCGTCCGCCGTGAGCTGAATGCGCCCCGTCTGCCGCTGGGTATGATGGTCGAAGTACCTTCGGCAGTACTGTTGGCCGAGGAGTTCGCCGCGGAGGTCGATTTCTTCTCGATTGGGACAAATGATCTGACACAGTATACGCTGGCAATGGATCGCTTACATCCACAACTGGCACGGCAGGCCGATGCGCTCCATCCCGCGGTATTGCGTATGGTGGCACGCACGGTCGAGGTGGCTCGCGCCGCCGGTAAGTGGGTTGGTGTCTGTGGCGGCCTCGCTGGTGAGCCGTTGGGCGCCGCCATCCTGGTTGGACTGGGCGTCTCAGAGTTGAGTATGGCGATCCCTGCTCTGGCCACGATCAAGGCCCAGATTCGCAGTCGCACGCTCGCTGAGCTACAGCAGTTGGCTCAGCAGGCTCTGCGCTGTCGCACAGCGGAGGAGGTACGCGGGCTATGAAGGTGGCAACGGTCACCCTTAATCCGGCCATCGATCAGACGGTGTGCGTGGCCGCTCTGGTGCCGGGCCACGTCCACCGGGCCCACACTATGCTGTTTCAGGCCGGCGGTAAAGGGATTAATGTGGCGGCTTTTCTGGCCGCTAGCGGCTGCCAGGTGAGCGCCACCGGCTTTCTTGGTCGCGAGAATGCGACGCTTTTTGAGCGCTTCTTTGCCGAGCGTGGTATCGTCGATGCTTTTGTACGCCTCCCAGGCCAGACGCGCATCGATATCAAGATTGTCGATGAGGAGCGCCGACAGACAACTGATATTAATTTGCCGGGCCTGGCCCCCTCGGAGGAGGCTCTGACGAAGCTTTGTCAGACCATTGATGAGCTGGCCGCTGATTGCCGCTGGTTTGTGCTGGCGGGTACGTTGCCGCCGGCGGTACCCGCCTCCTTCTATGCCACACTCATTGCGCGCCTGAAGGCGCTGGGCCGACTGACGGTGCTCGATGCCAGTGGCGAGGCGCTGGCTCAAGGTATTCTGGCTGGTCCAACCTTGGTGAAGCCGAATCGGGCGGAACTGGAACAGTTGACCGGCCAGCCTTTGACCACTCTCACTGCCGTGGCTCAGGCGGCTCGCTCTTTGCTGCGCCACGATATTCGTCGCGTGGTGGTCTCCCTTGGCGAACAGGGCGCCCTTTTCGTGGAGGATGAGCAGGTATTGCACGCTGTACCGCCCGAGGTAACGGTCGAGAGTACGGTTGGCGCTGGAGATGCAATGGTGGCCGCTCTGGTGCTGGCGGAGCTGCGCGGCCTGGATCTCACCGCCAGCGCTCGCCTGGCTACAGCCTATGCTCTGGCGCGCATTACGCGTCTCGATGGGGCCTTACCGCCGTCGTCCGTATTGGAGCACTACAGCGAGCGCGTGCAGGTTTACTCGCTTGTAGCGCGGCCTGCTGAGGAGTAGCGGAGCACGCTCCCCCGGGCGAGGCCTCTCCAGTCCGGGTCACTCCGCCTGTGCAGGAGGCTGGTCAGCGGCAGGGCCTGACCCGCGATGGTCACCGACTGCACCATGTCTACTGAGCTAGATTGTGCTCGGTGCCACCGGCCCGTTCTATTCTCTCCACGGCGCCTACGCCTGCGACCACAGCGCTGGGTATTCTCTGCCAGCAGGCGACTCGGAGCTATGTGGCGAGCGAGCGAGCACGTGTTTGTTCTCGCTAGCAATGACGCAGCGTCGTTTTGTCGACCCCACCAAGCAAGCACACACAAAGGAGTTTGCGTATGGCACGGATTGTAGCCATTACCTCATGTCCTACAGGCATTGCCCACACGTTTATGGCCGCTGAGGGTCTTCAGCGCGGCGCCGAGGCCCTGGGCCACACTATCAAGGTGGAGACACAGGGTTCAGTCGGGGTGCAGAATACCCTGACTCCCGAGGAGATCACCACCGCCGATGTGGTGATCATCGCGGCCGATACGAAGGTCGACTTGAGCCGCTTCAGCGGGAAGACGGTTTATGAGACCTCGACGAGCGCAGCTATTAAGGATGGGCAGGCGGTCATTCGCGCGGCGCTCGCCCGCGCCGAGGCTGCGGCAGCAGCGCGTCAGGGAGCCGCCGCTAGTAGCGCCGGCAGCCCTACCCAAACGGCGTCACCCGAGAGCAGCGATTATCTGACGCGTGTGCAACAGGCCAAGGCGGCACGTGCCCAGGCTCGTCGTGGTCCCTATAAGCACCTGCTTACCGGCGTCTCGTATATGATTCCCTTTGTCGTGGCAGGCGGAATCTTGATTGCCCTGGCCTTCGCCATTGCTGGCTACCGCATCGCCTTCTACGACACCTCTAATCTGACCACGTTAACGACCGGTTTTCTTGCTCAGCCGCTGCAGTCGCTGGGAGCAGCGCTCTTCGTCATTGGGGCTAAGGCAGGCTTCCTGCTCTTCGTGCCCATCCTTTCAGGCTTCATCGCCTATTCGATCGCCGACCGGCCTGGTATCGCCCCAGGCATGATCGGCGGTGTTCTGGCCAGCCTCACAAACTCGGGTTTCCTGGGCGGCATCATTGCTGGTTTCCTGGCCGGCTACCTGGTACATTGGATGAACCGCAGCATTCGCCTACCCAGCAACCTGGCTGGACTGATGCCGGTGCTGATCCTGCCTCTGCTTGGCTCGTTGATCACCGGGCTTCTGATGCTCTATGTGGTCGGTACGCCGGTGGCCTTGCTTAATCAGGCTCTGGTGAACGGCCTGAAGGATCTGCAGGGGGTCAATGCCGCGGTCTTGGGATTGATCATCGGCCTGATGATGGCCTTTGATATGGGGGGTCCAGTTAATAAGGCAGCGTACGCCTTCTCGACTGGCTTGCTGCTTGATACCCATAATCCGGTTTATCTGCCGATGGCGGCGGCGATGGCTGCCGGGATGACCCCGCCACTTGGGTTGGCCCTGGCGACACTGCTCTTTAAGAATCGCTTCACGCCCGATGAGCGCGAGGCTGGTAAGGCTGCCTGGGTGCTAGGTCTCTCCTTCATTACGGAGGGGGCCATTCCCTTCGCCGCCAATGATCCTTTCCGGGTCATTCCTTCGATCATGGTCGGCTCGGCGGTGACGGGCGCACTCTCGGCCTTCTTCGGCTGCCAGCTCCATGTCCCGCATGGCGGCATCTGGGTCATGTTCCTGCCTGGCGTCGTGGGTAATCTGCCACAGTATCTGCTGTCGATCGTGGCGGGTACGTTGGTGACTACCGGCATGCTCTTCGTCCTTAAGCGCCCTATCGCAGTCGAGCAGGAGCACATGGAGGCAGCCTTGGCTTAAGCTGCGTGCAGGTTCATAGAGCGTAGGAACTGCAGGGGAAGCTGTGTTCGTTCGCGAGAGCTGTGCTCATGACAAGCGAAGCGCCTGGGATGAGGTGCTGGCTGAGGCAGGATCAGCGCAGTTTCATCCCAAGCTAACGCTTGGATAGCCATCAAAGAAATACTCCATCTCTCCCGACACTGGCGAGGATACGAGGAGCACATTTGACAGGCCAGGTTGCTGGTAGAGCAGCCTGGCCTTTCTGGTGCGAGCGAGTCTCTGCCTTCAGAATGTTAGCTGGTACACTAGCACTGTGAGCGAATAGGGCGGAAGCAATGGGGCGCTTGTAGCTGCCCCACGGAGTTGCTCGACACTGAGGGCTGTACTGTCCTCACCGTAGACGTAGCGCACCGCCTGTCGTGGCAGATGCACCCCAGGTCCTCCAGCCACATTCACTCTGGCTTGATAAGCTGTCAGCGGATCGGTATTGATCAGTAGATACTTAGCGATCCATCACGGCGATCCATCACGCCGCTGCACGGCCTAGACCTTGACCAGACTCTGATCAGAGCG
Source organism: Thermogemmatispora sp. (assembly GCF_019683755.1). Taxonomy (GTDB): domain Bacteria; phylum Chloroflexota; class Ktedonobacteria; order Ktedonobacterales; family Ktedonobacteraceae; genus Thermogemmatispora. The sequence goes on along the minus strand of NZ_JADGHT010000003.1, from coordinate 38,525 downwards.
GCCTGCCAGGCCGCGGTCGAAAAGGCTCGGCCAGCTTATAGGGTGTGGTTCCTCTCTATTTTGTAACCGTTACCGTAATCGTTTACGTAAGTATATATATTTAGGAGACTTTTGATTGTCAAGAGTGGGACAATAGCAGGCACGATAGAACCGTCGGGATGCTTGTGCTTATGCCGGCGTTTCGGTATACTTATCTCGTAAGCAGGTAACCGAAGCAGGTCACCTGTGATTTCTCACAGAGTAGAGCAGGAACCCGGAGCAGCAAAGCAGAGTAGAGACGACATGAAGGCAGGTTTTTATCGGCCTGCCTGCCTTGAGGCAGTTATGTTCCACATGCAGCGGAGGCGAAAAGCAAACACCTATGGCCCACAAAGTGACGATACTCGATATTGCACGCCTGGCGAAGGTCTCCACGACCACCGTCTCGCGTGTCCTCCATAACAAGCCGGACGTTGACCCGGCGACGCGCGAGCGTATTCTACGCATTGTTGAAGAGCAAGGCTTTGTCCCCAGCATTACCGCAGCCGGGCTAGCTGCTGGACGTAACCCTCTCATCAGCGTGCTGGTGCCGGCTTTGACCTGGCCATTAATTCCCGAACTGCTGCTGAGTGTGGCCTCTGTCGTAGAGAGCACCTCTTATGAAATGGTGCTCTATAGCATCAGCAGCTCTAATCACGAGCGAGACTGTGGCAAAATCATTGATCGTATTCTTGCCACGCGGCTGACCGCAGGGCTATTGGCTGTCTTTCCGGGTCAGTCCAGTCAGCATCTGACGAGGCTACGGCGCCAGGGCTTCCCGGTTGTGCTCATAGATGATCAGAGTCCGCCGCCGGAAGGGATTCCCTGGATTGGGGCAGACAATCGACGCGGTGCCTATGAAGCCACGCGCCACCTGATCGAGCTTGGTCACCGGCGTATTGCCCACATTCAGGGGCCGCTCAAGTACTGTGTCTCCCATGAGCGCTACCAGGGGTACTGCGACGCGCTCCAGGAGGCAGGTTTAGAGATTGATCCCTCGCTGGTTCTGGAAGGCGACTTTATGCCGGCGGGTGGTCAGCGCTGTGCTCTTGACCTCCTCTCGCGGCCTGCCAGCGAGCGACCCACAGCGATCTTTGCCGCCAGTGATTACATGGCCTATGGCGTGATCGCAGCCGCCGAAACGCTTGGTCTGCGCATTCCTCAAGATATCGCCCTGGTGGGCTTCGACGACAATCCGGCCTCGGCGCACCTGCGACCTGCCCTGACAACTGTTCGCCAGCCAGTGCATGCTATGGGTGAGCAAGCTATCAAGCTGCTGCTAGAGATGATTGAGCAGGAGCAGATGCCGCGGCGCCGGCGGCAGAGCACACCCACCACAGTCGAAGAGTTGCCGCGGGAGGCTCCGCGTCTGGTCCTGCCCACCAGTCTGGTGATCCGCGAGTCTTGCGGTGCTTTGCAGCGTCATCCCTCCGCGCTGCTCCCCGAGGCCTAGGCTACCGCTCGCTCGCGTGCCTAGATTGCTCTTTTGGTCTTTTCGCCTGGTCCGCCTCGGCGTCCGCCGCTACTGCGCGCTTTCCCAGCAATCTCTTGCCAGAGGAAGCGCCGACCGGACCAGGCAGCTTTTCCCAGGGATCTGGCCCTAGCCTGGCGCTAGCCAGAGTGAGACTCTTCCCGTCCTGACCGCCAGTCGCGCTCTTCCTGGCCGTCCTTTTTCTCGATTTGCTGTCTCTTGACCCCCCTGACTACACCCGGTAATATTCTTCCTGAAGAGAACCCTAACCCCCCGGTAGGACGTGTTTTCTAGTAGAGAAGGTCCTGTCGTCTTCAACCGTCTATAAGGAAAGCCCCTGCTTGCAAGACCGGGGAGTAGAAACCATAAGGAAGGCCCGATGAATACACCGTTTGTCTTCGGCTGGCAGCAGCTCTTGCTCTTCGCCATTGCAGCCCTCGGCCTGGCTTTGCTCATCTATGCCATTTTAGGGGTGGTTCGAGGAGAAAAAGTTTACTACCGTCAGAAACATCCTTACCGCAGCGAAAAAGAAGCCTGGGAGCATGGCTGGTATGATCACCCCCATCGCCGCTTCTTTCGCTATCGGAGGCGTTACCGTGTAGGTCACGGCCTCGGTGGGCTGGTCTTGCTGCTGTTCGCTATTCTGCTGCTTTGGCTCACGTCGCTGATGCAGACCTATATCGGTCTGACTGGTGATATCAAGGTGGCCCATGTACGCGCCTATCCGGTCGCTAACATGCCCCACACGATGAACGTTGAGCTGATCCTCTATGGCCAGGACGGTAGTCAGCTCTCCGACAACTTCTACATCGTGGCCGGTGATGAGTGGATGCTCCAGGGAGACATTATCAAGTATCCCTCCTGGCTGAATGTTCTGGGCCTTCATTCTGGCTACAAGCTAACTCGCCTGGAAGGACGCTTTGACGATCCCAATCTGGAGGCGAATGCCAAGCACACGGTAGTAGTTCTGAACGGGGGCGATGACAATTTCTTCCAGACAATGCGCAATCAGCGCGGTAGCTGGCTGTCGAATCTGGTAGAGGCCTCGTATGGCAATGCCGTGTTCAACCCGGCTGATGGCAGCTACGATGTCTTTGTTTCACAGACCGGCTTGTGGGCTAAACGCACGTCTTCCTAGCTAAGTTAGGACGAACGAGCCGCTGGTGGGCCGCGATAAGGCCGGCAATCAATTACAGCCAAGGAGGGGATCACAGGCCAGGCTTCTCTACGGTGTGGACAAGATCTTCTTTGCCCTTCTCGCGGGTCTGGCCGCGGCAGCCGTGTCCTGCTCATCTGCTCGCAGGCGATCTTTTCCAGCCAGGCGCCGCCCCATTCTTAGCGGCAGAGGGCCAGCACCAGCTCACGAGTTGTCTGCCAGGCCGCCGAGCTTGGCTCGATGAGGGCAAAGTGATCAACGTTGGGCAGCTCTATCAGGGTCACTTGATCGCCTGCCAGGCGCGCTCGTTCTGCGTAGCTGCGACTGACCTCCACGGGTACACGGTCATCTGCGGTCCCATGAATCAGCACCTGGGGAACGCCGAGCGGAAGCAAGGCCGCCGGTGAGGCCAGGCGATAGCGCTCGGGTACTTCCGCGGGGCTTCCACCTAGTAACTCGGCAACGGCGTCACGTCCAAGATGACGCTGCCAGCCAGCTTCTAGATCGACCACCCCTGCTAAGCTGACTGCTCCCCGCAAGGGCTTGGCTCTCTCAGGGCGCAATGGTTGCTGTTCTGTACCAATGGCTTGCTGGGCAAGCAGGGGCCACGCCGCGAGCCAGAGAGCAAGCTGTCCCCCAGCCGAGTGACCAAGGCTGATCAGCCGCGTTCGATCGAGGCCATAACTCTCTGCCAGTTGGCACAGGAAATCGACGGCCAGGGCCACATCTTGCAGGGTACCTGGCCAGCCACCGCCTGCATCGCCCAGACGACGGTATTCGATGTTCCAGGTGGCCAGGCCGTGAGCAGTCAGGTCCTCTGCTAGCCCTTTCATGAGAGAGAGGTCGTATGGATTGCGCCAGAAGCCACCATGAATCAGCACTACCACGGGATAAGGCCCAGGTGAGGATGGCAGACGTAGCTCTCCAAAGTGGAGAGGTTGCGGACCGTAGCCCAGGCGGATCAGCCGCGGTTCAGCAGCGCCTTGGTCTGTCGTACTCATCAGCAATTCTCTCCTTTCTTCCTTTGATTGCTTGAAACCGTCTTCGCGAGCAGAGGCCCACTCTCGTTGAGGATGACAGTAGGCAGGTAGCCAGCGGCAGACCGGCTGATAGTGTGCGGCATGACATTGCCCCCTCAGCACCAGTCAGCTCTTTTCACGAGAGCGCAAGCAAATGAGGAGCTATCCACTTGCCGCAGATAGCTCCTCAGCCGGGATGGATGCCCGGACGATGCTGGCAGTGAAAGGCCGTGGAAACGCTTCCCGGCCACTTATCCTTGCCTTTAGGACACCTCCGTCGTTAGCCTGGATTCGCCGCGGGCAGCTTGCCTGGCACGACGGGCCGCCATTGCTTCGGCATAACGCACCGGATCAGGTGTCTCGGGGCGCAGTGAGCGCGTGGCCCGGACCACAAAATGGGCCTCTACGTCCTCCGTCTGAAACATCTCCTTGGCATAGGCAATGGCGTCCTCTTGGCTGAACTCCTTACAGGAGCAGATATCTATATCGACCTCGCCGTACTCGGGCCAGGCGTGTAGGCTAATATGGCTCTGGGCAATGATGACAAAACCGGACATGCCGGAGTCGAGCGGATTCGGTGTCTCGATGTCGTAGAGATGCACCGGACTGACCTTCTCCATCCCCACCCGCGCCGGGAATTCATCCAGCACACGCCTGAGCAGCGGCTCGCTGGTCAAGAGTTCCCGTTTGCAGCCGTACAACTCCAGCATTAAATGCACAAGCATCGGGCTACTCCTCCTGTAGACGTTAAAAGTATGAAATCTGCGAGTCTTTAGCCTCACTCGGCCCAGACTGCCAGGTTAGCGACTCGCTGCAATCAATTCAAGTGCCGTTTTGAGCACAAGTGATATTATACGGTAGCAGGTCAACGGAACCGCAAGCCGGCTGCGGTCGCAGCCTGGCCTGAGGTACTCTCCTGGGGAGAGAACCATCAGAGCCGGCGCTGAACCAGGAATGCACTCAGCTCCCGGACAATCACTAAGGGGAGCCGTTTCATTGGCCTGCCTCCTCACATAAACGAGTAATGGAACACTAGTGTTACAGTATTGCTACGCATGAGCTTAAGCTCATGCTCATCCATAAATAGGCGCAAGTCACTCGCTTGCGCCGCCGCTTCTGGTCGTGCCAGTCCGTTCGCCGCTCCAGCTAGAGCCAGTTAGGAGTGTATGAGCGCACGACTGGCCCAGGGCACGCGAGCGGGAAGAGATCAGCTCAGCAATTCGGGGAGGAATGGCGGGCGCTGCATGGCAGAAGCCTAGCCGGGGCGCAGAAGCCCAGAGCCACCGCTCCCCAGCATTCAACAAGCCTGGCGACGAGAGAAGCGCTTTGCTCCCGCCAGCCACGCAGCGCGCCAGTGGCGGGGGCGCTTGTGTAGAGGGAGCGATGCCCTGCCGGCTGGGCGGGTCGCCAGCAAGGGGACACTCTTGGTCCAGCGGACGCAACGGAGCGTTAGGCTTGTGCGTCGCTCATGCTCAGGCTTGCTCGCGCTCCAGGCAGCCATCTCAATAGCGAAAGGCCTGTCCAGCGACTGCCTCTTATAGTGCTCTAGCCTGCCTGAATGCGGTCGCACAGGTGCTGATGCCTGCGCCAGGAGGAAGCTTGCGGTCGCTGCTTTTTGGTCAGTCGACGCCAGCATTCCGCAGACCAGCGGCTTTTTTCTTAAGGCTGTCTGGATCTGAGATGTTCTGCTGAAACGGGAGAGCCAGATCAACCACACTTTGTCGATCTCCCCCGGTCCACGGCGCCACAGGTCTGCTATCGACCATGCTTGGACCTCGCCCCGAAGGAAGCTTTCTTCCGCCAGCCGCAGCCTCCTCAACGGCAGCGAGAGCCTCTTCCGAGCAGTGACACCGCTGCTCCTCTTGGGGAGAGGCCCAAACGCGCTATACGGTGCGCTTGCCACAAAGAAACGTGCTGCCTCCTGCCAGCACGCCATATGCTCAACTTGAGAAAGAGGGTGATGGTCCGTCGCTCCTGCCCTGCCAGCTTTCCTCTGCCCTCTTGTCAGCGGCAGGCGCAGTAAACCACACCGCTGTTTGTGAAAAAAACGTTCTTCCGGCTGCTCGGATTGTTCAGCTTGCTCAGACTGTCCGGCTTCCTCTGTCGCTTGATGATGACGGCGCTGTGCCTGTTGCCGATGTTGCTGACTCTGCTGCTGGGCCATAGTGATACTGTTGCCAATCCTTTCCTTCCTGGTCAGATAGGTAGTAGCGCCGGACTCCGGCAAGGTTGGCTGCTGAGCAGGCAAGCCTGGTAGAAGGATAGACCTTGCCCGCTCTCTGTGGTCCTGGTGCCATGACAGAACTTGTGCCGCAAGCCTGTACGGCTTGTTCTTCTTGCTGCTCCGCTTGCCCTCTGTTTTTTCGCTCTCTTGCGGCTGGTATGGAAAAGCACCAGGCCCTCTTTTACTCAATCATGGCACGTCGAATCTCGATAATTTGATCGCGCAGCTCAGCTGCTTTTTCGAACTCGAGCTGTTTGGCTGCGGCGCGCATCTGGGCCTCCAGATTTTTGATCAGGCGCAGGGCCTCCTCTTTAGGGATGCCAGTCAGAGCCACTGCTGCCCCTTGCTGCTGTTGCTGACCCTCTTCGGCTCCGGTTGCGCTCATAGCCTTGATGCGCTCTGACAGCGTTTTAACCCCTTTCTTGATGCCGCGGGGAGTGATCCCATGCTGTTCGTTGTAGGCCATCTGCAGGCGACGGCGGCGGTTGGTTTCATCGATTGCCCGCTGCATGGAGCCAGTGATTGTATCTGCGTACATAATGACTGTGCCTTCGACGTGGCGTGCGGCCCGCCCGATCATCTGTATGAGCGAGCCTTCCGAGCGCAAGAAGCCCTCTTTGTCGGCATCAAGGATAGCCACCAGCGAGACCTCTGGAAGATCCAGCCCTTCGCGCAGGAGATTGATGCCCACTACCACGTCGTAGACCCCCAGGCGCAGATCGCGCAGGATATCGACCCGCTCAATGGTGTCGATCTCGGAGTGCAGGTAATGAACCTTGATATTCAGCTCCTGCAGGTAGTCAGCCAGATCCTCGGCCATTTTTTTGGTCAGAGTCGTGACCAGGGCACGCTGCCCTTTCTCGACCCGCTTGCGAATTTCGGCTACCAAATCATCGATCTGGCCTCGCGTTGGGCGCACAAAGATTTCGGGATCGACTAGCCCTGTCGGACGAATGATCTGCTCGACAATCGCTTCGCTATGCTCGTACTCGTAAGGGCCAGGTGTGGCCGAGACAAAGATAGCCTGGTTGATCTGGCGTTCGAACTCGGCAAAGGTCAGCGGGCGATTATCCAGAGCCGAAGGCAAACGGAAGCCATAGTCGACCAGCACCTGCTTGCGGGACCGATCCCCTTCGTACATGCCTCGCACCTGGGGCAGGGCAATATGTGACTCGTCCACCACCAACAGGTAGTCATCGGGCATATAGTCAAGCAGTGTCCAGGGCGGTTCACCTGGGGCACGTCCCGAGAGATGTCGCGAGTAGTTCTCAATGCCGGAGCAGATGCCGGTCTCACGCAGCATCTCAATATCGAAATTGGTCCGCTGCTTCAGACGCGCTGCTTCCAGCAGCTTGCCCTGCGCCTCCAGCTCAGCCAGACGCTCTTGTAGCTCGGCCTGGATCGATTCTATAGCGCGATTGAGACGTTCGCGAGTCGTGACCCAGTGCTTGGCTGGATAGATATCCAGTCGCTGCCGCCTTCCCAGCACCTCCCCCGTCAGCGGATCGATCTCCGTCATGCGTTCAATCTCATCGCCAAAGAATTCAATACGGACCGCTACATCCTCATAGGCCGGGAAGATCTCCAATACGTCGCCGCGCACACGAAAGCGCCCACGGGTGAAGTTGGTGTCGTTACGCTCATACTGAATCTCGGTAAGATGGCGCAAAATTTTATCGCGCCGTCGCTCTTCACCAACACGCAGCGTCAACACCACTTCCCCGTATTCTTCAGGGCTCCCCAGACCGTAAATGCAGGAGACCGAGGCCACAATCAAGACATCGCGCCGCTCAAAGAGGCTACGGGTCGCCGAGAGACGCAGCTTCTCGATCTCTTCATTAAGGAGGCTCTCTTTCTCGACATAGGTGTCGGTGCGTGGAATATACGCCTCTGGCTGATAGTAGTCGTAGTAAGAAACAAAGTACTCTACTGCATTATTCGGGAAGAACTCTTTGAACTCACTGTAGAGCTGCGCCGCTAAGGTCTTATTGGGGGCCAAGACTAATGTCGGTCGCTGCACCTGCTCGATGACCTTGGCGATCGTATAGGTTTTACCGCTGCCAGTGACCCCAAGCAGGGTCTGCATGCGATAGCCTTTTCTCAGGCCCTCGACAAGGGCTGCTATGGCCTGCGGCTGATCACCAGTTGGAGTAAACGGAGCTTCTACTTTGAACTCAGGCACAGATATTTGCCCCCCTCAGGTCTCTTAGCGCTTGCGTGCAATGCTTGTTTGGGTCTTCGTCGGCTCGGGCTGATGGCTGAGCCTCCAAAAGTCCTCACCATTATATCATCTTCTCTTCGTCGTAGCGACCCCTTTTTATGTGGCGGGTCAGTGGACACGAGCTTTCTTTTAGCTCAGCTTCAGCCGCTGACCCTTCCCTTTCTCAGACGCTTGACCCCTCAAGCTAGGAATTCAGTGTCAGAAGCGAATTGCCCTGCCTCGACTAGTCATTATGCTAGAATGGTAGCGAGAGAGGCAGGGAGGTTTCTCCCTCCTCTGTCGGCAGGCCAAGCCCAGAGAGCACCCACCCAAGGAGTCTTTGCTTATGGCGCAGGATTCGCCATTGTCGTCTTGTCCCCGCTGCGGCGCTCCGGCGAGACCCAACCAGCGCTTCTGCCCTGCTTGCGGTCTCAGTTCTGAGGAAGCCCTTCACTACCTGAGCGCTCGGCCACCGCAGCCATTATCAGCGTCGACCCAGCTCGCTGCTCCGGGTCAGCAGGAGAGCGCCTTTCCTCCTGCGACACGGCGTTCGCTGGCCAGGCGCCTTTCCTGGCGAAGCTGGTTGTTTCCGATCCTGCTTGCTGTCGTGCTTCTGGCGGCTCTGAGCTATGTCGCTGCCGGCTTTGCCGGTGCCCCCGTGCCCGGTTTTCGGAGCTCGGCACAGGGACCTGTGACCACGCGGACGCTGAATACAACTGTGACTTATGCTAGCGCTCGCCTGACCATCCAGCGGGTTCAACAGGCTCAGACTTTTGCCGATGATCCGCACGCTAGCTCAGATGGGATGCTGCGTGTCTTCTTGCATGAGGAGAACCCTGCAAACTACTCGATCGCTTATAATCTCTATCAGTGCGCTCATGTAGTTGTCCCCGGCAAGGGGGAACAGGCTCCGCTGCTGGTCACTGCGAATGGTCCTCTTGCTCCCCAGGCCAGCCGTAACAATCTGCTGGATTTTGCCGTCCCTTTCAATGTACCTCTCAGCCAGCTTGTGCTGCGCTTGGGCACGAATAGCGAGGCCCAAATGGATATCCCTTTGACGAGTAAGCCAGACCTTTCACGTTACGCTCCCCGCAGCGTGAAGTTGAATACACAGCTCCAGTACTTCGGGCTGAATTGGACGGTCACAGCCGCTACGCTGAGCTGGAGCGCTAACGGGCAACAAGCCCCACGCGACAAGGTTTTCTTGACGTTGACGCTGACTGCCACTAATACTCTGGCCCAGACGGCTATCCCTGGTTCGCCGTACGATTATATCCGCCTGGAGACGGAGAACGGGAGCCGCATCGCTCCAAGCTATAGCACGCTGCCCGTGGCCTTCGCCCAAGGAGCCAATGGGCAGAGCGGGACGGTCACTTTTCTTGTTCCTCAAAAGAGCCAGCAACTCACGCTGATCATGAGCCAAGCCGGAAGTGGCATGCAAAGCGCCAGCGCCACAATTCGCCTGCCATCTTAGCCCTCGCTCGCTTAGCTGGCCAGACAGGCCCAGAGCATGCGAGCGGACTATACGCGGGGCTTTCTGGAGGTTAGGTGATCAGGCTCTTAACTCCCTGACCTGAGCAGCCATTAGCAAGCAGTATGTGTCCCTGGAAGGGAAATTCCTTCCAGGGACAACGCGCAGTTACGTTCCACAGGAGCAGCGAAAAGCAGCGATTGTCTGCCTGACCCGGGGCTTAGCCGTAGCTCCGGGTGCTTAGTCTAGTAGGAAGCTGCCCATCAGCTCACGTCTGAGCGCAGCCTTGCGTTCCTCATCTAGGGCCGTGGGCGATGGTGACCCGGCCTGGCCTGGCCATCGCTCTGGCCCGCTTTCTTCGCCTTGCTTTCCATCCGTTGAGCCGGACGCTCCAACTCCAGGAGCAGGGGGCGCCATTGTCCCTAGCGGCCCCGTGGCAGCGGCTGCGAATTCATCAAGGAGCATCTCTTCGAGGTACGAGGGCGAGAGCCGAGGACCTTGCAGGCTCGAATCCGGAGTCTTGGGCAGCGGTTGGGCCATTTGTTGGGCTTCCAGCGGACCAATCGAAGCCCGGATCTGGGTAATTTCCGGGAGGCGCCCATCAGTTGCAGCCGCAGCTATCCCTTGCTGATCTTGTCCCACAGAGCGCCCTTCCGGTAGCTCCTGCACCGGCTGATAGGAGGACATTGGTGATATGTATTCAGACTGCGCTGCAGTCGCCGGCATAGGCTCGGGGAATTGCTGCCCCACAGCCCCAGGTACGGCTAGAGGATAGCGCACCCCCAGAATCTCCACGAAGATCCCTCTCCCCTCGCGCAGATCCGCTAACTGCTGGCGCAGCTCGCGATTCTCTCTTTCAAGCTCTTCGAGTAGACGCTGCTGTGCATAGATTGCTTCTAAGAGACGATCAAAGGCATCGCCACTTACGGTCATAGTTTTTAGCTTCTCCTCTCCAGTTGCAGACCTGACGATCCGATCACCCACGACCAACCGCTGCCCCAATCGCTGGAGACAGACAAGATAGAGACGGCTGACATCCTTTCATTGGCGCCTTCTTCGCTGAGTGACTTTCGCTCCCCCGATGAGATAAGCCCCATTCTCTAGTCTTGCCTTGTCCAGACGCTCACCCAACCGCGCCGCTCTTCTCTTCCAGTAGCCACCAGGCAGGCAGGCGCGCCTGTCACCAGGTCTGTCCGACCAGTGAAACAGCCTGATTACCCGAGAAACATTTCTTTGGCATAGAACGGTTGAGGGGCAGTGAAGTAACAATGGTTGGGCTTTGCTTCATAGCCCAGAGTAAGGCGTTTGCCCCTTGCCCCGGGCTGAGATTGCATGTTACAGTTATAGCCGGAATGACCGACGCGCCGGCTCAGGTGCCTCCCCTTCTTGGGGATCACCAAAAAAGGGGAGGCACACTCTAAGATCCTCTGAGCTCAGCTAAGGACTCTACAATGCAGGATTCGGTGACACAGGCAGCAACAACAGACCAGTCGCAGGAGCACCATGCAGGCCGTGGCCGCCTTGGCCCTCTGCTTTGCTGGGCAGTCGTCTTTGCTGACATCGGTACCTCAGTGTACTATACGCCCGGCATTCTCTACGTCACTGTGGGGAAACTGGCCGGGTTCTTTGTCCTCCTTACGATGGTTGTCTTTGTCCTGTTAACGCTCAAGTACGCTGAGGTCTCGGCTCGCTTTCCCCAGGGCGGTGGCGTAGTGAGTGTGGCGGCCCACGCGCTGAACCCCTGGTTTGGAGCCTTGGGCGGGATGTTTATTCTTGTCGATTACTTCTTGACAGCAGCACTGAGCTGTCTCTCTGGTATCTTTTATTTCAGTGTGGTCTTCCCCGCCTTGGGTCCTAATGCTCTCTGGATTACGATTGCCGTGCTGGCCCTGCTGGGTCTCCTCAATTGGGTCGGCATTACGGAGAGCGCTACGGTGAGCCTGGTTGGAGCGGTTATCTCCTTTGTGAGCGACTTGGCTATTCTTGTCACGGTCTTCACTCATGTCTCTCCTGCTGAGGCGCTCCATCTCTTCGAAAGTATGTTCGCCGGCAATGCAGTGACCCCCGTGAAGCTGCTGGTTGGTTTCGGGGGCGCCTTCCTGGCTTTCTCGGGTCTGGAGAGCATCTCGCAGCTATCGCCGGTGATGAAGACTCCTCGCAAAAAGGTCGCCGGCCTGGCCCTGCTGCTGGTCGTGGTAACGATCGGCCTCACCAGCCCCCTGCTCACAACTTTCTCTACGCTCCTGCAGCCGCAGGAGGCAGCCGATCCTCTGAAGAATAGTCAGCTCGTTTCCTTGCTGGCTGGCCACTGGGGCAATTTCTGGCTACAGACCGAGGTAGCAATTAGCGCTAGCGCCCTCCTGGTCTTTGCAAGTAATACGGCTATCATTGGCGCGTACCATGTCTTTATGGCCCTCTCGCGCATGGAGTTCTTGCCTTCCTTTGTGCTAAAGCGGAACCGCCTGCGCGGTACTCCCCACTATTCGATTGCGTTGGCCACGGGCGTTCCCATCGTGGTCCTGCTGCTGGTTCACGGGCAGTTGGATCTCCTTGGCGATATGTACGCCTTTGGCCTGCTCGGGGCGTTCTCGTTGACTTGCCTTGGCCTGGATGTTGTCCGTTGGCGCGAGCGGCGGGCGGCCCGAAACCGCGCCAGCGCCCTGACGGAGCTGCAGCACAGCAGCCAGAATGGTCATGCTCCGGGGGAGCCAGGTCTCACGCTGGCCCCCAATGGCAGCGCGGTTCTCAATGGCCATCACGAGCATCAGGCCTCACAACGGCCCTCTCACGGAGAGATTGTGGAGAGTTCCGAGCGTTCATACGAGGGATGGCGCGGCCTCTGGTATACGCTTGATTTTTATCTGGGGATCGCTACCACCTTTCTGGTGACGCTGGCCTGGTCGATCAATCTAGTGGCGAAGCCTTTGGCCACAGCCTTCGGCGGCTCGGTCGCCCTAGTGGGCATGGGAGTGGCTTTCTATAACTACCGCAGTCATCGCCTGATGGGTCGCCTGCCCGTGCCTGTGACCACCATTGAGGATCATCTCCACGGCTCTATTCTGGCTGTGTTGACGGCCAATAATCCTCATAATGAGGATGTGATCCGCACGGCGATCCACAGCGCCGATGGTCGCCCAGTCGTCTTCCTCTACGTTGGCGAGCCGCGTGTAGCCCGTACGCCGCGCCTCTTCGAGGTGGTTGATCCCTACCTTGAGGATGAGCAGGCCAAGGAGCTTTTCGGCAAGGCTGAGAGCCAGGCCCGCCGTGCCAAAATCAGTACCCGCCGCTATGTCTACCGTCCCTACGAGCCTGGGACGATTGCCCGCGTCTGGCAGATCGTTCATCCTCATGATACGATCGTCCCTGCTGACGAGGTGCCCAGGATTGAGGATATTAATCCCGATCGCATCAGCTACGAGATCACTCCAGGCGGTGGCATGCAGGTCGCGCATATGGTGAAGCGCTGGTAAGTAGGACCGGTCGTATGAGACGGTCGCCATTGCCGTTGCCTCAGCTCTTTGAGCAGAGACGAACAGCTTTCTGGCGCCGGCAAAGCTGCTGTGCGCGGGCCTTGTCAGCCGCACCGGTCAGGACCGCCGTTTCAGGCGTGATACAATAAAGGTTGTGAGCTCTCTCTCGCTGAGTTACGCTTACAGATCCTGTTTACCAACGTATTTGCCGCTGTTGATGGAGGAAGGAGCAACACGTATGAATGAGCGCATTCGTGAGATTCTGAGCTGGTACGCTGGTGAGAATCCCGGCGTCTTAACCAACCTGGCCCGTATCTTGAATCATGGCCGCCTGGGCGGCACTGGTAAGCTGGTCATTCTGCCAGTTGATCAGGGCTTCGAGCATGGCCCCGCGCGCAGCTTCGCCCCGAACCCAGCAGGCTATGATCCTCGCTACCACTTCCAGCTTGCTATTGAGGCGGGCTGTAATGCCTACGCTGCCCCCCTGGGCTTTTTGGAGGCTGGCGCCGCTGAGTTCGCTGGTGAGATCCCCTTGATCCTCAAGTGCAATAACCACGATCTGCTCTATGAGTCGCGCGATCCTTTGCCTGCCTTGACTTCTAGCGTGGAGGATGCTCTGCGCCTGGGCTGCTCGGCTATTGGCTTTACGATCTATCCTGGCTCGGCGGCTCGCGATACGATGTATGAGGAGTTGCGCGAGCTGACCCGCCAGGCCAAGGCTCACGGCCTGGCAGTGGTCGTCTGGTCCTATCCGCGCGGCAGCGGCCTGAGTAAGGAGGGTGAGACGGCTATCGATGTGGTAGCTTACGCCGTGCATATTGCCGCCCAACTGGGGGCCAACATTATCAAGGTGAAGCTTCCCAGCGAGAAGATCGAGAAACCAGAGGCCCAGAAGGTTTACCAGAAGTACGAGATTCCGATCGCGACTCTGGCTGATCGCGTGCGCCATGTGGTGCAGAGCGCCTTTAATGGCCGCCGTATTGTAATCTTCTCGGGTGGGCCGGCTGCCGCTGATGAGCAGGTCTTCGAGGAGGTGCGCGCTATTCGCGACGGCGGTGGCTTCGGTTCAATCATTGGACGCAATTCTTTCCAGCGGCGCAAGGATGAGGCGCTGCGCTTCCTGAGCACGGTGATGGGCATTTATGAGGGGTCCATCCGCTAAGCTGGGAGGGCTACAACGAGACCCCAGAGCGCTCAGGGGCTGGCCACCGGAGAGTGGCCAGCCCCTTTTTGAGGTCTGCTTGTTGACAGCACTGGCTTTTCAGCAGGTCAGGACCTCTTGCCCCTAGCGTGCTCCGCGCACCTGGGTGATGGCCAGTGTGCCGATGGCAAAATAGAGCGTGGTGACGGCAAAGAGCACAGTATAACCGAGATGATTAGGCAGGCTCTGTAAGAGCTGAAGAATGACGCCCCCTATGGCTGTCCCTATGACTTGGGGGAGAATACCCATCATTGACCAGAAGCCCATGAATTTGCCGGCCTCGTTGGTTGGAGGCAGCACATCTGTCGTGAGCGCCCAGTCGACGCTTGTGTAGGCGCCGAAGCCAATGCCAAAGATGAGGGCGGCAATTAAGGCCCCGTATTGAGTCTGGAAGAAGATAAAGACCAGACAGACAATGGCCATCATCGCGCCCGAGAGATAGACCAGTCCCTTACGTCCCCAATGGTCCGAGGCCCAACCGCCGATAATCGAGGTCAGCAGAGCCGTGAGGAGCAGTGCAGGCTGAAAGACCAGGCCATTGAAGAATTCACCTGAGAAGGGGGTGTTGTAGATGATGGTGCGTACTCCTGGCCCCCCCAGAACATTGTCAAAGTAATATTGCAGAAAGTAGTAGACGGTCCAAATGCCCATCATGACCAGGAGCCTGGCGAGGAGAACCCAGGCCATGTCAGGATAGTCCAGAGGGTTGAAGAGGAAGCGCCTGATAAAGCGCCTCAAGCTGAAACGCTCCTGATTCTCGGCGGCGAGAGGCGTTTCTTTGACGGTGAGGACTGTATAGATGACAAAGATGATTTGCACAGCGGCGATGATCAAAAAGATTTTGATGATCTCTTGACGGTAGACGGGGAGAGGATCATGCTTGTTGACAATAGCTCCAGCGACCAGCGAGCCGACGGCTGTTCCAAGGAGCGAGAGCAGCCCGTTGAAGCCGGCGGCAAGGCCGCGCTGATTCTGGGGCACCTTGTCAGCAATGATGGCACTCCAGGGTGAGTTAGCCACGTTGTTGGTGATCTGAAGAAGGATGAAAAGGAGAGCGAAGAGCACAAGGAGCGCGGTGGAGCTGGCCCAACCGGGCGCAAAGGCGAAGGCCAGCAGGACGATGATATTGAAGATGGTGCCGATGATCATGAAGGGACGCCGCCTGCCCATGCGGAAGGTGGCATAGTCGGAGATGGCTCCAACCAGCGGGTTGACGATGACGGCGACAATGGTCCCCCACAGGACAACGGTAGTCAGGTTGATGGCTTCCTGGCTGACTGGCAGGAATTTGGCCACCATGCTGGGGATAACGATGGCAAGGAGCGCCTGCCAGTGAAAGTTGTTGGCAAACCAGAAGACGTTGATGTTGATATGTTCGAGCAGCGATACTCGAGGAGTGACAAACTTTGCAGTCGCTGCGGCACTCATGGCTACTTCGCCTGAGTCTCTGCCAATTTCCATGAGGTTCCTCCCTCTCTGGTCCTGGCTGGCCTCTTTCTGTCTGTACGTTACATGATAATGGCCTGGCCCAGATTTGACCTCTGGCCTGCTACGGCTGATGCTGCAGGCGAGCCCGAGACGACCGGGAGGCTCTTCCAGTACAGGCGGTTCAGCTCTCTCTGCCTCTTGCTCTGCCTGTGCTTATAGCAAGACTGTACCCCCTCCTCTACGATCTGTCAAGTCTGCGCACGCTCTGCTCTCTTTTGCACATCTCTGAGAGATACTTGACGCTCCCTTTGCTGGCTGGCATCCTTTTTCTGGATGGAAGCGGAGCAGGCAATGCGCAGGACCACTGCTGGCTCACCCGCTTCGGCAGGTAGGCCGTCGGCTTGCCAGCGCCCACTTATGCCCGTTGTAGTTTGACAAGGAAGGTTACTCTGATGCGCTTTCCTCGTTTCGAACGGCGCCGTAGCGCGCCCTGGCGTATTTTTGCTGCCTGCTGGACTTTGCTGATTTTGACCGTACAGTATACAAATTATAGCCCTTTGATCCCTGAGCTACAGGCAGCGCTGCATATCAGCGCCGGCACGGTTGGCTTGTTTTCAACGCTGCTTTTCCTCGGCCTTACCTTGGCCTATTTGCCAGCGGGGATGCTGATCGATCGCTATGGCGCTCGTCCGGTGCTGCTGATCTCGACCTTGCTGGCTACTGGCGGGGCTTTGCTGCTGCCCCTGGTGCCACATCTCGCATGGCTGCTGGCGCTGCGATTGGTGACTGGGCTGGGAATCGGCGGGGCTTTCGTGGCAGGCGCTAGTGTAGCAGCGGGGAGCGGCCGCCTGGCCGCACTGGGTCAGGGCCTCTACGGTGGTTCTACCCAGGTTGGTGCGGGACTTGGTCTACTGGTGACTCCTTATTTGGCTCGGCTGGTCGGATGGCGCGGGGCTTTCTTGTGTTGGGGCCTGCCGGGCTTGCTCGGTGCGGCGATCTGGCTCCTGGTGGAGGTCGAGGAGCGACGCCCGATGCGCCAGGGTGGATTGCGGGATGGACTGCGCTCGGGAGCTGTCTGGAGCCTGGGTCTGGCGCATATGGGTACGTTCGGCTTGGGCAATGCTGTTGCTACTTGGATTGCGCTCTATCTGGTGCAGTTGGATCATTTGCCGTTGACTCTGGCCGCTACTTGCGGCTCCTTGGTTCTGCTGAGCGGGATGCTGTTCCGCCCACTGGGAGGTTTCATACTTGGACGCCGCTGGCTGGATAGCATCTCCTTGGTGCGCCTGATGGCTTCGCTCTCCTGCGCTGGGATTGTCTGTCTGGCTTTGCCCTGGCATAACGCTCTGCTAAGCTTGGTCGGCATTGCTCTTACCGCCATTGGTTCTAGCGCTCCCTACGCGGCGATCTTTAATGAGGTCGCTGCACTGCGCAGTGTCGGCAAGGGTGTGGCGCAGAGCCTGGTAAGTGTGATCTCTTCTCCAACGCTGATCATGGGGCCTCCTCTGATCGGCTTCTTGCTTGATCAGACAGCAAGCTACAGCGCCGCCTTTGGAACGATGTTGTTCTTTAGTGCAGTGGCCATCGTCTCTGCTCTGGCTGCCGGGCCAGCCACTGCCCGTGAGCGTTGGACAGCAGGCTTCGCTGCGTCCGATACTGTACCATCTTCTGCCTCCGGCGAGCCTTCTCCTTCTGTCCACAGCGAATAAGCCGCTCTGGTTCGCCAAGTGCTATCTTCAGGACGTGCTCAAGCGTGATCTTTCCCAGAAAAGTACTTGACAAATGGCAAAGATGAGCGTATGATAATTGTCGTCAGTTGCTGGGTCGCAGCCAACCCGGTAGCAAGCTTCTGTGGCGCATTCGTCTAGCGGTCTAGGACACCGCCCTCTCAAGGCGGAGATCACGGGTTCAAATCCCGTATGCGCTACTTTTCTCTCGTCCTCGCCCGAGGCTCCCTCTTATCTCCGCCTCGGGCCTTTTACTTGGTATTCCCTCCTTTGTGCCCCTGCTCCGATGATACCCGCTGCTAGAGAACAGGCCGCCGTTGGCTCGCAGGTCACGATCGCAGAGCTTCGCTTGAAATTATGGGTTTGCCCGCTAGATACTCTTGACAGCGGGCTA
Source organism: Thermogemmatispora sp. (assembly GCF_019683755.1). Lineage (GTDB taxonomy): Bacteria > Chloroflexota > Ktedonobacteria > Ktedonobacterales > Ktedonobacteraceae > Thermogemmatispora. The sequence goes on along the minus strand of NZ_JADGHT010000003.1, from coordinate 20,746 downwards.
AGAATAAGGTATGATAACTGCCGTCAGTTGCTGGGTCGCAGCCAACCCGGTAGCAAGCTTCTGTGGCGCATTCGTCTAGCGGTCTAGGACACCGCCCTCTCAAGGCGGAGATCACGGGTTCAAATCCCGTATGCGCTACTTTTCTCTCGTCCTCGCCCGAGGCTCCCTCTTATCTCCGCCTCGGGCTTCTTGTTTGCCGATGCGAGCCTCACACGAGCATCTCTGAGCGGCGGGATGGTCCTTTTCTCTTCTCGTTCAGGTCGGCTTTTGCTATAGTTATTAAGAGAGCACCGCACCTGTTACATGTAACGGGGCACCGCACTATCTGGTAGGCTACACTGGCTCCCGGATTAGCCAGAGTAGACCAGATCGCTGACAGCAGGATCTTGCTCTCCTGCTCCTTTGCTATCTCTCCACGATGAAAGGGATGTTTTTTCTATGTATAGAAAGGTTGTTACGGGTCTGGTACTTCTAGGAGTCCTCACTCTGGTCCTGGCGGCCTGCGGCATCCGCGATACTGCTGCAGGGGCAGCGAACACCGGCCCAACGGTGAAGATGAGTTCAACTGCGTTCGAGGTCGCGCAGATTACCATCAAGAAGGGCCAGGCGCTCACTCTGGTGGATGATGTAGCTGTGCCACATGTGATTAAAAATGGCACCTGGAAAGGTTCCACCCCACAGGTGACAAAGGAAGCTGGCGCCCCAACGGTCGATCTGAATTTCAATGGCGTTCAGGGTGAGAGCGCCACAACTCCGCCTTTTACGACTGCTGGCACTTTCCATCTGGTCTGCACTATCCATCCCAACATGCAGCTAACTGTTATCGTCCAGTAGTAGCCAGGTAGGTAAGGCCGCAGCCAGGCTGGCCAGGATGAGTAAGGCTTGTGTCAGCAGGACATCACTCCTCTGTAGGAGGGAGAGGGCCGGATCGCCTGAGATCACTCTTGCCTGTCACTGAGGACAGGAGTCCTCTGGCTCCCCGGCCCTCAGAATTAGAGCTTGCCCTGTCATCTGTCTATCCGCTTACTGCGTTTTTTGCTAGTTGTCCTACTTCGCTCTCTTCCTCTTTGGCCTGCCTCCTCTCAGCCCTCTATGCTCTTACTCTGAGAACCCCGGGCCATTGCCGCGGCTGTCATCCGCTCGCTAGTACTTTTTGTCACAAGCAGCCGCTGATCTACAGGTGACCCGGGCGGGTATGCTATACTCAAGGCAGCCTTAAGCAGGGGCCTTTCCGCCAGCCGAGGGATTCGGACTGAATGTAGAGCAGTTGCGCCTATTTCTGTAGATGATGACTGATGAAGAAGATATTGACTTCTTCCGTTTATAGCCTTGTACTGAAGTGCGGCTCTCTGATTTTGCTTTTAGTGCTGTGTGCGGTGATCGTCGCCTGCGGAAATAACAGCTCACAGACAAACCTGGAAAGTCCTAGTGTGACTGCTACTATTGTCTTCGGCACAAATGATTCTCCCACTCCATCCCTGCCAGATTATCTGTGCGGCGCATGGGCAACGGATACCTCGCCGCAGATCGGCAGTGGAAAGATGATTATGGTCTACGCAAAATTCGTCCATACCGTTGATGGGAACCCTGTTGGAGTGGGAGATGCAACTGCGACAGCTACTGTGCGCTGGTGGGATGGCAGTGTGACTACTCAGACGGTACAGACGACCAGCGATGGCCTGGCGGTCTTCTCGATCCCCCCTCGGGCGGATGCGGTCGGCAAGATGACGCTGGTGAATGTGACCTTCAGTAAAGCTGGAACCCCTGGTTGTACTGTACCCCAGGCCGCCTATTTTACTATTTCCGGCGCCGGCACAGCGGTCGCTACGCAAACAGCTAGCCCACAGGCAACAAGTGGTCCAACTCAGCAGACGCCAACGCCTACCGCTACCTCTACGGCTGCGCCGTTCCCAACCGTGACGATTACGGTGACGGTCCCTGTCGGCCCACCACACGGGACGACTACCCCTTCACCGTGACGGTTCTTCCCTGGTTGGCAAGTTGGCCAGCGCTTAGAGTGTCTGCGAGCTACTACGACCCGGTCCTTTGCAGGGAGCGCCTTGTGTGAGCTGCGCCTAGCCTGTGGGGCCGGGTCCTTCTTCCTCCTGGCCCGCTCTTACTCCGGTGCTTCCTTTGCCACTGTCTTGGGAGAGGCAAGAGGCTCGCCCTTGAAACTTCTCTTAATTCGGGACATAATTGCTGTGGAGAGAACTGTACCGGCGTGATATGCTTCTACCTCGCTGCTCCTTCAAGCAGGTTAAGAAGCGTGCTATACTACCATGTGATAGATCGTGTTTGCTGTCATCTCTCCATTGATCAAGATGCAGGACATTCAGGCATATTGAGATACTAGGAAAAGTACTATGACACGCTCTTCAGAGGAGAGGTCACCCGAGCAGTCTACCCCCACTCCTGCCGAAAGTCAGCCCTCAGCCAATCAGCATGAGGCCACTGCTACTAGTACGCTGAAGTCTTGGCCCGCCGGCCCAGGCCGTGAAACAAGCCTGGCTCAGGTCCGTAATCTTCAGCGCCAGCTCGCTCTGCTGCGTGAAGAGAATAAACGTCTCCGCAGTGAACTGGCCGAGCAGCGCTCCGAGCTGGAACGCCTGGTTGCAGCTTATAATAACCAGCAGGCTGGCTTTGATGAGGAGCTGGCAGCTCTGAAGGAGGGACACCAGCGACAAATCGAGCAGTATCAGGCTCATCTCCGCGATATGCTTGCCGAAAACCGCCAGCTCCAGGCAGAGAAGCAGCGCCTACAAGAGCAGTATAAAGAGTTGCAGAAGAATTATCAGCAGGCAGTCGAAGAAGAGGCCCATAAGATGATTGCCGAGGCGGCTAATACGATCATTATGCGCCCGGAACATGTCCCTTCTCTACTGCAGGATGTCAAGAAGACAATCGAGCTGCAGATACGGCAGGAAGAGGATGAGCAGGCCGCCGCCACTCTCTATCTGATCCGCAATGCCCAGCGCCGCGCTCATCAGCTTGAAGAGGAGCTGGCTCGCGAGCGAGAGCAGATTGCTGCTGAGCGTCAACAGCTTCTGCAGATGCAACAGAGCATTCGGGAACAGGCTGATCTGCGCTATAAGACCCTGGCCGCTCATCTTGGCGGACGCTGGTCCTTGGCCGTGACTCTCTCTGTCTTGCTTCTCCTCGTACCTCTTCCCGTGCTGCAATCACTGTTCTATTTTGTCTTTCACTTCTCTCCAGCAGCATCACTCTATATCCCCATTCCTATCTGTATCGGATTAATTATTCTCTTTACACGCATACGCGCTGCAATGGCAACGTACTATTCCAGCGCCCCACGCAAGTCCCCAACTCCTAAAACCTGATATACTCTAGCTATTCATTGTGCAGTTATAGCAAGATTCACTTTCTCTCGATTTGATCTTTTCCATATATCTTGTATAACAATCTAAACTGAATTGCCCTAGACATTTTTTTGTCCTTCATGTACCCTATACAAGGGGAGAGGTCTAGCTCCCTCTTCTGAAGTCGTTCCCCCGTTCGTGGCAAGGAAGGAACGGAAAGGGGAAGGTTATGCCACAGCAGTTACAATTGGAACGGGCCACCGAACAGGACGAAATCATTAACGAAGTCTGCGACTTAGCTAGCAGGCTGGCCAGTGCTCTCCGCGAGCCTCCCTGCTATTGGACTGCCGCTATGCTCCGCAAGTGCTACCGGCAATCATACGCTGCCTTCGCTGAGGCACAGCGTTCAACGCGGGAGCAGCGACGGCGCTGGTGGGTGATCCACTACGCCGATATGGCTCTCTATGCCCTGTGTTGCCGCGCCGAAGGAAGTCCGGAGGAGCTGGAAGACTTTGAGAGCATTACCCAGACCCTCAATCGCACACATGGTTATCAGATCACGCTGCGTCAGGCAGCGAAGGCCGCGATTGCTCGCCACTCGCTCTACTTGCGCAGCTCGGTGCCTTCGTGCGAAGAGAGTCGGCGCGCTGTACTGGAGGCCCTCCAGATCGAAGTGTGACAGAGGTCGGCTGCTGATCTTCTCCACGCTCCCATTACTTTGGGCCGCTGCCGCTTCCTTTGTCCGCCTGCGCCTGCCCCTCGCACTGGGACTGTCTGGATACCGGTGATCATGCCCCCTGTCGCTCAGTGGCCATGGCAAGGGCCGGTAGCGGCCTCTCCAGTAGTCTCCACCAGCCCTGTGAGGCTTCCTCACCTCTCCAGGAGTGCTTTATCCTGGGACCAGGCTCGGGTAGGACTGCAGGTTCGTTGTCTGTCCACCTACCACGCTCGCTCTTTCTCCTCCGCTGCCTGGTCTCTCTGGTCCTGGCAGCCTCCTCTCATTGTCCATTCTCCTCACATAATGGAGCCTCTTGCCAGCCCTTGTCTCAGCAACGAGTCTTTCAGTCGTTATTCATAATAGACTGCATGCTTACTGTCCAAATGGTGGGAGGCTTTTCCCTTTGCTACAATTATCCGGGGGAGGAACAGTCTAGCTAGTAGATAGAGACCTCTGGCCGGCCTTGCGTCTGATCTGCAGGCAAAATAGCTGCGCTGATGCCCAAAGACTGGCTCGGGTCTCGAGGAAGCAGGAGAGACATTGATGGCAAATGCTGACTACAGCCACTATTCCCAATTACAACAGGCTCAATCTTCACGTCAGCCTCATGTTATCTGGCAGGATGGCATTCACCCGGAGCCTTGTATTGTTGTTATTTTCGGGGCCACGGGCGATCTCACTCGGCGTAAGCTCCTCCCAACACTAGCCCATCTGATGCATGCTCATCCACAGCCAGAAAGCTTCGTGGTCGTGGCTTTTGCGCGCCGACCTTTCTCTCAAGAGCAATGGCGCCAATTCGTTGTAGAGACGCTCGCAGAGAATAGCCCGCCCGAGCTGGGCTTAGATGAAGAGGCCAGACAAGCCTTTGCCCAATCTACCTTTTATTGCCAGGCAGATTTGAATGAGTCCGCAGGCTACCAGCAGCTTGCTCAGCTTCTAGCGCACCTGGATGAGCAGTATCAGACACGCGGAAACCGCATCTTCTATCTGGCCATTCCCCCCGATCTGTATGCCCCCGTGGTGCATCAGCTTGGCGAAAACGGCCTGATTCACCGTCCCCACGGCGGTCATCGCCTCAACCATCGTGGTCCTTGGAGCCGCGTGATCATCGAGAAGCCCTTCGGTCGTGACCTCCATTCCGCTCAGAAGCTCAATCGCGAGATTGCTCGCGTACTGCATGAGGATCAGATCTACCGTATCGATCATTACCTTGGGAAAGAGACTGTACAGAATATCCTGGCTATGCGCTTTTCTAACGGTATTTTTGAGCCGCTCTGGAACCAGAAATATATCGATCACGTGCAGATCCTGGTCGCGGAGGAGATCGGCATCGGAGGGCGAGCCGAATACTATGATGAGGCTGGAGCCATTCGCGATATGGTCCAAAACCATATCCTGCAGGTGCTTTGCTTGACGGCAATGGAACCCCCCGTAGCTTTCGAGGCCGACGCTATCCGCGATGAGAAAGTGAAGCTACTGCGTGCTATTCCTCCTCTCACTCCCGAGGAGGTGGCGCGACAGGTAGTGCGTGGGCAGTACATGCGTGGAACAATCAACGGCCAGGAGGTCCCTGGCTATCGCGAGGAGGCAGGCATTCCAGCCGATTCATCAACAGAAACTTTTGTGGCGCTCAAGCTCTTTATTGAAAACTGGCGCTGGGCCGATGTGCCATTCTATATCCGTACGGGGAAACGTTTGCCGAAACGCAGCACTGAGGTCACTATTCAGTTTAAGCGTGTGCCTCATCTGCTCTACAAGCCAAGTGAGGCCCGCGAGCTGGTCCCTAACCGCCTAACGGTGCACATCCAGCCAGAAGAGGGAATCACCTTGAAGTTCGGCGCGAAGGTCCCCGGCGCCGCCCAGCGGCTTAAATCGGTGGATATGACTTTCTCTTACGCGACGGCCTTCCGCATGGAGCCGCCTGATGCCTATGAGCGCTTGATTGCCGACTGTATGCTTGGTGACTCAACGCTCTTTATCCGCCGTGATGAAATTGAGACAGCCTGGCGTCTTATCGACTCGATTACGACAGCCTGGCAGCAGATGCCTGCAGATAGTGTGCGTCCTTACGCCGCCGGTACCTGGGGGCCTCCCGAAGCGGAGGAGCTGATACGGCGCGATGGTCGTGAGTGGGACACGCCTTGAAGCTTGCTCAGCCAGAGGGGGAAGCTTCGGCTCTTCTTCCCTCCTGCGCACAGGCAGCAGGGGAGAGACACGATGAGAGACGGTGAGCGTTGTGCCCCCCTGGCTCGCAGGGAGGCGAGCCAGGGGGAAGGCTAGGAGGTCTTAGTAGATTGCTGCTGTTGCTTCTGTTGCGCAAGTTCACGTAGTAAGGTGGCTGGCGAGGAGAGAGGAAACGACAGGTGTTCCAGCAGCTCTCTGACCGGCTGGCCATCGATGTGGAGATCGCCAAGGCGCTCTGTGAGCATCTCTTTCTCTGCAGGAAATTCGACCTCTTGAAGGCGGCTGAGTATCTCTAGCGGCCAGGAGCAGTGAACATTGTCGCCAAGATAGTCCCGTAAGATGCCGACGAGGAAGGCGATATTCTCATGGCCAGCAGCGATCTCCTCGTAGGCCAATTTGGCCAGGCCACCGGCAATGTGGGTCTTGACCGGCTCCTCAGCTTGGTTTTGGCCCGCACGCTCTGCGCGCAGATGCTCCAGTACTCTGTGTTCGTCGGCTCCCAGGATGTTCCTGACGGTGGCTGGGGTTAGTCCTAGTTCCCTGGCAATCTCGCTTTGGAGCCTGAGTCGGTCACGGCTGAGAACGATGACGTAGGCAGCTTCCATGAGCGAGGGAAGCCAGGTGAGATGCCGATATTCGAAGAGCTTGCGTGGACCACCCGCAATATCGAGCGCCTTTAAGAAGACGCGCAGCGCTTTGTGGTCAAGTTCTTTTTCTCGCTCTATAGGCAGTTGGCCTAGCACAGTCATGCTTTCTCTTCCCCTCCTTTCGCCTGGGTCACCGCGGGTCCTATCTTGATCAGACCGGCTTCGCTGATGGTCACTATGTGGACACGTGTGTCATGGCCAGCTAAGCGACAGCCATCGATGCGGAAAAGCCGGATGACACTGCCAAAGGGCAGACGATACCAGCGCTCGTCATAGGGACTCATAATCTCTCGCTTGAAAAGGACAATGGTCCCATCGACAATGTGCCCAACAGCGTACCCTCCTGCCGCTTCAGCGCTGATGTCCTCGTGTCCGCTCCTTTTCTGGGAAATGAGGAGGGCCGTCTGACGCCACTTCTTGAGGAAATGATAGAGGAAGCGCACGATCTGTCTGGCTTGCATCTCTCGCGACTCATAAAGGCCGGTCACGGAATCGATTACGACGGAGCGACAGCGGTACTGTTTGATGGCATAAGCCAGGGTATCCCCCAGGGCGGTCAGGTCTTCACGCAGAGCAGCATGGCTGGCAGCATCGATAATGATAATGCGCTCTTCAATCAGGTGCTCGTCTACAGCTAGAGCCAGCGCCCGCTGACGCAGCCCAGCGATCAGGAAAGGAGCGGGCTGTTCGACAGTGACAAAGCAGCAGTTGTATCCCATTGCCGCCTGCTTGAGGACAAACTGTTCAGCCATCAAGCTCTTGCCACTATCAGGTACCCCAGTAATCTGGAGGACGCTGCCCAGTGGGTAGCCTCCCAGAGGCTTGACGATCACCTGCCCCTGCTCGTCGCGTGTGAGCAGAAAGAAGAGGTCGTCTAGTCCTTCGACGCCCGAGGGCACACCGCTGATGATGGGCGTCTCCTGGCTAAAGTGGGCCAGAGTGCCAAGACTTTCTTTGATTACCTTGCGCTGCCCGCTTTCAGCTTGCGTTTCCATGCTCTCATTCCTCCCTCCAGACCATAACCCAGCCGGCAGAGCTGCCTCACTACAGCTTGCCGGCTTGTCTCCGCGCAACGCTCGTTGCTTTCCAATCGACCGGCTCGCTCTCGGTAGAGTAGGCCAGAGTGCTCTGTGATCGATACGTCTGGTCCCCCACCCTTGGTTTCAGTGGTCGCTGTGCTGCTTGCTCAGGAGGCTTGCGTGGAGGTGATTCTCCGACCGACCCGCCTGCGCCGGCCAGAGGGCTGTTCGGCAATAGCCCCTTTCTGCTACAGACTTCCCGGTGATTATGGTATTATGTATACGAACAGCGCTTGCCTGTGTGTAGGCCCTGTATTTCAGTCAGCCCACCGAAGGGCAAGGAGAAGAGACGCGCGTATGAGCCATGCTCAAGGGGGAGATCCGTTTCCAGAGCTGAAGCTGAGCCAGGAGCAGCTAGCGGAGCTGCGCCAGCGCTACGCTGAGCTGATTGGCTTTGTTCCCCCCCGTGTTCAGGCCCGAACCGATTTGCTTGCCCGCCTCGATCCCGATTTCCTTCTGCTCCAGGAAGAGATTCGCCGGCGCGCTATGTATCCCTCATGCTTTGATACGAAGACAGCCCAGTTGATGCTGTTTGGCATGCTGCTGGTGCTGCTCTCTGACGCGGCTCACCTCCACGCACGTGCCGCCCGGCGCGTCGGTGCCACCTGGGAAGAACTCAACGCCGTGGTCAATTTAGCTTTTCTTTTCCGCGGGTTGCCTGCTGGCAACCTCGGCGCTCAGATTCTGCAGGAGCTGGCCGCCGCTGAAGGCCAGCAGGGTTCACAGGAGTCAGAACCACGTTAACACGAGACAGAGGAGCAGTATAGCAGCTTTGCCGGACAGGCGTCTCCGCCCCTGATCTCAATAGGGCTTGGCCAGACCGGCAAGGCCAGGCTTTGTTCTTCGTCGTGCTGCAAGGCCGCAACCAAGAGAGGAGATGGCCCCATGACGGACCTTCAGGAGCCAATCAGGGATGTTGCCCACCTGGGCCATGTCGAGCTGCTTACTCCACGACCCGCCGAGAGCCTCTGGTTTTTCACTGAAGTGCTTGGTATGACGGTGACCGATCGTCAGGGCCAGTCGGTCTACCTCCGCGCTTATGGCGATTACGAGCATTGTACTCTTAAGCTGACTGAAGCCCCTCACGCCGGCCTCGGGCATGTCGGTTGGCGCACGGTGAGTCCCCAGGCGCTAGAGCGACGTGCACAAGCGCTGTCCTCCCAGGGCTATGGTCAGGGCTGGATCGAAGGCGATATCGGCCACGGACGAGCCTTTCGCTTTACTGACCCCGATGGCCATCTGATGGAATTGTACTACGAGGCCCAAAAATATTTGGCCTCGGCAGAGCTACGTTCGCGCCTCTACAACCAACCTCAGAAGTTTACTGGCCACGGCGTGGGTGTGAAGCGCATCGATCATGTCAACTTGATGTGCCACGATATCACGCCCAATCGCCTGTTCTTACAGGAACAGCTCGGGTTTCGCCTGCGCGAGCTGCTCCAACCAGAGGAGAACGGTATTGAGGAAGGGGCCTGGCTCAGTGTTACGCCGCTGACTCACGATATTGCTTATATGCGCGATTTCAGCGGCGCTCATGGACGTCTGCACCATATCGCTTACTGGCTTGATAGCCGCGAGGAGGTGCTGCGCGCTGCCGATATTCTATCGGAGCACGATATCTTTATTGAGGCAGGACCAGCACGCCACAATGTCTCTCAGGCTTTCTTCCTTTATCTGTATGAGCCAGGGGGCAATCGCGTCGAAGTCTACTCGGGCGGCTATCTTGCTTTTGCTCCTGATTGGGAGCCGATTGTCTGGCGCCGCGAGCAGCGCGGACGCGGCGTCTATTGGGGCGGCGCTCTGCCAGAGAGCTTCAAGACCTATGGGACCCCGGTCATTGAGTCAGTCCAGACCAGCCAGGGGGGGCAAACGCCAGCTCCCGTTTTTGATCCTCTTTGAGAGATGCGGTAAGACCAGACAGGTAGAGCGTCTTGCTCTTGCTCGATTCTCTGCCAGCAGGTGATTAGCCCCTGCGCAGCTTTTGCGGCTGGCTGGGTCGGCGACCCGCCTCACCTTGCTTCACCGGCTGGGCTACCTGTTCAGTAGGGACTTCCCGCTTGCTCGTGCGCTGGACCGTTCTTGCTTGTTTGCTCGCTTGTATCGGGCCTCATCAGTTAGAGCCTGAGGCGATGGCTGTTCTCTCGCTGGTCAGGTCAAGCTTGGGAGATTGTTAGCTGTTCACCTCTCGCTTTCGTTGACTAGGCCTGGGCGACACGCCGTTGGGCTATTGGAGAGAGATGAGACGGAGCCGCCTCCCGGCTGGCCCCCCTGCCAGCAGGCCACGGCCTCCGCCCTCTCACAACCGCGTGCCAGTCGGGAAGAGTGACCAGGAAACGAGAGGTGCAAGAAGGAGAAGCGCAATGGTCTACCATAGCGAAGTTATTGGCAGTTTACTCCGCCCTCCTTATCTCCACCAGGCACGCCAGCAGTTAGAGGCAGGGACCATGAGTCCCTCGGAATTTAAGGCGATCGAGGACCGCGCTGTCGATGAGGCGATTGCTTTGCAGGAAGAGGCGGGTATCGAGGTGATTACCGATGGGGAGCAGCGCCGCTATGCCTTCTTCGGCCATCTCATCGAGGCACTCGATGGCTTCGATAAGTATGGTGGCTGGGCTATCCCTTTCCGTGATGAGAGCGGCGAGGAACTGGTGATGCGACGCCCGGTGGTGGTGGATCGCCTGCGCTGGCGCCGCAGTATGTGTAGCGAGGAGTGGGTCTATCTGCGCGCACGCAAGAAGCATGCCGGTAAAGTGACGATGATCAGCGCTCAACAGGCGGCGGCTTACTACGATCCTGAGAAGTCAAAGGGGGCTTATCCTACCCTCGATGCCTATCTCGCCGATATCGTCGATATCTCGCGCCGCGAAGTCGAGGAGCTGATTCGTCTGGGCTGCACCTATATTCAGATCGATGCCCCTCAGTATGCGGCCCTGCTCGATCCGCAGATTCGCGAGGGCTACCGCCAGCGCGGTAATGATCCTGAAAAGTTGATTGATCGCTGCATCGAGCTGGATAATGCTATCATCGATGGCCATCCGGGCATCACCTTCGGTCTCCATATCTGCCGCGGTAATAATCAGAGCAAGTTCTATGCTAGCGGAGATTACGAGCCAATTGCTCGTATCTTCCAGAAAACTCATTTCCAGCGCTTCTTGCTAGAGTATGATGATGCACGTTCAGGCGGCTTCGAGCCGCTGCGCCACATACCGGAGGACCGCTTTGTCGTGCTGGGCCTGGTGACGACAAAGAAGCCACAATTAGAGAGCCGCGATGAACTGCGTCGGCGCATTGAGGAAGCGACACGCTATATTCCCTTGGAGCGGTTGGCTTTGAGCCCGCAATGTGGTTTTGCTTCAACCATTGAAGGCAATCGCCTTTCGCTCGAAGACCAGCGCCGTAAGCTGGAGCTGGTGGCGAGCGTGGCACGTGAAGTTTGGGGCTAAAGCCTTTCCAGTACAGACCGCTGACCTCTGACTTTTCCTCTTTTCCTGGCCAGGCGACGATGGGTCAGGCTGGGTCAGTTATCTTGTTCTTGACCCATCGTCGCTACCAGGCTGCTTCCATTTACTCCACAGGCTTGAGCCTCCCTCGCTTCTTATTCTAGCTATCCTTCTTCCAGGTGTCTTGCCCTTCAATTGCTGGCCGCCCAGTCAGTTAGGAGAGATCAGCCTCTTTTTGAGGGAATCCTGAGAGGGAGCATACGCAGTCCTGTCTGTTTCTTGAGCATTCCCGGGCTATACTGCCTCTGTTAGACAGACAGGAGGGCGGAGAGGGTGGCTCTGCCGCTTTGCCGCAGGAGGTGCAATACGATGGTCACCTTTGGGGCTACCATTCTGGTGGTTGAGGATGAACCGGAACTGGCCAGCGCTCTGGAACGCAGCCTGACAGCTCATGGCTATCGTGTCTTGAGCACAGGCCGTGGTGAGGACGCGCTCGGGCTTTTTGCTCGTGCCCATGTTGATCTGGTGCTGCTCGACCTGTTGCTACCTGATATTAGTGGCCTGGAGGTCTGTCGACGTATCCGTGCGGTTTCATCGACGCCCATTATCGTACTCTCGGTGAAGAACAGTGAGCACGATAAGGTAGAGGCCCTAGATCTGGGGGCCGATGATTACGTGGCCAAGCCCTTCGGGATCGCTGAGGTGCTGGCACGTATTCGCGTGGCTCTGCGTCGCCTGGAGCGACAAAACGGTGGCTCCGCGGAGGAGCAAGTCCTTATTGGGCCTCTCGTGATGGATTTCGGTCGCCGTCGTGTCTTGCTCAAGGGGCGCGAGATTGCTCTGACTCCAACTGAGTACGAGTTATTGAGAATCTTCGTGGTGCATCGTGGCAAGCTGTTGACTCGTCAGATGCTGTTGCGCATGCTCTGGGGTTCTGCGTCTCATGATCGCGTGCATAGCCTCCATGTCTATGTCGCCCAGCTCCGACAGAAGATCGAGCCTTGTCCCGGTAAGCCGCGCCTGATTTTGACGATCCCAGGCGTAGGCTATCGCTTCAGCGATGAGGTTGAGGCGGCAGATCAGTTTAACTGCGCGCATCCTTGAGCTTGTCTTGAGCAGTTGCTCCTGCTTCTGGAGAAAAGTTTGAGCAAAAGGGCGCGTACTCGGAACGCATCTTGAGCAGGCTTAAGTTACACTGTGGCCGAGAGCAGTTGCAGTTGGGCAGCGCAGCGGTGCGCTCAGCCCTTCGCCGCCGCTGATGGCCCATGCACAAAGAAGGACGGTTCAAGATGACACGACGTTGGTTGCTTCCCTTTAGCTGGGGAATCGATGTCCAGGCTATTGATGCCATTGTGCGTCTCGCTGCTCTGGAGGAGGCGAGCTTGATCGCCCTCTCCTTGCTACCAGGCGCGAAGATGCGTAAGCTGCGCGCTGAACATTGGCAGCAGTCTCAGGATTTCCTGGAGGTCGTGCGTTGGAAGAGCCAGCGCTACGGCGTCAGGGGCGCCGCCTACGAGCTGTTGAGCGAGGATTTTGGGCAGAGCATCGTGAGCTTTGCTCGTAAGTTCGGCTGTGACCGCGTGCTTGTGATCCGTCGCCCTCATGGCGACGCCTTGCTGCCGGCCCCGCAGGTTCAGCAGCTCTTGCGTGAGCGCCTGGTCCCTTTGATCCTGTTCTACCTGCCAGAGAGCGCTGAGGAAGTCTCTCTTGGACGAAGATTGCAGGATTGGCTCAAGGTCCACTGGCCCAGGCCGGTGGCCCATATCGGTGGCACTCGTTAGGTTGTCTGTCGCCAGGCGCTGGCTTCAATCAAGCAAGGTGAGGTAGGTGAAGATGTCTCAAAAAGGTTCTGTACTGATCGTCACGAGCGATACGTTGCTCGGATCGCTCCTTCAGCGGGCGCTGCAGGCTCAGGGCTATGAGACCGCTCTGTGTCGCTCGGCGGCAGCAGCTCTGGCTCAGCTTGCCACTCTGGTCCCCACAGTGCTGGTTGTTGATCTGGCTCTGAGCGATGACACCGGCTGGGGTTTGCTGCGCCAGGCTCGGGCCCGTGGTCTACTGGCACCGCGCGTTGATGAGCAAGGTAATACCTGTCTTCCTGTCGTCCTGTTGTCCTTTAATCCGCTTCAATCGCGCTGTAGGGGAGAGCTGCGCCCATTGGCCTGCTTACCCCGTATCTGTCCACTTGGCGCTGTGCTGCGCCTGGTTGCTCACGCCTGCGCTCAGTGGTCTTCAGAGACAGCGCAAGCGCCGGTCGCCGCTTCCGAGACCGGTCTGCCGACAGGGGAGGATTGGCGTTATGCTTGACACGCTGATTGTGGTCGTGACGCTGCTGACGTTCTTGCTCTTTATTGGCTTCACGCTGGCCTGTGAGCGTCTCTGATGCTGGGTCATCCTGCCCACGGAGGATTTTCTGTGAATACACCATTGGAGTACTTGCTGACTGGCCTCACGGCCTTACTCCTTCTGATCTATCTGGTGATTGCCCTGCTGAAACCAGAATGGTTCTGATAGTGCACCGCTAGAGGATGACTTTCGATGCCCGTTACACTCAATAGTCTTGTTCAGATCAGTTTGTTCTTGGTGCTTGTGTTGGTCCTGACGAAACCACTGGGCCTCTACATGGCCAAGGTTTTCAACGGAGAGCGCACCTGGCTCTCTCCGGTTCTGGGGCCGCTGGAGCGCTTCCTTTACCATGCCTGTGGCATTGATCCCGAGCGTGAGCAGCGCTGGACCGGCTATGTTATTGCCATGTTGCTCTTTAACCTGGCCGGGATGCTCTTGCTTTATGTGCTGGAACGGACTCAGCAATGGCTGCCTCTTAATCCTGAGCACCTGGGACCTGTCGAGCCACAGCTCGCCTTCAATACCGCGGCCAGCTTTACGACGAACACTAACTGGCAGAACTACGCCGGCGAGCAAACTATGAGCTACCTGACTCAGATGGCTGGCCTGGCTTACCATAACTTTGTCTCGGCTGCCACTGGGATGGCCCTGGCTGTGGCCCTGGTACGTGCTCTGGCTCGGCGTAGCGCTGAGTACCTTGGCAATTTCTGGGTTGATCTGACTCGCGCCATCCTCTATATTCTGCTCCCCATCTGTCTGGTCGGCGCTCTGATCCTGGTGTCTCAGGGCGTTGTCCAAAATTTCAATCCCTACACGGTGGTGCATACTCTGGAAGGTGGCACCCAGGTGATTGCCCAAGGGCCAGTGGCCTCTCAGGAGATTATCAAGGAACTGGGGACGAACGGCGGCGGCTTTTTCAATGCTAACTCGGCTCATCCTTATGAGAATCCGAACGCTCTGACTAATCTGATAGAGATGCTGGCCATTATTGGAATCGGCGCCGGTATGTTCTATATGTTCGGGCGCATGGTCGGCGATACGCGCCAGGGATGGGCTTTGTGGGCAGCCTCAGCCATCATTTTCGTGCTGGCGTTAGCGGTGGCCTTGCCTGCCGAGCAGAGTGGTAATCCGCTGCTGACCCATCTTGGCGTCAACCAGCAGGCTTCGGCCTTGCAGCCAGGCGGCAATATGGAAGGCAAGGAGGTCCGCTTTGGCATCACGGATTCGGTTCTCTTCACAGTCACCACTACGGCCACCTCCTGCGGCGCGGTCAATAGCTTTCTCGATAGTTATACGCCACTCGGCGGCCTGGTACCGCTAGCCAACATGGCCTTGGGAGAAGTGATCTTCGGCGGGGTCGGCTCCGGTCTCTACGGTATGTTGATGTTCGCCATCCTGACAGTCTTTATTGCCGGCTTGATGGTGGGACGCACGCCGGAGTATCTCGGCAAGAAGATCGAACGCAAAGAGGTGATGATGGCTGCCCTGGCGCTCCTATTGGGACCGGCTACAATCCTGGGCTTCGCTGCCATCGCTAGTGTTTTGCCCCAGGGCCTGGCTTCGCTCACGACGAACTCTGGCCCGCATGGCCTCTCGGAGATCCTCTACTTGTATACCTCCTCGAATGGTAACAACGGCTCGGCTTTCGCTGGCCTGGCCGGCAATACGCCCTTTTACAACTGGACGGGGGCTTTCGCCATGTTGATTGGACGCTTCGCCTTCTCGATCCCTATCCTGGCCTTTGGCGGTTCCCTCGTCGGCAAGCGTGTGGTGCCCGCTGGACCAGGGACTTTTCCTACGACGGGACCTCTGTTTGTGATGCTGCTGGTAGGGGTCATTCTGATCGTGGGGGCTTTAACTTACTTTCCAGCCTATGCCCTCGGGCCAATTGTCGAACATTTGCTGATGCTGGCAGGAAGGACCTTTTGAAGGATGAGCAGCCATACACTGGAAGTGCAGCCGTGGAAGACGCGACGCAAGAGCGGCGCCTCTTCTTTTGATCCGCAGATCGTGCGTCGCGCTTTATTGGACGCATTCCGCAAGCTTGATCCGCGCTGGCAGATTAAGAATCCTGTAATGTTCGTGGTGGAGGTTGGTAGCCTGATTACTACCACGGAGTTTGTGCGCCTGCTGCTGACGGCGCCAACCCCGACGCTCTCCGCTGCGCACTTGCACAATGAAACGCTCTTTGTGCTGGCCGTCAGTCTCTGGCTCTGGTTCACTGTGCTTTTTGCAAACTTCGCGGAGGCAATGGCTGAGGGGCGTGGCAAGGCTCAGGCTGAGACTCTGCGCCGCGCGCGTACAACTACGACGGCTAAGCGTCTACGCCGTCCTGAGCGCTCCGCCCCCTGGGAGGAGGTAGCCGCACCCTCCCTGCGCAAGGGCGATTATGTGCTGGTGGAGGCGGGCGATGTGATTCCCGGGGATGGCGAGGTCGTTGAGGGCGTGGCTGCGGTCGATGAGTCGGCCATCACTGGCGAGTCGGCCCCTGTCATCCGCGAGAGCGGGGGCGACCGTAGCGCTGTCACTGGCGGCACGCGCGTGCTCTCCGACTGGATCATTGTGCGCATCGGCGCCAACCCCGGTGAAACCTTCCTCGACCGTATGATCGCCCTGGTTGAGGGGGCACAGCGTCAGAAGACTCCCAATGAAATCGCTCTCAATATTCTCCTGGCCAGCCTGACGATCATTTTTCTCCTGGTGGTGATCTCGCTGGAGCCGTTCGCTATCTACTCGGGTAGCCCCGTTTCGATCACAACCTTGATCGCTCTGCTGGTCTGCCTGATTCCGACGACGATCGGCGGCCTGCTCTCAGCCATCGGCATTGCTGGGATGGATCGTTTGGTGCAGCGCAATGTCCTGGCTATGAGCGGGCGCTCCGTGGAGGCCGCCGGCGACGTTGATGTCTTGTTGCTCGATAAGACAGGCACCATCACGCTGGGCAATCGCCAGGCAACGCGCTTCCTCCCCATGCCCGGCATCGAAGAGCAGGCCCTGGCACGAGCTGCTCTACTCGCTAGCTTGGCCGATGAGACTCCCGAGGGGCGTTCGATTGTGACCTTGGCCCACGAGCGTTTCGGCCTCAGCGAGGAAGCAGCTACCCTTGGGCAGGTCAGCCGCTTTGTGCCTTTCTCAGCCATGACGCGCATGAGTGGCCTGGATTTGCTGGCTGATCACAATGGCTCAAGCAGCGGCTTGGACCCCGAGGAACTGGCGAGCCTTCCAGCGCTGCGCACTATCCGTAAGGGGGCTGCCGATGCCATTATGGCCTATGTCCAGGAGCATGGCGGTGCATCTGTGGACCGTGAGCTGCTGCAGCGCACCGTCGATGAGATTGCTCGGGCGGGAAGCACTCCCCTGGTGGTCGCTGAAACCTGGCGCTCCGGCCCAGATCACCAGGAACAGGCCCGCGTGCTGGGCGTGATCGAGCTGAAGGATATCGTTAAGGGGGGCATGCGCGAGCGCTTCGAGCAACTGCGCCGTATGGGGATTCGTACGATTATGATCACGGGCGATAATCCCCTTACCGCCGCAGCCATCGCCCGTGAGGCCGGTGTCGATGACTTTCTCGCCCAGGCTACTCCAGAGACTAAGCTGAAGCTGATCCGCGAGCAGCAAGCCGGAGGACATATGGTGGCTATGACCGGCGATGGTACCAACGATGCCCCAGCTCTGGCACAGGCCGATGTCGGCGTGGCTATGAATAGCGGTACGCAGGCCGCTAAGGAAGCGGCCAATATGATCGATCTAGATTCGAATCCCACCAAGCTGATCGAGATCGTCGAGATCGGCAAGCAGCTCCTGATCACGCGCGGCGCTCTGACGACCTTTAGCATCGCCAACGATGTGGCCAAGTACTTCGCCATTATCCCGGCGGCCTTCTCGGCGACCTATCCCCAACTGAATGCCCTGAACGTCATGGGCCTGGCAACACCCCACAGCGCAGTGCTCTCAGCGGTCATCTTTAACGCCCTGATCATTATTGCGCTGATCCCGCTGGCTTTGCGCGGCGTAAAATATCGCCCCATTGGGGCCGGGCCCCTGCTGCGACGCAATCTGCTGATCTATGGCCTGGGCGGCATCGTGGCCCCCTTTGTGGGCATTAAGCTGATTGATATGCTGCTGTCGCTGCTGCATTTGACACTCTAAGTCCGAAGCGAGAAGAGGATGAGTCTGATGCCTACCACCTTACTTAAGAAGCTTGTACAGGAGTATCTACGTCCAGCGCTGGTTATGACGCTGCTGCTGACCATTCTGCTAGGCCTCCTCTACCCCGGAGTGGTCACTGCCCTGGCCCAATTGCTCTTTCCTTACCAGGCGAACGGCAGTCTGCTCTATGCCGACGGACGTCTGGTCGGTTCGGAGCTGATTGGACAATACTGGACCTCGCCGAAGTACTTCCACGGGCGCCCCTCAGCTACGCTCAGCGACAACGGCAGTCAGGCCCAGCCCTATAATGCCGAGAATTCCGGCGCCTCCAACCTGGGGCCAACTAGCAAGACTCTCGCGCAGATGGTCCAGCAGCGCGTCGCTCAGCTTAAGCGCGAGAATCCCGACGCACCGCCAGGACCGGTGCCCGCCGATCTGGTAACGGCCTCTGGCTCGGGCCTTGATCCCGACATTTCGGTGGCTGCGGCGCTCTATCAGGTGCCGCGGGTGGCTCAAGCCCGTGGGCTGAGCCAGGAGAGAGTACGTCAACTGGTGATGAGCCATGTACAGGGGCGCTTCCTGGGTATCTTCGGCGAGCCGCACGTGAACGTCCTCGATCTCAATCTGGCTCTCGACGCGCTTCAGCACTGAGCTGCATGCATCCTACTCACCTCATTCACAGGCAAGAACAGCTTCCACTTGAGCAGCAGAGAGGGCGGAAGAAGAAGGAGGAGCCGCGGAGCATGAGAGAGCAGAAGTCTGGAAAAGTTGGTAGCCACCAGGACGATGGGCGCCCGTCCCCGGAAGAGCTGCTCCAGCGCTACGCCCTGCGTGATGCGGATCTGGCGCAGCAGCAGTCAGCAGCGGGGGGAGCCAACAAGCCGGGCGGCGAGCATGGATCAGCAAAGGACCAGGCTTCGGCGGCGCATGAGCCGCGCTCCTCTCCTGGCCGTCGCGGACGCCTGCGCATTTATCTGGCCGCTGCTCCCGGGGCTGGCAAAACCTATGCTATGCTCAATGAGGGGCACCGGCGTAAAAGTCGCGGCACGGATGTCGTCATCGGCTATGTTGAGACCCACGGGCGCCCACGCACTGAGGAGCAGATCGGCGACCTCGAGATCATTCCCCGTAAAAAGATCGCCTATCGCGGCCTGACTCTCGAAGAAATGGATCTGGAGGCAATTCTGGCACGCCGTCCCCAGGTGGCGCTGGTCGATGAGCTGGCGCATACCAACGTTCCTGGCTCCCGGAACGAGAAGCGTTATCAGGATGTGCTTGAGTTGCTGGAGGCCGGCATTGACGTGGTGACCACCCTTAATATTCAGCACCTTGAGAGCCTCAATGATATCGTGGCCCAGATTACTGGGGTGCGAGTGCGTGAGACGCTGCCCGACTGGATTCTTGATCAGGCTGATGAGGTCGAGCTGATCGATATCTCGCCCCATGCCCTACGCCAACGCATGAAGCATGGTAACATCTATCCGCGCGAGCGCATCGATGCGGCCCTCAATAACTTCTTCCGCGAAGGGAACCTGACCGCTTTGCGCGAACTGGCCCTCCGGCGGACCGCCGAGAAGACGGAGGCTCAGCTTCAGCAGTATATGGCCTCACATAGGATCGCCAGGCTCTGGCCAGCCTGCGAACGCGTACTTGTCGGCTTCGATCACCGACCCCACAGTCGTCAGGTCATTCGCGATGCCTGGCGACTGGCGCACGGTCTCCAGGCCCAGTTGATCGCGGTGTCTGTTGAACCGACCGGTTACGCCGCCTGGATGGCGCGCTTGGTGCGCCTGCTCAAATATGGTCGCCGTCTGCGCTCGGAAGAGGAAGCAGCCCGACGTCGCCTCGAAGAGCATGCCCAGCTTGCAGAGGACCTCGGGGCCGAGGTGCTCCATGTTCGCAGCCAGGATGTGGCGCAAGCCTTGGTTACTATCGCTCGCGAGCGCCGTGCGACGCTGATCGTACTCGGTTTACCGGCGCGCCGCCGCTGGGAGGAATGGCTACGTGGCTCGCTCGTTAATCGCCTGCTTCGCCTGTGCAGCGATATCGATATTCACCTGGTGCCGCGCCGCCCTAACGACGAGATTGAAGCCGACGCTTAGGCTCCTTCTCCTGTCTCTACTAGAGTAGCAGCATTCCAGCAAAAGGACTTGACAGCTAGCCGCTTGGACTGCTATACAACCAGCTATGTACTCACATGAGAAAGCCGCTCTACCTGAGTAGAGGAGAGGAGCCTTCGACGGATGGAGCTACGTGGGAAACGTGTTCTGGTCATGGGACTGGGCTTGCAGGGTTCAGGCATTGCCGCCGCTCGCTATGCTGCCGAACAAGGCGCCATTGTGCGCGTCACCGATAAAAAGCCGGCAGAGGTACTGGCTCCCAGTATTCGCGCTTTGGCTGGCCTGCCCATCGAATTTATCCTTGGCGAGCATCGCGAGGAAGATTTTCGCTGGGCCGAAATCGTCATTCGCAATCCCGGTATTCCGCGCAATTCGCCTTACCTGCAGATTGCTCGTGCGCACGGCGCTCAGATCGAGATGGAGCTAGCGCTCTTCATGCTTGCCTGCCCAGGACGCACCATCGGCATCACCGGCACACGCGGTAAAACTACAACTACTACCCTCATCTATGAGATTCTGCGCGCTGCAGGCAAACCTGTCGTCATCGGTGGCAATGTCGCTGGCGTCGAAACGCTCTCCCTCCTGCCCCAGATCACCCCCGAAACCCTGGTGGTCTTGGAGATGTCAAGCTGGCAACTGGAGGGCTTCGAGCAGCATCGCATCAGCCCCTCGGTGGCCGTGATGACTAATCTTTATCCCGACCATCTCGACACCTACGCCAGCATGGAAGACTATGGGGCGGCCAA
>NZ_JADGHT010000099.1 GCF_019683755.1 Thermogemmatispora sp. | reverse complement strand
CTCCTAATCACTGCGCCATTAGTCCTGACAGCCCTGCTAAGACCCTCATTGCCCGGCTCATTTACCCAGATCTTCACGCAGAGTAACCTGGGGGGGGCTTATGGAGCAACGTCATACCCTGCTTCTAGTTCGGTCGATACATTGACTGCTGATCCTGCCTCGGGCAGGCAAACTATGTATGGTGGCTCCGGGCCTGGAGGGTCCTGTCTCGGAACCTATGGTGCAGGCAACGATATAATTAAAATGGATTTTCAGTGGCCTGCATCCTACCTCAATAAGAAATGGCAAGACTATCAAAAATATCGTTTATGTAACGATCATTATACCTGGGATACGGTAACATTTTTGCCTGTACAACAGGTTCTTCAGACACTGCGATGGCCCTCCGATCTGCTGAATGCAAAGTACATGCACCAGCCGGTAGCCCTTCAACCACTTAGCTCCTTTGATCCGAACACAAAGCAGGCTTTACAGCAACAACAGCAAGAGCAAAAGCGGCTGGCTAATCAATCTACTGGGCCATGCGACTGGGTACCGGATTTGATTTTTGTGCATCCGCACATCGATGTCTGCGCACCGCTGCGGCTGTTGATCAATGCCGGCTCGGCAGCGATCCGCACTGCCTACCAGGGGGCACAATCCCAGATTGGGTTTCTCTGGCAGACACCACTAAAGCCATTTCAGGACGATAAATCAAGCGGCCTGTTGACGATATGGGTGGTATCCTGGAGCATCGTCTTGGCCACGGTTCCTGCTGTCCTCGCGTATGCTTCGCTGCGGTATATGATCGGAGCGATCAACTGGCTCTCCTATGCGGATACTGCGGAGCTGATCTCGCGTGTCCTACTAGGATTATTGGCGGCATACTTTAGCAAGCAGTTTTTCATCATGCTGATCCAGGTGAGCAACGCCCTCACTGGCATTTTTAATAATAACTCGCTTGATACGGTTATCAATGGACACCCATCGGGCGTAGTAGCGGAGTCTTTGCAGATTCTCTACGGATTGATGGGTTTTCTTCTGATCATCGAAGGGGTAGCACGTATAGCGATCATTTACATGCTATTTGCCTTCGCGCCAATTCTCTTCTTCTTCGCTACGTTGAGAGAAACGCAGCGCTGGGCAAAGATGGCCGCTGGTGCTGCCATCATCTTCGTGTTCATCCAGCCAGTCCAAGTAGCTGCGCTTGATATAGGCGGCAAAGTTCTGGCGACAGTTTTACACAATACAGGGGGCCAGCTCACGTTTTTGAATTTGCTTGTTTCATTAGCAGTCCTCTATATTACCTTGGCCTTGTTTTTCTTCATGGCCCACCTGGGGCTTGGCACTGGTGCGTATCCATTAGGCACGGGTGTTATGGGGGCGCTCGCTCTTTCTCGTGGCGCGCTATCGAGAACAGCAGGTTATGTAGGTAGCGCTGCCGATGCATACAGGCAGGCGAGAAGGAATTTATTCCCTCTTCCTAGTCTAACTAGCAGAGGTCCCAGCACTTCTAATGGTTCCGGCGGAGATAGGCGAGGAGGTGGGGGTGGTGCTGGTGGCTCAAGTAGCCCTGGTCCCAGACCGGGCGGATCAGGCTTTGGGGGAGGCAGGCCGGAGGTCTCTAGCGGTAGAGGAGGTTCGAGTAGCAATAATCCAGGCGTAGCAAGCCCTGGAGGGGCAAAGACCAGCTCTACTAGTCCTGGCAATCCCTCTAAGAAGCAGGGAAGTGCAAGCATCGCCTCATCTGCTCCTGGCAGTCGCGAAGCTGGCCATTCTTCTGCTCCTACAAGCAATAATGCGCGGTGGCAAAAAACACCTTTGCGTCCTGTGCCTCGCCCATCTATCAGACCGAGACCGATGGACTCCGATCATGCTAGTAGCAAGGATGAGTGTTGATGCTAGACTTTCGACGTTCGCGAAGACGTAATCTTTTCTGGTTGGCCGTCGCCGCAGCAGGCGGAGGAATCAGTGGGGTAGTAGTCGTCGTCGTCTCGCTGGTGATCATGTTATCTCTGCTTCTCACGCTGTCTCTACAAGTCGATGGGAAATCAGCAGCAACGACCCCCTCCTACAGTAGCAGCTCGCTTTCTTTGTCAAAAGCATCGCACAACTGGACTGGCAAAAGGAATCAGGCAGTCGTGAATGCAGCACTATACATCGCCTCCGGTCTCTACAATGGCCCACCCGAGGGTTACGATAGCTGGTACCACGCTGACATGATCCCTGACGCCATTGCTTATTGGCAGCGCACTTGTGGTGGCTGTGCTGCCTGGGCACAGGGGAATTTACAGTGCGTTATGCTGATCAGCGCAGCCTACGGCCTCGCTGGTCAGCCATTACCCTATGTTGGCACGGCAATCACCTTCTACACCTCTGGTGCTTATCTTCATGCACCTGGTTATGAGGAGCTTTCGCCTGATAGTATGCCCATCCCAGGCGATATCATCGTGCTTGACAGTCCCTACTTCGGTGGGGTTGGCCATGTTATGTTGGTAGTTGACGTACAACCACCGAAGGACGGGACACCAGGCTATGTGCAGTTTGCCCAGGCCAACGGACCGGGGCCTATCAATCAGGAACCACTCTATCAGGACGCCAACGGCCATCTGCACATGGCAATTTGGGATAATTACACTGTTAAGTGCTACATTCGCCATGTGGCGGCACTTACAGATTAAGAGTCAAAAAAGAAGAGAGGTTCATCTAATAATGAATCCTGATATGACGCATTTTACTCAGGTTGCAGGAAATTTTGTCTCGTTCTGCCAGGCAATAGGTATCACATTGCTGGCCTGCATGATCGCGTTGATTGCTCTCTTAATTTTCACCTCGTTTGGAAACGAGCATAAGCAGGCGATAGCGAAGGCCGCTGCGCTCGGTATGTTGATCGGATTCGCGCTTTTAATGGCTGCCCCTACAATCTCCACCATCGTACAGAAAATGTTTCCTACAGTGGCACCCTAGATCGAGAGGAGGCATTCATGTATCTGCACCGCGTGCCGAATCACTTGGAAACTGAGGATAAATTTATCCTCAATTTGAGCATGCGCCAGGGCGTGATCCTATTCGTGTCGTTCTGCATGGCCTACGCGGTATTCAACGACATTTTTATGGTCATTCCTCAAGCCGGGCCAGCTCTAGTGCTCGGACTAGCAGGGGCACTACCCGTCTTCTTAGCAGGCGTGGCCCTGGCGCTGGTCCGTATCCACAGTCGAGGGCTTGGTGAATGGGTGCTGGTGGTATTGCTATATACGTTCCAGCCTAAAATCTACACCTGGCACTTCAATAAACCTGATGCGTTTGAATTGTCTGATCGCCAGCATGCTGTCGAGCTACAGCAGAAGGGCATTGAGCAAAAGGAGGAAACAGAATGGTAGCCATACCCAGGAAGATCGCCAACAGGGGGAATGTTCTCCGACTGCTAACTCTGCGAGAAATACGCGATGATGTCATGTGCCTGAGAAGTTTGACAAAACAGAAACATCAGCGGGAATATATGGCTGTCGTCCGCGTGGAGCCGGTGAACCTTCCTTTGATGAGTGATGGTGAGCAAGAGGCGATACTGGAAGGCTTCCGCGCCTTCCTCGCGGGGATCTCACCACAAGAGAAGCCTCTTAGCATTCATTGCCGGACTGCGCGCTATAATCTCCAGCCATATCTTGATAAACTGGATGAGGTAGCAGCGACGCAAAAATCAGATCTGTATAAGGCGATGGCTGCTGACCATAAAGCATTCGTCCAGAAACTTGCCAGCCAACGCGCGCTGCTGCAACGTGAATTCTATGTGCGCGTGCTCATCCAAATTAATGTCAAAGAAGGAGTCTACCGGCGACTGCTTCCGGCTGAGGTCTTCGATCAGGCACGGGCAGATCTGGCACGTAGAACACAGGATGTAATTACTGGCTTGGCGCGAGCTGGCCTGATGGCTCGCCGCCTGAACTCTGAAGAGTTGGTATATTACTACCTCTCATGTGTCTATACACGGGAGGAATTTAACCTTCCTCGGAGCGTACTGTATACGCTTGATTACCCTGCTCGCGCAGAACTGCCACATGCCTATCAACAAGGTGCTTTTTCCCAGCCCCCTGTCGATGCACTCGATGCACTGGAGGTCTTGGGGAAGCTGCCGGAATTGACACAGAGGGCAGAAGAGCGAGAGGCAGCTCCTTCGACAAAAAAATTGCGGCGCTGGGTCTGGAAGTCGAGTGAGAAAATTGTCCAGGAAAAGAGACGACAGAGTAAGCGCCGTGATGCTGCCTCGGCTGACATTCCTGATCTAATCAGTCTCCCGGAACTGATACAGCCTGCCAGTGTTGAACAGACACCGAACTATATCAAGATACATCACAACGCTGGCGATGAATACTTGCGGGCAAGAGCAGTTATCGGATACCCCGCTGTTGCAGTTGGAGGCTGGTTTGATCGATTGTTGAGCATCGACGAGCCTTATATTGATTTTGTTCTCTTTATTGAGACAGTTGATTCAGTAAGCTACGTGCGTTCCCTCACGCGTGCTATCTCCGGCTATAGAGCGACACAGCATCTAGAGCTTCGTCATGGGCGTACAGAAGATCCCTACATTGCTGCTGCACGAGCCGAAACTGAGGATCTGAGAGATAAGTTGGTTCAGAAAGCGGAGCTGGTGCATGCATTTTCGCTCTACGTATGTACACGGGCCGAATCGCGTCAGACCCTAAAGGAGCGAGACGCAAAAGTTACCTCGCTGCTGCGTGGGCTAGAGATGCACAGTGTTCCTTTGCAATATGAACACCTGCAAGCCTGGCTTACCTGCGTGGAGGCGCGCGATGTGCTGAAGCGAGCACGCAAGTTTGATACTTCGACCGTTGTCGCAGCGTTCCCTTTTTGTAGTTCGGATCTCTCGACGGAACCAGGGGCGCTCGTAGGTCTGACGACTGGTGGAGGATTGGTAATTATCGATCCGACAAGCGACGAATTAGAAAATGGCCACGAGCTGGTCTTCGCTAGGTCGGGGGCAGGCAAGTCCTACTATCGAAAGATTGACTTGATGCGCTCCCTATTAACCGGTTTTGAGGCCATTGTCATCGATCCTGACAGGGAGGAATACTTTCCGATTTGTCAGCAGTTTGGGGGGTCATATATTCGCTTATCGCCGGGTAATCTGGCTATGAATCCTTTTGATCTGGGGCGAATCCAGGGCGCTGAGCGCAATGCCTTAGAAGAGAAGCTTCAGAGTCTGCTAGTCCTGTTTGATCTGTTGCTCGCTGATCAGATACCCGGCGTCCTGAGCCAGCGAGAAAAGGGTTATCTAAGCAAGATCATAACGCAGGCTTATGCGGAGAAGGGTATCACCGCTGACCCCGCAACTCATGACAAAGCATCACCCGACATGCAGAGGATCTATGATCTGATTATGGCCGAGGGCGATACCTTCGGCCTCGCTGATCGGCTGCTACGTTACCTTCCCAGCTTCCCCGCAAAAACCGAGGTCGATCTCGACAACCAGCTCACAGTGTTCAGCATTCAGGACCTGCCGCCGGCTTTGCAACCTGTGGGTTTGTATCTGGTTACAGAATTCGTATGGTCACAGGCGCGCAAAGATCGGCTACCGGTGCCGCGCATGCTACTGATTGACGAGGCCTGGGTATTGATGGCTTTTCCAGAGGGCGGGCGCTTCCTTGCCGGTATCTCGCGCCGTGCCAGAAAGTACAACCTGCATCTGCGCTTAGTGACACAGAATGTCGAAGACTTTCTTTCCAGTGAATCAGGGAGGACAATCTTACTCAATGCCTCGCAAAAGTTCCTGATGAAACAGGACAGCACTACTATTGACGCAGTCGTGAATGCCTTCAAGCTCTCTGATGAGGAGCGCAAGTTTTTACTTGGTGCTGGGAAGGGAGAAGGGCTTTTCTTCTGCCGTCAATCGCATATCCCGCTGCAAGTGGTTGCTTCTGACCTGGAAGATCAGCTTGCTTGCACTGATCCGAAGGAACTTCTGAGGCGAGAACAGGCGCGATTACAGGAGCGCGCTACGGCTGCATCGCGCGAGCAAAAGGAAGCCCTGGCTATCAAGCGATCGGGCAACGAATTTAATGTTGTGCTTCCCTATATCTACAACCCCGATCAGGAAGAAACCAGCAATGGTACAGAAGACGGTGTGAGTTTCTAAAAGAGAGGCATGCTATGCGGATGTGCCCGGTCTGTGGTAGAGCCTATCCTAGCTCCCAGCATCGCTGTTGGTACTGCTTGGTGCGTCTCAAAAACTATGAGACTCCTGAGATGTATTGTATGGGCTATGTTGCTCTAACAGTCCTACTTGTTGCCTTAGCCCTGCTCATTGCGCACTGCGTCCATTAAAAAGGCCTCTCACTATAGGGCCGAAGTAGGTGTAGGAGCTGGCCTCGCCGTGTCATTTCCATTAAAGGATGACTCTCTGAGGCCGTACCTTCTCGCCTCCCGATGCTGATCAGAGAGCGCTCACCGGGCCTGGCCTTGATAGGTGTGAGAACCCACCTGGGATACTCAGGGGATCACGCCGCAGAAGATTTTAGATTCCCTCCAGAAGCGAGCAGCGTCAGTTGCTCGCTTCTGTGCTGACGAGGCAGGCTCACCCCTGGATCGCTAGAATCTGCCGAAAGCAGAGGAGCGGCGCCCCGGCATCCGGCGGCGCTGGCTGGCAAGGTGGAAGGATTACGCTGTGCTAAGCTTATAGACCGGGGTATCGATTTAGCCTCTATCTGTCCCTATCTGATGAGTCTAATGACTCGACCATCTCAAACTTCAGTCGATGATACTCGCGCCGCTCCTCCTCAAGCCACGCTGCACAATTCTAATCCAACCGTAATCAATCAAAGGCGAGGGGATACAGATTGATCCTGCATCCTCTCGCCTTCTGGATGGCTAGTATCAGTCAGCCAGCGATCGCCCATCATCTTCTACTTGGGTGGCTATGTGAGCCTGAAGCCACGCGCTACATGCCGAACGGCGCACCCTAGCTCGCTTCGCGAGGTCGCGAGCTGAGATAGGTTTGTGTTCCTGAGATTGTGCACGCTCCTCTTGGATCTCTGCGTAGGCGCGCATAATGCGGGTCGCTGCATCCGCGTCTCGTCTCTGGCGTGGGGGTCTCGAGGGTTGGTCAGCTTCCAACCCTGCTACTGCTGGTACACTCGCGAGTTGGAGAAGCGGAAACAATGGCGTCTCTTCAGCGTCCGCGGGGGAATTTGCAGACTTTGCCCGCTGTTGTAAGACCTCTACAATCGCTGTCGCCAGTTGGGCATAATCAATGGTAATAGTATGCTGCGGAGCTGCCGATCCTGCCTCCATCGCTGGCGGAGGGATATGTTCATGCAGCCTGCTGAGGTGAATATTTTTGAGCCTGGATACGAGCAAGAAGCCGATTACAGCAGTAGCACGCAGGGCAGTCAATACCCAGAGGGGAATGACCCCTGAAATGCTTTTGTCCGTTACGGGAAGGTTGGTAGCGTGACTTAGCGCATCGAAGTGGGTAAGCAGCCCAGCAACCATAGCGAGCATCACCGTCAAGATAAAGTAGATAGCTGCCTTAAACTTGTCGCGGTCGCGCGCGGCCTGAAAGCCGTTGACGAACACGATTCCTAAGCTGCTGTCGATTGCAAGCGCCTGCGCCCATGCCCAGGCGACGGATAGTGGGCTACGATCTTGCATAATCGCGCCATCTGTAAGAAAGTTTGCGGAGCTGATAACAACGCCTGCGGCGAGCAAGAGTTCGCTAGTTTTCGCGGCAAAGTTGAAGATAAACTTAATGGTCTCATCATACCATTGCAGAGAGGCGAAGGTGCTGATTGGCGTCCGTGCTCGGGTGTTCATTTGGCACTCCTGTTCTGTGAGGTAGAACGCTTAGGGGACTTCGAGAGGAGCTGTTTCAGCTCTGCGATGGTAATGGGAAGGTGTTTGAAAGTGCCAAATTGAAAACGCAGTTTAAACTGCGTTATTGACGTGAGCTAATGGATCAAGGTCGCGAAATCTGATCTGCAGGGGATACCAGCAGGGAAAACGTTCACTCATTGGGCTTCTGCCTCTGGTCCTTTCGTGTTGCTAAATAGGTTTGTGTTGAATAGGGGTTGTACGCTTTTAAAAGCATAACGAAAAGGCGCTGCTCGAAACAAGGGCCAGCCTCTCGCTCGGCTTAGCTTGGCACCTTTCTCGGTTAAGGGTTTTGCCATGCAGCTCTCCGGAGCAGCGCTCAGCCAAGACTAGCCCCGAGCCTGACGACTTCAGTGCGTCACAAGACTGGCCCTTCTTGCCATCTTGCGGTATGCTACTGGCAGAACCGAGCATTGGCAGTCGGCCAGACAGAAGCTCATTGAGGCTCAGACACCTTTGGGGACAATGATCATGGATGTACACGACGAAGCCCGACTACGGTCAACCATTAATGAGTTCCTTGCCCGTCATGATACACTGGCAATCGCCACAGAGGACAATGGTCAGCCTTACGTGACACGTGTCTTCTACGCAGAGGAGCCGCTGAGCGAGGAGCGCAATACACTGACGCTTTATTGTACTTTCATCCTAACGTCGCGTAAGCTGGCAAATCTCCAGCGCAATCCACGCGCAGGCATCTTTATCGGACCTGAAAAGCCAACTACTTGGCTGGAGGCCACGGCCGAGGCCCGTTTCATCAACGATGAGCAGTCCAGCGCCACCATACGTCAACGGCTGATTCAGAAGTCTCAGGCGGCAGCCTCTTTCATCGCCAGGCTTCCAGTGCAAGCCCTTGCTTTAGAGGTCCGCTGGCTGCGCATTACTGATCTGACTGAACTGCCTCGCCAGACCGAGGCAACTTTTCCTTTGCAGCCGCGGTCAGTAGGACCAACAACGTACTAGGTTCAGTTCTCTCCTGGCTACAGGGGCGGCCGGTGACGGGGCCTATACTAGCCACGCAGGACGAAGGCCAACTAGCGAGCGACATTAGTCTACTTGCGAGACGAGGGGCAGGATCTGCAAGACCAGACCCTGCTCCTCGTCTCGCCTTGCCCGGCCAGGGGCCCAAGTAGGGCCCCTGGCGACCTGGACCACCCTCTAGTGCACAATGCTATAACCGATCTCGTCGAGCTGCTTCTCAATCTGCTCTAACGAGACCTGAGCTGGATCATAGAAGAGCTGGATGCTCTTGTTAGCGATATCAACGCTCACCTGTGCGACTCCCGGTAAAGCTCCTAGCGCGCTTTCAATCGCTCGCTGGCAGTGCTCACAGGAGATGTCTGGAGAAACGAGAGTTACCGAAGTGCTTGCGGTATTCATGCCGTTACTCTGCGTCCTTTCCATCATCCTTCTACAGGAGGTAATTCACCGACCTCCGGCGTCTTGAGGTGGTTCCCCGCAAGCGTGAAGAGCTGGAGGAGTTCCGCAACAACTGCCTCTTCACGCCCGCTTTTAATGCCTTCGGGAACACACGTATGCAGGTGCCCTTCGAGAATGATCGCCTCGACCTTCTCTAGCGCCCGACGTACAGCATAGCTCTGACGCAGGATATCGACGCAGTATTTGTCTTCCTCTACCATCTTGGAAATGCCGTCGAGATGCCCCCTGATGTAGGAGAGCCGTTTTAAGACCTCACGACGGCGCTCTTCCTGCACAGCAACTGGCTCCTTTCTGCTGAAAGATTTCTCGCCTTGTCTGTCGGGAATCTGCCTACTGCCACTATACCATACCCCCCGGGGAGGGGTCAAGGGAGATGAAGGATAGCTCGTGACCCTGATAGCAGTCGGTCCACCAGCTCCCCTCTAGCTAGCCAGAGATCACTTGACTGCCATCAGGAATCTTCCCTATTGACCTGAATTGGTATGTTTTTTCGTAGGGACAGTCAGCGGGCCTAGCCAGTGGATAATTGCCCTGCCAGTGGGGGCCGAGTCCGTTCGTCTGGGAGTCTGAACAGTTGAGCCTGAGCACACGGGGGAAGATAAGAGAAACAATGGCGACGTCGCAACAGCGCCTACCGAGCGAGCCTGCTTTGAAGGAGCAGGAGCCGAAAGCGAGCAGGAGCCAGAGACGTGGCATCTATGTGCTTTTGGCGATCATAGTGATTGCAGTGATTGTAGCTGCGAGTTGGGAGCTTTTGAGTAATCGCCGCAGCGCGACGGATCCAACGGTGCCAGGACGTCCTCTTTCGAATCCCGAGACCCATTTACATACATTGGCCTTGGGAAATAATGGGCGCAGCCTCTACTTGGGAACGCATTTCGGCCTCTTCATTAGCCAAGACGGAGGGCGGAGCTGGCCTCAGCAACGGGGCGCGCTGGCCCCGGCAATGGTGACCTCAATTGCACCTGCCCCGGGAGACCCGAATGTCCTCGCGGTGATCGCTGTACCGAGCGGTATCGGCAGTGAGCAGCCCGGCGTTTACATCAGCCGCGACGGCGGGAATAGCTGGCGCCTGAGCAATCCGCCTCATTTGCCACCTTCAGCCTATCCCTTTTCAGTGCAAGCAGGAGGCGGTCCCGCAGGTCATTTCTACGCCTTCTTTGTCTACGCTGGTTGGTACGAAACGCTAGACCTGGGAGTCCACTGGCACCCAATTACCAGCGGCGCGCTCTCAGCTATGCAGACGCCAGTGTTTCTAACCGACCCGCAACAGCCCCGTCATCTCTTGCTCGGGGGAGACCAGGGGCTTTTTGAAACCCTTGATGATGGAGCCCACTGGCAACGCCTTCAGGGCATCAGCGGTACGGTTCTGAGCTTGACAGCGACCCAAACCCAGCCCCGCATCATCTTCTGTGCCACCGATGAAGGTTTCTATCGCTGGCAAGATGGAAGTCAGCAGATCACTCATTTGAACGGCCCTACGCCAACTATTCCACTGACACGTCTGGTCAGCTCGGCTCAGGGGAATGCTCTCTATGCCCTAGCAGGTCGCGATCTCTGGTTCTCGAACGATCAGGGCCGGAGTTGGCAGAAGCGCTTTACTTTCTCGCGCAGCGATTTGATGACATTGCAGCTTTCGCCTGCACGGGACACGCTGCTCTATGCAGCCTTCTTCTACCCCGCGAGTGTGCTTTTTAGCCAGGACGGAGGCTATTCCTGGCAGGTTCTTACTGACTAGCTATTCTGAGCTGGTCCCTCCCTGCCAGCACTCCAGGCCAGTCCGGTTATCCTGGAGGCTCTTCTGCAATTTTTCCTCAGCAGTCGCCTCCCTCGGGCATTGGCCCGCTTCCTGCTTAGAGCAGAGACCAGCCCGAAGGCTCGAACACCTTACAGGATCTCAGTGACAAAAATAGGGATTCTTCCCAATAGACAGCGCTCAGGCCACTCCCTATGCTAGGTTCAGAGACTGTCTGGCCCACGCACTGCCCTCTGTTCGCTACCTTCTAGTCGGGCACTGAGAGGGTCAGAGCAGAGAGCCACTGCTTGTGGAAATGATAAAGAGGGGATGCTGACTATGCTATCTTCTCGCAGGAAGCGCACGCGCTTGATCCGGCTAGGTTGCGCCTTGTTCTTAAGCGCGTTATTACTCTTTTTCTTTGGTATCGTCCCCGCTTCGGCTCATGCTAAGGTTATTGATGCTAATCCGAAAATTGGCTCAACAATCAGCCAGGTGCCTTCGACAGTGACGGTCTTCACTGCCGAGAATGTGGATCCTGACCCCAGCAAGAGCAATCTTTTCGTTTATGGGCCAAGTGGGGAGCTGATTAGCCAGGGCAACGCCACTATTCCTCTGAATAATCCGCGCGAAATGTCGGTCCGTATTAAACCGGATGGCAACGGAGTCTATATCGTGCGCTGGATTACTGTCTCTGCGGAGGACGGAGATCCCGCAGAGGGAGCCTTTATCTTTACTGTGAAACCTGCAGGGGCGAGTAGCACGCTGACGACCCCGACTCCCGCGCCGTCGTCCACTACCTCAAACTCCGCGACTTCTTCCAGCGGCGCGGGTGGGACAAGCAACCTGCCATTGTGGGTCAGTGTGGCAGGTATCGCTGGTCTGCTCGTTGGTGGCGGTGCTGGTCTTGGGTTGGGCCGTAGCCTCACTCGTCAGGCCAGTAGCTCTTCTAGCTTTGCTCAGATGCGCCGTCAGATTGCGCGTGAAGAGGAGAAGGATACCACGCCGAGAGGGTAAGCACTCATGCGTGTGCGCCCGATCTTCTGGCTCTTGTTAGTCTTTTCTTGCGCTGCGGTTCTAACGCTGGCTGCTCTTTGGCCGGTACAGGCTCCGGCTGTGCTGCAGGTGCATCTAGCAGAACAGCCGCCGTTGCGCGTGGGGACAGCACAACTACAGTTGCAACTCACTGATCCCCAGGGGATTCCCATTGAGAAGGCTCAGGTAACCTCGTCCGCCTGGATGCCAGATATGGTGATGGGGCCAACCCCGATCTATATTCGGCAGGAGGGGCCCGGCAGCTATAGTGTGCAGGTCTTTTTCTCGATGCCAGGCGCCTGGGCGATTAAGATTGAGGCACGAGCTGCTGGCTTTATGCCACAGCAACAGATCCTCCATCTAGAAGTCGCTTGAGTGACACGAAGGTCAGGCCCAGGGTCACGCGACAGCGAGGCCAGGCCGAGCTATGCTATAGGCTAGTGGGCTTTCATGAGGTCGCAGGCAGGGGTAAAATGGCCTCGACACGCGTGCCCTGGCCGGGGCGCGCCTCGATGTACAATTTGCCCCCAAGGAGGGCTGCGCGCTCTCGCATACTTACCAGCCCCAGCCCGTTGCTACGCTGATCTGGATCACAGCCGGCTCCGTCATCTTGAATAGAGAGATGGATGGCATCAGAGGTCAGGCGCAGCGCGAGCTGAGCCCGGCTAGCTCGTGCATGGCGGGCTACATTGGTGAGCGCTTCTTGAGCGATGCGAAAGAGGGCTGTCTCGTAGGAGGGCGGCAAGCGTTGCCAGAGAGCCTGCTCCTCGAGAGTCAGCTCAACGGGGAGGCAAAAACGCTGACGGCTATCCTCAACCAGCCAGCGCAGGGCCGCCACCAGCCCCAAATCATCGAGCACTGGAGGGCGTAACCGCTGTGAGAGATGACGAATAGAGTCGAGGGTACGCTGAGCCAGCTCGCTTAACTGCTGGCAACCGGTTATGAGTTGCTGACGCGTCTCGTCAGCAATGGCTCTAGCGGGTAAGCCTTCCAGGGTGCGCAGGAGGATTTCGCAGTAGACCAGGATGGCGGTCAGATTCTGACTGCCTTCATCATGGAGTTCGCGTGAAACGCGCCGTAGCTCTTCCTCTCTTGCTTGCAAAATCAGCGCCGACTGCTGGCGGCGCTGATCTTCCAGCCGATCCAGCATCGTGTTGAAGGCCGCAGCCAGTTGGCCCACTTCGGAATCGGAATCTGCAGCGGCCGGATCAGCTCGCGCATCAGTCTTGCCAGCAGTGACCTGGCGAATAATCTCCAGTAGACGGAAGAGGGGCCGGAAGCTGGCTCGCAACAGCAAGGCATTGATGGCGATGCTGAGTAAGGTGGCAGCAACTAAAAACGCAGTATCAATGAAAAAGTGATGGGCTTCCAGCGCATGGCTGGTCACCCAGAGGGCAGCAACGGCCTCCGCCAACAACAGCAGACTATTGGTAAGAATCACTTTCTCGAAGAGAGAGAGCTGCCAGCGCCGCAGCCATTCCCAGATGATCCGCATCGTCGTTCTCTTTCTGGCATGCTCTATGAGCAGCAGACTCGGATTGTTGTGCAGAGCGGGAAGTGGAGAGCGGCTTGCGTTGCCATCTTGACCGCTGGTTACTAGCCCCATGCCATAAGGTCAGGCTAGGGCGCGGCCTGGAAGAGGCTGGCCTTTTCCTCCCGGCCCCAGTTGGCGACCGGTTCTCCCCAACACTACCTACTAATATATAAAATACTGCAGACAGGAGGAGGCAAGGAGAAAGAGAGAGCAA
>NZ_JADGHT010000098.1 GCF_019683755.1 Thermogemmatispora sp. | reverse complement strand
TGACGATGTTGGGAGAGCGTGAGGAGGCTGTCGTCTGGACGGAGCTGCTCTCCTGGGGGCTAGCTTGGGCTGGGAGGGAGAAGGCGACCTGAAAGGCCGGTCTCCGTTCGCTTGGCAGCTCGGTCGCCATCTGCTGGAGCTGACGCACTCTCTTCTGGTGTTCTTCCTCCAGATGCCGCCAGAGAGCTACGGCCTGACTAATGGCCATCCCGCTGTCAACACGCTCTTTGAGCCAGCGAATCAGGGCAATGTCGCGCTCGGAATAGAGACGATAGGCGTTAGAGGCCCGCTCCGGCGAGAGAATAGCGTAACGACTCTCCCAGGCCCGCAGCGTGGGCGCTGGCACACCGGTCTGTTGAACAACGGCTTTGGTGTTGAAGAGGGGGCTATCTGAGTAGCGCTCCAGCTCGGGCCGTTCGATATGCCCGCTTTTTCTTTCCATCACTGCAACGCGCTCCGATCTGGCCTGGCGAGCGGCTCGGCCTGACGGTCGGTACCGCCGGCTATCACAACTATAGCATATCATAGCATGGGCCGACCACATGTTTGGTTCTCCTGGCACTGGCTACCATATTGCCTATGAGTGAGGTGGCCGGTATGCATAGCGAGCTAGCGTTCGCTGGTCCCTGCAAGATGCGGCCTCGTCCCTCCTCGCTCTTGCTGTGCGTTACCAGGCAATGGAAGAGGACCCGCGCTTGACAAAGCGCTTGTGGGCTTGCTATCATGACAAGGCATCTAAGGTAGCGCTCTCAGGTGTAGCGGCCCCGTGCTGCAGGTGCAGCGCGGGCTACGCACTCCCGATAAGCATCCGCTCCCGCCCAGGCGTGGGCGGTCACACCCGCCCATGATAGCAGGGCGCGTCAGATTATCAGATCACTCGAGCCTGTGGGATCAGTCTGACTGAGTTGGGGCTGTCCTGAGCTGCCCAGGATCTCCCTCCCGTCAGGCTGGCTGGTCCAGGGCTGCTGCTGAGCGCCTCAGCAGGCTGTCTGCGGAAAAGGGACGCGTCCGCTCCTGGCTCTAACAGTGACTGCTAGCTTGTGATTAGTCCTGCGTGGCCGTGTCAGGTGAGCAATTTGCCCACTGAAAAGGCTGCTTGCTCAGAGTACAAGGTGTTTGTCTGGCATGAAGGACTTGTCGCTGCCTGTATCGCAGGCGGGGGGATGGCGCTTGACTACCCTGCCCAATTGCAGCGCTCCAAGGTCCTGGTCAAGAAATCGCCGAGCATGGTTGGCTGTGCGCAGCCCGGGAACTGTGCTGAAGGTCTCCACCCACGCCTTCAACGTATCCCGTATGGTAGGACAGTAGGCTAGAGCCAGAATAGTCGCCTGGGAAGCTAGTCGCCGCAGCATGGTGGTGAGCGGAGGTAGAGATAAAGGAGCCGAATCGAAGCGATGTTTGCCGTCATTAGAAGTGGTGGAAGACAATTCAAAGTCGAGGTAGGCGAGACCCTGGAGGTCAATCGCCTCCCCGTGCAGGAGGGCACCCAGATTCGGATCAGCGATGTCCTGCTGCTCTCCGACGCCGATCGCACTTTGATCGGGCGTCCTTTGGTAGAGAATGCCGCCGTGTTAGCCACTGTGAAGCAGCATGCACGGGGCGAAAAGATCGTTGTTTTCAAGTATAAGCCGAAGAAGCGCTATCGCCGGCGCCGAGGCCATCGCCAGGAGATTAGCATCCTGACCATCGACGATATTCTGTTGGACGGCGTGAGCCTCGTGACCGGTCAGGCTCCTGCTGCGACTGAGCAGGGAGCCTCGGTAGTGGAGCCAACTGCTCAACCTGTGGCTGAGCAGCCGGAGACTGCTGGCGGCACCTCCGAGGAAGAGGGGCAGGCCAGAACTCGCCGGCGGCGTCGCGTACGGTCCCAGGAGGGTGAGGCTTCTCAAGCCTCCAGCGAGGAGTAGTCTAGAGATCGTGAGGTTTACTTGCTATGGCGCATAAAAAAGGTGTTGGTAGCTCGCGTAACGGTCGCGATAGTAAGGCGAAGCGCCTAGGTGTAAAGCGCTACGATGGTCAGCTTGTCTCCGCCGGGACCATTATCGTACGCCAGCGCGGTACAAAGATTAAGCCCGGCGATAATGTAGGGGTCGGACGCGATTACACGCTGTTTGCGCTCATCGACGGATATGTGAAGTTTGGCTATGCCTCGCGCACACAGCGCAAGGTTAGCGTCTATCCGACCTTCCCTGGACGCCCCTCGGTTGAGGAGCTGCTTGCCCAGGCCCAGGCGGAAGTCGGAAGCTGACCGCGCTGACTGCCCTACTTCAGGCTGAAAGACTGGCACTGGGCAGTCTCTAACCCGGTGCGGGGCAGTCTACTACTCGGTAGCAAGCAAGAGAAAGAGAGAGCAAGCGTCTAGCGCCTGCTCTCTCGGGCTTTTTTGGGGCCGAAGGCGTTCAGGCCTGATTGACTGGCGGTCCTGGCGGTGGGATGCTGTTGCCTTTCTCCCATCCTGGCACCTGGTTCCGACCACTGGCGATAGCGCTGCAGGAGAGGAACCGTTCCTTGCCTTGCTGCTCACTGGCGATTATTGGCCGGACAAGTCACGATGATCTGGTGCATGCGTCGATCGGTCATCAGACTGCAGGTCTGGCCGTTGAGCGTTGCCATCCCGTTGCAGCCCACAATCAGCGTTCCATTGACGTTGCAATCAAGAGGCGTCTTCACAACTGCGCCATTAATGGTGGCGGCAACAGCCACACCCTGTGGCGTGCGCTGGACCTGCACAGGATCAGGGACATGCAGCAGCCGGGTGCAGTTGAGGCCATCAACTTCAAAGGTTGTGATAAAGCGCTGAGCGAGAAAGGTGAAGAGCGAGTTAGCCACAGCCGGATCGGGTGAGGGACGTGTTTTCGTGAGCGGTGCGTCGACGAGCAGGCGCAGAGGAGCAATGGCCAGCAGATTGGCGCAGTACAGAGTGGTGCTGGCGAAGAGCTGGTCGCGCACCTGAGGCTGATCGACGCCGGCGCGGTAGGCATTGAGCTTAGCCAGATTAGGATGACCATCAACCGTCACCATCGGGTCGCCGTTGGGAACCAGGGCTACGGGAGCTCGCTGCCAGATGGCAGCCTGCAGCTCGTTGAGCGGCAATGCGGTCGTCATCTGCCCTGGGTCCGCCAGATCGGGTGCCATCCAGGGTGTGCAGCCCAGAGCACCATCCAAGCCAATGGCGAGCAGGCGGTTATCGCTACTATTAACCTGGGGCTGAGCATGCTCCAGCGTAGCACTTGCCCGACGAGTCATCTGAGCGATGCGCCCATCTCTGGTCACCAGATAGGCGGTCGTCACATTGTCGCTCTGATCCTGGTCCACCAGCGAGAAATCGCGCACACTAGGACAAGGTAGACCGTCGCGGGCCTGCCCCAACGGCGGGGGCTTTAATTTGCCGGCACGTATAGCCTGATTGGCCGCGGCGAAGAAGGCGGGTGCGTTACAGTAGGCGAACTGGCCAAAGAGCGAGCCGCGGATGCCGTTCACGCAGTGACCCTCAGTCAGGCTGTGATCCATGCCGCGGAGCGTCAAATTCTCGCCGTTGAAGCCGAACCAGATCCCCACAATGCCCCCCGGGGGCAAGCGTGGAACCACAGGGGCCAGGGCTGGCCTCTGGCCCTGATCGACCACCAGGGGATTGTAGATAAAGATGTGCCCTGTAGAGGGATCGATAATGGCCGCCTGGACAAAGGCCGCCTGGTCAGGATTAGCCTCGTGACAGGGCCCACGGGCTGGATCACTTGCTACAAGCTGATAGGGCGTCGCCAGGCCGCGTGCTGTCAGGGGATGAGGCGGTACGATCAGCGTACAATCAGGATTGGCAGGCGCGGCGGCCTGCGAGGCGCTGAGCCGGGGGATCAAATAGAGAGCGCCGCCTGCCAAAGCCAGGATCAGCGGCACAAGCACCCCCGCCAACATCAGCGGAGAAAAACGTCGACGCCGGCGTCGACGTTCGGACCCCAGGCCGATAGGGTCCGGCCTGGCGATCTCCTTGTGCAATGGCTTCATGAAATTTCAGACCCCCTTGAGAGGGCTGGCCCGCAAGGCAGGCGAGCCAGCACCCCTCTCCTGCTGAAACAGAGTGAGAGAGCTTTGCATCGAATAATGTAAGCTGATCAATCTATTCTGGATGAGATAATACCCCAGGCTCTGACCCCTGCTGCCGTTTGGGTCGGAAACTGGCTGGAAAGTACCATGAGGCGGTTAAGATAGCTAGAGCGCGGAGAGAGCAGGGTGGCAGGAGGTACCGAAGAGCAAGGCGGGTCGACAGCAGCCTGGAGCGAGCGAAGAAGAGCAAGGCGCTAGTCGGCAGGCCACCCGTTTCTGCTATACTATGCATTGAAATTTCTTCTCATCCGGCCAACCGACTAGCCAGGCGGCAAGTAGTCCTACTCTGTCATATCCATCTAGGGCGTCAGCGGCATAGAGACCATGCGGAGAGTAGTGAGGGCATAGTAGACCGAACCGTGATGGTCGTGCTAGTGGCGTGCCTTTCATCTCGCAAGCTACAAGTGGGCGGGAGAATCCAAGGATTGTCTTGCGCCTGGCGACCAGTACGAGGTCGGAGCGCTGGCCCCGCCGGGAGCGGGTGTCGTGGCGGCCACTCGGCTCGTGAGGCCATGTGTGCGCGGGCGGGGCAGGTACGAGAGCGAGCCAGCGAACGGACGAACGAACGTCTAAGCTCAGAAACAAATGTGGAAAGTGGCTCTACTGGCAGCCCAGCGAAGCGAAAGGAACAAACCAGCATGCGAGCAATCATCAGCGTAGCCAATCGCGAGCACCTAGAGGAGCTAGGGCGTGCCCTGGCCGAGCGCCAGGTAACCATCTTTGCCACCGGGGGAACGGCGGCGGCCCTCCAAAGTGCCGGTATAGACGTTCACCCAGTCAGCCGCCTTA
This sequence comes from Thermogemmatispora sp., assembly GCF_019683755.1. Taxonomy (GTDB): domain Bacteria; phylum Chloroflexota; class Ktedonobacteria; order Ktedonobacterales; family Ktedonobacteraceae; genus Thermogemmatispora. The sequence continues at coordinate 8,952 of NZ_JADGHT010000098.1, read as the reverse complement.
TCCAGTTTCCTGAGATCCTGGGAGGGCGCGTCAAGACCCTACACCCACACATTTACGGTGGCATTCTGGCACGGCGCTCTGATCCAGCTCATATGCGCGAACTAGAAGCGCATGGCATTGCTCCTATCGACCTTGTGGCCGTCAACCTCTATCCCTTCGTCGAAACCGTCGCTCGTGAAGGCGTCAGCCTGGAAGAAGCGCAGGAACAGATCGACATCGGAGGCGTTGCCCTCATTCGCGCCGCCGCCAAAAACTTCCAGGACGTCATCGTCCTGGTGCGGCCCCAGGACTACGCGCCGGTTTTGCAAGAGTGGCAAGAGCGCGGCGAGGTCAGTCTAGAGACCCGGCGCCGGCTGGCCGCTATCGCCTTTCAATATACAGCCAGCTACGATACCGCCATTGCCGAATATTTACGCAGCCAGGACCCCGACTACTTCCCCGAAGAGCTGACCCTGCCGCTGCAGCGCCTTCAAACCTTGCGCTATGGCGAGAACCCTCATCAGCGAGCCGCCTTCTATCGCTGGGGGGGTCTCTCACGTGCCAAGGACTGCCGTCCGGCGGTCGCCAGTGCAGAGGTATTGCATGGCAAGGAGCTATCTTTCAACAACCTGCTGGACCTTGACGCAGCCCTGGCTGCTGCAGGCAGCTTTGCCGCTCCCACGGTTGCCATCATCAAACACACCAACCCCTGCGGTCTGGCCTGTGGTGACACACTGCTTGAAGCCTATCGCAAAGCTCACGCTGGCGACCCGGTCTCAGCCTATGGAGGGATCATCGGCTGTAACCGGCCTGTCGAGGCCGACGTAGCCCAAGAGATCCACCAGCTCTTTTACGAAGCCGTCATCGCGCCCGAATTCACGCCCGAAGCCCTGGCCATCCTGCGTCAGAAAAAGAACATTCGCCTACTGGCCACCCATGCCCCCATTGATCCCTCAACGCTCAACGCCCAGATCTTCAAATCCGGTCGCTTTGACATCCGTAGCGTCAGCGGGGGGGTTCTGCTGCAAACAGCCGACTTTATCGGTGAGCACGAGCTAGAATATCGGGTCGTCACCGAGCGCAAACCGACGCTTGAAGAGATGACCGACCTCATGTTTGCCTGGAAGGTAGTGCGCCATGTCAAATCGAATGCCATTGTCCTGGCGCATAAACTGGCAGTAGTGGGGGTAGGAGCTGGCCAGATGAATCGTGTCACCAGCGTCCAACTAGCTGTCGAGAAAGCCGGCGAGCGTGCTCGAGGGGCGGTACTGGCCTCAGATGCCTTCTTCCCCTTTGCTGACGGTGTTGAGGCGGCTGCCAAAGCCGGAGTAACGGCCATCATCCAGCCAGGTGGCTCCATTCGTGACGAAGACTCCATTCGTGTCGCCAACCAGCACGCCATCGCTATGATCTTCACCGGCAGACGGCATTTCCGGCACTAAACCAGTGCCAGCGACATCGCCGCTGGTGAAACGCTGCCCGGCGCCTGGCCTCGAAAGAGGCAAGAGCAGCCGCCCCAGAAAAAACGGGGCGGCTGCTCAGCATCTGCAGCCTGAGTTATGGCCTCGCCAAAAGCGAGGTTCTCAAATGACCTCATCGCAGAAAAAGTAGACCCAAAGGATCGCCACAGCGAGGCCTCCGATGAGCGTAAAGAAGCCCACGGCGCCCGCCGCCGTGTTGTTGGGATCTTTGAAAGGATAGAAAATGATCAGGGCAAGCCAGACCAGCGTCAGGGCAACCGTCAGACTGAGCTTCGTAATAATCGGCGGAGACGGGTAGAAAATATGATAGAGGACCAACACCAGCAGGCCGATGATGGCAGCCAGCAGGAGCAGGTTAATCATCACCCCGCCGCCGAAATCGAAGACCAGCGTCGGCTTTATAAAGAGAAAGCAGCAGATCCAAAGGATTGTCAGAATAATGCTGCCGAAGACTTTGCCCTTTGGTGCAGCAGAAATCACGTGACGAAACTCCTTTCGGGGAGTACCCAGGGCAGAGGGTTCGTGGCCAAGTCAAGCGCTAAGCTAAGCCCCAACCTGCCAAGCGAACAGCGTTGTTGCCCGGGATCTCAAGGCACGTCTCCGTTCTGGCACGTGCTTTCCAGCATCCTATTGTAGTCCTTAGGCGACGAGAAATCAACAGGAGCAAACTCCAGACAGGCAGCCTGTCACTCAAGACCGGCCAGTCAAAATGACCAGGCAGGAAGCCAGGCACACCTCTCGCCTATTGCCCTGCGGCAGCGACATAAGCGCGCGCAAGGCGAGCCGCCAAGCGCGCATTGTTGACTAACAGAGCGCGATTGGCCTCAATGCTGGCCCCTCGCGTGATCTCGGCAACCTGGCGCAGCAAGAAAGGCGTCAGCGCGGCCCCGTGGATTCCCCGTGCCTCGGCCTCGGCCAGCGCTGAAGCAATTGCCGTCTCCACTTGCTCAGAGGGCAGAGCTGCCTCTGCGGGCACCGGAGCACACACAAGCAGACCGGCCAGGCCACACGCCCAATGCGCACGCGCAATGGCCGCTATCTGCCTTTCATCATCTACACGCTGCTGCACCCGCAAGCCACTGCGTGGAGTATAGAAAGCCGGGAACTCATCCGTTTGCCAACCGAGGACCGGCACCCCTTGCGTTTCCAAATATTCTAAAGTACGAGGCAAATCCAAAATCGCTTTCGCTCCCGCACAAACTACCAGCACCGGCGTGCGACTCAGCTCCATCAAATCAGCCGAAATATCCAAGGAACTTTCGCCGCCGCGATGGACGCCTCCAATGCCACCGGTGGCGAAGAAACGAATACCGGCCAGGTGAGCGCAGAGCATCGTACCAGAGACCGTCGTCGCTCCCAGTCGCTGACTTGCCAGAGCAAAAGCGAGATCGCGCCGACTCACTTTCAGGACATCCTGGGCCGTGGCCAGCTCTTCGAGGGCCGCTCTGTCCAGCCCGACCACGATACGACCGGCGCGGATGGCAATTGTCGCCGGTACAGCTCCTACCTCGCGAATCGCCTCCTCCATCGCCAGAGCTGTTTCCACGTTCGTGGGATATGGTAGCCCATGAGCGATGACAGTCGATTCCAGGGCCACCAGCGGGCGGCCCTCAACTAAAGCAGCGCGCACGGTGGGCGCGAGCTGCAGATAGCGGTCAGCAGCTCCTGTAGAGAATGATGGCATGCTTACCCCTCACCTAAACGAGCTAGCTTAGCTATAGCACGAGCAACAGCGAGCAACAAGCCCGCTCTCCCTTCCCTGTCTCTCTCCCTGGTAGAAAGGCCGCGTATTTGCCGGCTCAGGACCTGGCGGACCTGCTTTCGCCCTCAGCAGGGACGGCAGGTCCTGGGGGTTGCAGCGCAAGCTGACGGATCAAACCCGCTAACAAGGCCCCGCGCAGCGCCAGAGAAGGAATGCGTAGAAACTCCTCGCGCAACACATGCATTTTTCCCCCGACTGGTCCGAGGCTATCCAGGGTGGGGAGACCGGCTTGCATCAAGAGATTGGCATCTGAGACACCTCCCTTGGCCTCCGCCACCAGTTCCAAGCCGAGCGCCTGCGCCTCCAAGCGTGCCACCTCTACCAAAGCTCGCACCTGGGGCGTTGCCTGATAAGGAACACGGCCCCGCGTACGCGTCAGACGGGCCTGGGTGCCAGGCACACTCGGGCTGGTCACGATCCGCTCCAGAGCCTCGGCAGCAGCGTCCAGTCCCTCTTGAGTATAGGCACGCACCGAAATCCAGCACCGGGCCCACTCAGGCACCACATTCAACAGCTCACTACTGCTGAGCCGTGTCACATTAAAGGTCACTCCTGGGAGCAGCGCATGCAAGTGATCGATGGCTAGGATCTTATGAGCCAACTCGATGACCGCCGAGCGGCCCCGATGTGGCTCAGCTCCCGAATGGGCGGCCAGGCCGCTGACTTCCAGCAGATAGCGATCGGCCCCTTTGCGAGCCTCTGTAATGATCTCTGGGGAGCGCGTTGGCTCCAAAACCAGGCCGACATCGGCCTGACGGGCTAACTCCCAAAGGAGCGGTGCGCTTGAAGGAGACCCCATCTCTTCATCGCCATTGAAGACCAGAAAGATATCGCTGAAATCCGCGAAGCGCGATTCTAAAAGCACACGCAGACTGTAGAGGGCCATAATCACACCGGACTTCATATCGATGACCCCAGGGCCGAAAGCCAGCTCACCATCGCAGCGGAAAGGGCAGGCCAGCGCTGAACCTGGGGCATAGACCGTATCAACATGTCCCACCAGCAGAAAGCGCTTGCCCCCGCTGGGCCGGCTTCCGCGCAAGTGAGCAACCAGATGAGGCCCATACTGACCACCGTCATGGAGAGTCACTGAGCAACCAAGCCCCTCCAGCCAGGAGCGGAGATAGTCCATGATACGGGTAATCCCCTCGACTTGGCCGGTGCCCGAATCGATATTGACTAGCAAAGCCAACCGCTGCAGCATCTCCTCCTCATAACGCTGCAGGGCTGTAAGATAGGCTGGCGAGAATGTGGCAGCAGACATAGTACCCTGCTCAAGGAAGCGAAGCGCGGCCAGAACCAAAGACCAGACTGGCGATAGCGACAGCTAGAGAGCACACAGCGCGAGCGGCGCCGCGCAGTTGCTCTTATTGTACCGTTTGCCATTGAGCGGCTGCAAGCCAAGAGACTCCTATTCTGAGCGCGAGCAGAGAACAAGGAAGGGGAGCGTAGCGAGGAGGACGAAGGCGAGAGCCGGAAGGCAGAAGGTCAAGAGCAAGGCGCAAGGCGGCCTGAGCAAATTCTGGCTCTGGTACAGTGAGTCTTCCTGGCGGGCGAGAAGAGCAAAGCTGTCAGGGGTAAAAAATGCGCTGCTTGCTCAGAAAAAAAAGGAGGCAGGTTTAGGCGGCCTGAGCGCCTAACTGGCCCCGAACAATGCGCGCCAGACGCTTATAAGCTAGACTCAGCAGCGAAGCATGGCGGCCGCGCTCCACAGGATCAGGTGGCAACTCGCGCCGATACTGCTGGAGATCAATGCCGACCTCCAGAAAAGCACGCTGGAGCACAGTCGGCTGTGGACCGAAGTACATGCGATTGGCCAGGTCCACGAGAAGAGCAGTGCGCTGCTTCTCAGGAAAGTTGACAATCTCACGGGCCAGGAAAGAGAAAAGCCATTCCTCAAAGACGTGATCGAGGACGGCCTCGAACTGTTCGGACTCGGGACAAAGCGAGCTGGCACGCTGAGCGGAGCAATCCTGCTGTATAATATAGATGAGGCAATGATCGCGACGCCAGAGGTCGCGGAAACAATTGTAGGCCACGATCAAGCTCAAATGCTCCAGCGAATCGATGGGTGCCACCTCTCCCCGCTCGGCACGTCGCGCGTAGTGAAGCAAGCGAATCATCGTTTCCTGGACGATATCGGTCACGATCTCATCGCGCTGCCTGGACCAGGAAGAGAGAGAGGCAGAGTGAACCCAGTGGGCCACTCTGGGACGTAGGATGCAGTAAAGCTGCTCCCAGGGCAGATCATTGCCAGGAACATCGCGAGAGCTGCGGCAGGAAGAAGCAGAACACAAAGTCATAAGCGCTTCCTTTCGCCTCTGACCAACAGAGGTTAATTTACGCACAAGAACGCAAAGGGGCCTCCGGGCGAAGCGAGGCGCCAACGTCGAGGCGGGCGAAGCACGCCGCAAACGTGGGGCGGCGGGCGCGCCAGTGCGCCAGCGAGAGTCAGGCAAGCGGACCGCAGCGACCCGGAGGGGCCCAGCCAGCGCCTTCCCCTCTTGATCCCTGCCACACACGCGAGCAATCAGTCCCTGAATCAGGAGAAGGAGCTAAATATAAAGAAATCTGGGAAAGACTCCAGATAATTTTAGTATGCATCAGTAGTATACAGCAGAAAACTTCTCTCTGTCAAGAGGAGTCTTCCTGAAAGGTCATAAAAGTTGACATAGAGCTAAGGTTTCGCTATAATAGAGACATGGGAGTGCAGAGCCGGTAAAATGTTTGTCATTGTTACAACGTTTGCAGGACTAACACGATTCATTGTGAGCGGCTGAGGGGCCGCCTGATCGCTGACTCGTCTCATTGATCCCGATGTCAATTTGAGCGCTGGCGGGTGGGCTTGTTCGCTCGTCTGATCGCTCGCTAGTTTGCTTGCCACTGTTGGAGAACGACACTTCGCCTGCTGAAACAGGAGAGGAGGACAGGATGGATGATCGTATGCTCCAGAGCATTCGCAAGCATCTGCAGCAGCCGGAGACCTGGGGGAGGATTCGCGGGTATCTCCAGCTCGTCAGCGAGAAGTTAACGGTGACGATTGGGGAGGCTGCCCAGCTCTTCGACTTTACGGAGAACCAGCTACGTGATTGGGAAGAGCGTGGCCTGCTGCGCCCTTTACGTTCTCGTCCGAATACTGGCCAGCGGCGTTATCCGCCCGCTGAGCTAGAGAAGCTGGCCATTATCCGTGACCTGATCAATGCTGGCTATCCGCCTGGGGCTATTCCTCTCAATATCGCGGAACTCTGGCATTCTCTTGGGCCTGCCAGCCTCAATGGAGAAGGAAGCGCTATGGTTACTAGCCAGCCAGCTAGCGCTCCTTTGCCGCTTGATCGACGGATCGCCCAGACTGATAGTGCTGTCTTCTGGCGCTATTTTGCCAGTCAGGCCCTCCATCACGCGCTGCTGTTGCTTTGCGAGGATCTCTCTCGCAGCCATGCTGCGATTCTGCTGCCACGTCATGCGCCCGATGACAGCCTTCTCAGGCAGCCGCTCCTACCCGAGGAGCTGGCGCGGGTTGGCGAGTCGCTCATCGGCTGGCTCAGCCACGGGCGTACTCTCCACCTCTTTCTCGATGCTTCCCCCTCCTTCGAGTATCCGAGCGATTTCCGCATTCAGCCCCTTCTCGCTGAAGGAGAGGCCTATCCTGCTGATCCTACTTTACTTATCGTTCCGCGTCAGATGCATCCCTTGAATCTGCATCGCTCGCTCGTCCATACTGTTCGCCGTCTGCTTTCTCCTCTCTATGCGTGTGCTGAGCAGTGGTCGATCTATTTCGCTCCTGACCTGCGCAACTGGCTCTATCCCGCCCGCGCCTTTCCTAGAGGCATAGATCCCTCTGATTCCCTGCTCAACGGCCTGATGGACCTGATCATCGCACTCGGGGGACAAACACCAACGGGCAGTGATCGCTGGCACTGTTGCTGTCTGTTGATGCCTGAAGATCCTTCAGCGCCTCCTGGACAGCAGGTGCTGATGGTAATGGCCTGTAGTCGCAATTCTCCGCATCGTGCCGGTCAATCGCGCATCTTTCCCAATGAGAGCTATCTCTATTTCCGTGCGCTACGCAGTCCCTATCTCCTTTACCGTCCTCGTCTAGCTATCCGTGACAGCTCGGGCCTCTCGCAGTGGCCTGAGCACTTTGGAAGTGGTGGCTCGGCGGTTGCCATTCCTATCGGTTGCCAGGCTGGCCCTGCGCTTGGCGTTCTCTATGTCTTCGCCCTCGCCCAGGAGGCCTTTTCGGCGGATGATCTCCGCTTGCTACGTCTCATGAGCCTGATTGTAGAGGATCTGCTCCTGCTTTATCGGGCCCGACTCGAGGCCATGCAGGGCCTGGAGCAGTTGGTCAGAGCGCCCGAGGTCGTCAACGATTCCTTCATCAATTTCCTCTCTGAGAATGAGTTTGTCCGCGACCTGGAGGCTCTGCTGGCGCGCTTGCAGCAGCAAAGTGTGTTCACCGGCGAGGGGACGGCTGAGCTTGAGACGGGCGGAAGAGGGTCGCGGCAAGGAGAGGAGCACGTGACTGGTGGGGAGCCGGATCGCTCGTCAGCCGCCGCTGCAGGCGCCGAAAGTGCGGAGCTGCTCTATCCGTTCCCATTGCGCGAGGCAGGTGAGCTAGAGACGCTCTCGATTATTGCTCTCGATATTGATAACCAAAGCCAGATAGTGCGCCGTTATGGTGAACTGGCGTTGCGCAATCTGACCCAGGCCATCGGCCAGCGCATTCAGCGCCAGCTCGTCGATTGCCGCCTCTACCATATCTATGGAGGGCGCTTCTATCTGCTCCTCAAGAATGTTTCGCTCGAACGGGCGCGCCAGATTGCACAGACGCTGCGCCTGGCCTTGAAACGCCCTTATCGCGTTGAGCTTTTACAGCAGTCAGTCTGGCAATTAGAGCCGCCTGAGACCAGTGTGGAGCTGCCGGACGTGAGTGTGCGTCTTGGGGTGACGCTCTATCTGCGTGCAAAGCTGGTTGAGCTGCTCCAGCGCTATGCCTCGGCCCCAACCTCGACCCTGGCTGAGGTGCGCAGTCTGATTATCAGCGATCTTGATCAGGCTCTCGGTCTGGGCCAGGAGGAGGGCGGCGATTGTGTGATTAGTTGGGACCCGCAAGCTGAGGACCGTGGCCCTCATGTCCGGCGCTTTATCCGCCTCGATGCCGCCGGTCGGCTATGAGCTTCCTGCTCCAGACCTCTGCGGTGTGGCAGACGGGTCAGCTTGGGATGAACCTGCCGCAGGATAGACGGAGGCTGACCCGCCTGTCCGCCTTCTCTCCTTTCTCTCACACGTCAGCCTTATCCTCTTTCTTAATCCTCTTTCTTACTTACTTGCCTGCTATATGCCTATACCCCTGGGCTATCTAGCCCTCGCCCTCTTCCCTCCTGGACAACGAATTTTCTGATCCTCTCTTCTGACAACGCTACCGCAATCGCTTCCTGAGAGGGATAGCGGTGAAAAGTTATCTTCTTGGGACGTTATATTCATGTGAAAATGTTATTTAAAGGCAGAGGCTGTAACACAAGAAGCCCGTGCTTGATCCTCCACCTCGTTATACAAGACGATAGTTGCAGAGGCGCGGGAACTCGTGAGGTTGGAAAGGAGTTGGTAAGATGGCGCTCAAAGTATTGCTCCTGGGAAGACCGGGAAGTGGTAAGACAACGGCAGCCCAGTATTTTCTCCAACGCGCTGCGACGGCTGGCCTGCAGGCCACGCATGTTGATGATTATGACC
>NZ_JADGHT010000097.1 GCF_019683755.1 Thermogemmatispora sp. | reverse complement strand
CACGATGTCCCAGTTTACTGTGGTCTCTGGAAATTCGCGAATTGCCACGGTAACGGTCTCTGTGGCACGGACCGCGTAGCAGTCTACCCTGCCAGCAACACGAACGAACTGACCTTTATGGAAAAGTTCTGGCTGCGCAACGATCTCAAGAAGAACCCGAATTTGCGCCTGGCCTGCCAGGTGCGTGTCTATGGAGACGTGAATGTCGAGACGTTGTGCAAGAGGCGCGAGGAGGAAGCCTAACGTTCAGCAGAGGTAGAGAAGGAGCGGGGCAGCTTATGCGTTCCTGGCCGCCCTTGTCTCCTTTCTCCTTTTTTTGGGTCCGGGCAGCTTGCTAGCCTGCCTATCCAAACCCTAGGTGCTGCGCACTGCCCTCTCACATCTTGCTAGGGACGGACTACAAAGTAGAGACGGATAGCGAGTTGAGGCGGCTTTCCTGTATCGTTCCAGTAGAGTTCGACCATCCCTTCAAGGGGTTGAGTGAAGCGCATCATAGAGACGCCGGTCCACGAACCCCCTTTAGGGTCGGGGGTGTTTTTCGAGAGCACCTGATAGAGTAGGCCATTGGTATACCACTTCACCGTGACCGTACCAGCTTTTTTAGCGTGGACGCTGTAGGTCAGGTAGATGGTTTGACCTGGCTTAAAGACCTGGCTAGGCTGGAGAGCAATGCCTGTCTTGGGGTCAACGCTGGGCGCAGTGGTGGCTGAGCTAATGACTCCATAGGCCGGACCACTTTCACTCGGCTTGGGATCAGGCAGATTAGGTATTGGCGTGGCTTGCAAGTTGGGGGGGGTCATACCCACAAGCTGCCCAAGGAAGGCCAGCTTACCAGTCACCTTGGCATAATAGGCCGCGCCGCTGCAGAGCAATAGCATGACAATCACAAAGCTGAGAAAACCGCTAATCGCACGATAGCGAGGAATGACAGGCCTCGGCTTCGTGTACATTGGCGGAATATAGAGCGCCTCTTCCTCAGTAGGAATGCCAGCAATGGGGGGACCTGGCACCTGCTGGCTCAGCGGCAGCAGCGCACCAGTGCTGACCCCCTGGGCCTGTGGAATAAGGATTAGCGACTGGGTGGAGGGATTGGCCGGGTCCTGATAAAGCACCGGCAGCATAGCCATCGTCTGCTGACCCTGTCCCTGGCCTTGGGCCTGCTGCAGATTGTGGAAACCAGTCTGTTGACCCTGGCCATTGTTGCTCTCGCCGAGAGGGGCTGCAGGAAACTGCTGCTGGCCCGCTGGAAAAGGTTCCTGCGGTACTGCTTCGCTGGCCCCTGACTGCCCTGATTGGCCCTGGCTCCAAAAAGGCATGGTGGAGGTGCCTGGGCTACTCAGACCCGCGTAGCTAAAGCCAGGACTGCTCAGCGCTGGATAGCTGACGTCTGAGCCTGGGATAGCACTGGCGCCCGAATAATTGACCCCCGAGCCTAAGCCCCCCATAGGATTCACCTCCGGCTGCCCTGCCTGGCCCGCCTGCTGATGGAGCTGATAGCTCGACGGTGATTGTGCCTGCCACTCTGTCCCTGTGCCAGATCCAGAGGGGGCCGCAAAGGAGGACCCAAGCGGTGGCATAGCGACTGTCGTCTGACCACTGCCTGGGGAGAAGATGCCGCTACCAGCGCTGCCGCTGACACCATTGGCTGGCCAGGCCGACGCTGGCCCGCCGCAATAGGGACAGGGACCTTCACCCTCCGGTCGGTACGTATTACAGTGGACACAGAGCATCATCACAATCACCTTCGCTATTTACCGGAAGTTATTTATCGAGCTTTGATCTCCTTTCTGACAGTAGCATTGTTGCCTGATGCGGTCAAGAGTGCGCGGGTGCTTTAGGGCAAAATGGCTATCTCCAACGTATACAAATTTATTTCACAGTGTATCTTGAAGAGTGCAGTGAGCCCTACCCGTCTTCCCTTGCACCCTTCAAGGCTGCCATGATAGCATTATGGTGATGAGGCAAGGCAAGGCCAACTGAGGCCGCTTTACCAGACGTTGGCAGCCTTGCTGGCAGTGCCTCTATCGCATACAGCTCGTTGGTCTTGATCTGACTGCCTGCTAAGTAGTGCCTATGGCAGAATCACAGGAGCGATGGTATCAGCGCCAGGCCATTGAGCATTTGGCGCAGCATATTCCTTTTGAGCAAGATGTTGCCTCAAAGGCGGAGCAGATCGAGATGCTACGCGGCCTAGTGCTGCGTCATGGCCGCGAAATGGACCCCGAGCAGTTCGGCTTTGAGGCTCGCTGCGAGCTGATTCGTCTGGGGCTGTGGGATCGCATTGGGCCCGGTCCGCAGCCCGAGTCGCTGGATGGCGACGAGCTATTTTGATGTCTGGTTCCAGCACGCAGCAGAGAGAGGAGCAGAGAGCGCTATGAGTACGACGGCAGGGAATGCGACCATTGTGATTACTGGCTGCTCTAGCGGTTTCGGGCGCATCACGGCCCTGCATTTGGCGCAGCGTGGCTGGCAGGTCTTTGCCACGGTGCGGCGCGAGGTCGACGCGGAGCAACTGGTGGCAGAGGCCAAGACATTGGGAATCGATGGCCGTTTGATCCCTGTGCAATGTGATATTACGGATGCTGCCCAGGTAAAGGCGCTGGGCGAGCGCGTGGCCTCGGCCACGCCTCGACTGACCGCGCTGTTAAACAACGCTGGTACGGCCTTTGCCGGTCCTCTGGAGCTAATTGACCTCGATGATCTGCGTGCGCAGTTTGAGGTCAATACGATTGCTCATATCGGAGTAACGCAGGCACTGTTACCCCTCTTGAAGGAGGCACGTGGGACAATTATCAACGTGAGCAGTGTCAATGGCCGTATTCCGCTGCCGGCCCTTGGTCCTTATGGCGCAAGTAAGTTTGCCTTAGAGGCGCTGAGCGACAGCTTGCGCATCGAGCTGGCCCCGTTTGGTGTGCGGGTAGTCGTCATTGAGCCGACCTCTAGTCCAACGGGTATCTGGCGCACCAGCTTGGAGCGGGCACGCAGTAAGTTAGAGCAGTATCGTGGCCAGGACAGTCCTTATGAACGTTTGCTGACAGTGATGGAAAAGAGCGCGATGCACCTAGCTGCCGGTAAAGGAGGGTTTCCGCCGGAGCTGTTTGCGCAGACAGTCGAGAAGATCCTTCGCAGCTCTCGCCCGCGCACACGCTACGCCGTTCCCTCTAGCATGGCCTGGGCGATGCGTCTGCGCTACTGGTTGCCTGACCGCTTTTGGGACTGGCAGATTCGGCGGTCGCTACGCTGGTAGCTGTGCGGCGGCGCACAGCGCTCGGGCAGGCCGGCTAGAGCTATGGACGCTTGGTCACCCTCTCATGCGCCGCTCACAAGGCTGCTCCTTGCTTGGGCTTGGTTGTTAATTGAGGCCGCCGGCATGGGTGAGCGCAGAGCTGCTCTGGTGCTTGCTTGCGAGCGAGCTAAGGGGACCAGAGCGGTTATTTTTGTGCTATCATAGGGGGCAGGAAAGCTTGACAGACGAGCTTATGCTGAGGCTTCTCCATATTCTGCATCTTGTCACTGGTTACAGGGGGCGCTGATGCTCAGAGATACACTGCTGTATCTGTCGCAGCATGATGGGCTGCGTAACTTTGCGCTGTCGAATCGTGCGGCGCGCAATTTCTCCCACCGCTTCGTGGCTGGCGAGCAGTTAAGCGATTGTATCGCGGTAACGCGCGCGCTCAATCAGCGAGGGCTGAGTGTGGCTTTGGATCACCTGGGGGAGAATGTGACAGATGAGCGCGAGGCGCGGGCGGCGACGGAGGATTATGTCCGCGCTCTGGAGTGCATCAAGGCGAGCGGCCTGGATGCGAATATCTCGATCAAGCTGACGGCCCTAGGCCTGGATATTGCTCAGGAGCTGTGCGAGGAGAATCTGCGTCGTCTCTTGCAGGAGGCCACTCGCCTGGGTATCTTTGTCTGTATCGATATGGAAAGCTCGGCTTATACCGAGCGGACGATCAATTTGACGCTGCGTCTGCATCGCGAGTTTGAGCAGGTCGGGACGGTGATCCAGGCCTATCTCTATCGCAGCAAGGATGATTTGGAGCGCTTACTGCAAGCAGGGATCCGGGTTCGCCTGGTGAAGGGAGCCTATAAGGAGCCGCCGAGTCTGGCTTTTCCCGAGAAGGCGGAGGTCGATGCAAATTATGTGCGCTTGATGGGGATGCTGCTGGCACGGGGGAATTTCCCCGCCATTGCCACGCACGATGAGGCGATGATTACGGCGGCCTGTCGCTTTGCGCGCGATCATGGCATTAGCCGCGATGCATTTGAGTTTCAGATGCTTTATGGTATCCGGCGCGATCTACAGGAGCGACTGGCGCATGAGGGCTATCACGTGCGGGTCTATGTGCCCTATGGTTCGCAGTGGTACCCATATCTGATGCGCCGCCTGGCAGAGCGCCCGGCGAATTTGATGTTTGTGCTGAGCAACCTCTGGCGTTGAGCGCTCTAGCGGGTTGGGCATCTGTGCCCGGTGCATTCTTTATCAAGGCAGTGAGGAGTGAGCGCTGATGCAGACAAAGCTGGTGGTGACGGTGCCGGTGGCGGATGTGAGGCGGGAGCCAGACGCAACTTCGGAGCTGGTAACGCAGGCACTCTTGAATCGCGAGGTCCTGGTGGATCGGGAGCAGGGCGAGTGGCTGCATGGCCAGCTCTCCGACTATAGCGGCTGGCTACGCAGCTCCGATCTGGAGGAGCCAATTGTGACGGGCTTCTGTCGAGTCAGCGAGAGCTGTGGAACGGCTCTGCCGCTGGTGGCGGTAGTCCAGAGGCCGCGGACGCAGCTTTTTGCAGCGGCTGAGGGCGATGAGTCGCTGGGACCGGTCTATTTGGCAACGGTGCTGCCAGTGACCGATCTGCGCTTTGCATCGCGGGTGGAGGTGGCCTTGCCAGGTGAACGCCGGGCCTGGCTGGAGCGCCAGGCGGTAGCGCTCCGTCTGGCGCATGAGGCTTTTCCACGTCGTCCGCTGACGGTGGCTCTGGACTACGCACGCGCGCTGCTGGGAGCGCCCTACCTCTGGGGCGGGACAACCTGCGAGGGGATCGATTGCAGTGGCCTGGTGCAGCTATGTTACCGGATGGCGGGTTATGTCTTGCCGCGCGATGCGGATCAGCAGTATGCTTCTCTGAGGCACTCAGTGCCGCTGGCGGAGCTGCGCGCTGGAGACTTGCTCTTCTTTGGGCACGAGCGGATTACGCATGTGGCGCTGGCGCTGGATGAACGGCGCTTTGTCCACGCGGAAGGGGTGGAGTACAACCGCGTAGTGATCAATAGTCTGCAGCTAGGCGACGAGAGTTATAATGAGCGGCTGGCAAGTGCTGTCTGGGGAGTGAAGCGTGTGGTGACAATGAGCGAGGGCGAAGAGGGACCTCCCAACCCGTCCTAAGCGAGCGAGCCTGCTGCTCACTTAATCATTCCACGCTCATCTACCATCGCCGTTCGTGCCTGCTGGAAGGCCTGTTTCTCCTGGGAACGCCTCCATCCGGCAGGCACAGCCCAGACAGAACGCCAAGTAAGGCAGTCGCGAACGCCAGTCCTTTTTCTGAAAACAAAGTCAGCCGCAGTAGTTATCACCGAGTGTCCCAAAAAGCGGAGATCTTACGGCTTCATCTTCTCCCTCTTGCCCCCATCAGACGAGGGCGCTATAATATATAGGCGATGCCGACGTAGCTCAAAGGATAGAGCAAGCGCGTCCTAAGCGTTAGGTTGGGGGTTCGAGTCCCTCCGTCGGCGTTTGCATTTTGTAAGCCCCAGCTCAATGGATGATTTGCGTTGACGAGCGGTGCGCAGCCGCAGCTTTGCCTCAGTCGTGACAGGCACCTCATCCAGTGGTCCCGGCACGAGATAGACCTTTACCAGTCGCCGGGCGCCAGACCCCAACCATCTCAGCTTTCCAGCAGCCACGGCGTTGTACGGCTCTGCCGCTTCGCTCCCCAGGAACCAGGCTTGAATGCATTCAACTCGAGGCGGGGGAATCACTTTGTGCTATCATCGCTCGCCTTGGCACTGATCCCGCCGCGGGAGACAGGGGTCAGCTCCGCCCGAGCGCCCAGTCTCCCTATTTGACAGTTGCTCTTGGCAGGGGCTATCATGCTAGAAAAAAGGACATATGAGGCCTCTATTCACGCGGAGGAAGAGAGCATGACAGACTCCATTACCGTCGGTCGGGACATCTTCCACACCCATCGTCTCAGCAACGGTCTGCAGATCGTGGCTCAAAGTATGCCCGACTTTGAATCGGTCTCCATCGCCTACTACGTGCGCACCGGCTCGCGTGATGAATATGATCCCGCCATCGAGGGCGTCTCACACTTTCTCGAACACATGGTTTTCAAAGGAACCCAGCACCTCGATTGGCAGCAGATTACCCTTGAATTCAACAAAATCGGCGCTGAGCTAAACGCCTTCACCTCACACGAGGCCACCATGTACTTTGCGCGCGTCCTCAGCGAATACAGCGAGCGGGCCCTTGAACTTCTCAGCGACATGATGTATCCGCGCCTCTCCGAAAGTGACTTCGAAACCGAAAAAGAAGTCATCATCAACGAAATTGCCCGCTCTGAAGACCAGCCCTACAACCTGGCCTTTCGCCGCCTGGCCCAAACTTATTTCAACGGCCATCCGCTCGGGCACGACGTCCTTGGTTCGCGCGAAAGCATTCGCAACATGCGCATCGACCAAATGCGCGACTACTGGCAGCGCCGCTACGGCGCCAATAACATGATCTTGGCTGTCGCCGGTAACTTCGACTGGGAGCGCTTCGTCACACGCGCCGAACAGCTTTGCAACGACTGGCGTACCGGAGAGAGCGGGCGCGAGCTTCGGCCTTTCGAACCGGCCCAATCGATCAATAACGTCATCGTCGATCCGCGCCTCAAACAGCAAATCATCCTCTTGGCTATGCCCTGCGTCGGCATCCAGGACCCCGACTACTATGCCGCAGCTCTGGGGGGAAGCATCCTCGGCGACACCGACGGCTCGCGCATCTACTGGAACATCCATCAGAAAGGCCTGGCCGAATCGGCCAGCGCCGGCATTTGGGCTCTCGAAGATACGGGCATGCTCCTGCTCGAAGCCAACTCCACCCCCGAAGAGGCTCCGCGCGTCTTGAGCCTCCTGCGTGCCGAGCTTGATAGTCTTCTCGAAGACGGCGTCCATGAGGACGAACTGCGCCGTGCCAAAGACAAATGGATCAGCAGCATCGTCCTCAGTAGCGAATCCACCTTCACGCGCATGCGCACTCTGGCCTCTGACTGGGCCACCGAAGGTCGGCTGATCAGCATCGATGAGGAAATCGAGCGCGTCGAGCGCGTCACCGCAGATGACATCATGCGCACCCTGCGGCGCTTCCCCCTGCGAGAAAAACAAGTCCTGGTCGCGCTCGGTCCCCTGAACGAAGAGCAGCTTCTCAGCTAAGCAGAGCGGAGAGGGGGCGTGCAGCCCTCACAGCCAGCCAGTAAGCCAGCTCGCCAGGTGATCCGATCATAGTGCTCAGTCATCCTTACGCAGACCCGCCTCGCTGCCGTGAAACAGGCCCTGAGTAAGAAAGGAGGAACGAAAGGGAGGAGAGGAAAGCTCATCAGACCATGACAAGTTAATCAGATGAGGCAGGAGCGCATTAGGCTTAGTAGGGGAGCCGGGCCAGCTTATAGCCCACATCCGGTACTGTGAGAATATAGCGCGGATGGCGCGGGTCCGGCTCAATCTTGCGTCGCAGGCGGCTAATGTAGACCCAGACAAAATCAATCTCGCGATTGTACTCCGGTCCCCACACCTTTTCCAGCAGCAGCTCATGGGTCATCACCATACCGGCATGCTGAGCCAACGTCGTGAGCAAGCGATACTCTGTACGGCTCAACTGCACCGGCTGGCCAGCCATAAAGACCTGATGCTGAGCATAATCGATTACCAGATCGCCTGTCCGGAAGATCGGCTGATGCCTGCGCTCTGATTCCTCGGGACTGCGCCGCCGCAAGCGGCAACGCACCCGCGCCAGCAACTCCCGCAAGTTGAAAGGCTTATAGACCAAATCATCTGCCCCGGCATCAAGAAGGCGCACCCCTTCCTCGTCATGGCCTGAAGGACAAAGAGCAATCACCGGTATCTCCGAAAACTCCCGCAGGCGACGTAGCAGCTCCAGCGCAGGAATATCGGCCAGATTGGCCAACAAGATCAGGTCAGGTATCTGCAAATCAAGCAAGCGGAAGAACTGAGCACTATGTGACACCACCTGCACCTGACAGCCCAGCTCCTCCAAGTGAGCGCGCAGATAGCGAGCAATACGCGCATCCTGCTCAGCCAGCAAGACCGAAGCCAGGCGCTCGCGGCGCAGTGTCACCGCCGTCTGGGCTGGTACACTGCCCGTAGCTGGGGCCGGTTCCCCAGTGGCGGTTACAGCAGGCAAATCGCCAGTGGCCTGCAGCGGCAACGTAAACGAGAAGGTCGCTCCCTGGCCTGGACCAGGCGAATCGGCCCAAATGCGTCCCCCATGCGCCTCAATTGTCGCCCGTGCCACCGCTAACCCCAAACCGCTGCCTTCTTCCTCACTCTCGGCCTCCTCACGGGGCAGACGGTAGAAACGCTGAAAGATATGCTCCAGATGCTCCCGCGGAATCCCAATGCCCTGATCAGCAATACTTACACGCAGCTCCGTTCCTTCCACCTCCACCTCAAGACGAATCGTTCCACCACCTGGCGAATAGCGGACAGCATTATCCAGCAAATGATTGAGCACTTGCTCTATGCGCAAGGGATCACACGAGACGGGAGGCAAAGCAGGCGGCACGCGGAGAATAAAGCGATGACCAGGCGCCGAGCGCTCGCGCTGTTCCACCAGGCGCCGCAGCAACTCCTCAAACTGCACCTGCGCCAGACGCAGCGTCTGCGTTCCACTATCGAGCCGCCACACATCCAACAGCGTATTCAGAATCTCATGCAAGCGGTCAGCCTGGGCATCGATCATCTCCAGCATCTCGCGCTGGACCGCCGGGTCCCAGCGTCGCGACGAGCCAAGCAGGGTCGTTGCGCAGCCCTTAATAATGGCCAGCGGCGTCTTTAACTCATGAGCCGCCAAAGCCAGAGCCTCTGAACGAGCCTGAGCGGCCTCGCGCTCTAGCGTAATATCATCCAGCAGGAGGCCCCGTCCGAGCAAGCGGCCAGCATCCCCATAGACAGGGAAACTCTGCACGCGCAACCAGCGGATAGCCGCATCAAGCAAAGCCAGATCGGTTGATGCCTCCTGCTCAGGATGTTCCCAGAGACGATCTAACTCCTCGCGCGCCCGCAGAGGATCAGCAGCTCGTGCCAACAAACGTGCGCGGACATCCACCGCCGTCCCGACAGTCAGCTCACTCTCCTGACACCCGAGTAAGGCGTAAGCCCGACTATTGGCGCAGGCCAGCCGCTCACGCTGGTTCAAGAGCAAAAAGCCACTGCGAAGATTCTCAGCAACAGCCATCAGAATTGCCTGGGCGTTCGGAGGCATCATCGCAGAGGCAACCGACGCCGAGGGGAGAGAGGCCTCTGAAGCCGTGCAGGAGGGGAAAGCTAGACACTCCTCAGAGCGACGATCAGCGCTGTCCGTGTCCGTCCCCTCTCTGGCGGCGCGCTCCATGAAACGAATACCTTTCCGCATTGCTGTAATGATCGATGAGTACTCATGAATATTCTAGCAAGGCGGTCAAGGTTCGAGGCGGCATGACCGCATGAGAGGATAGAGCCAGATCCTAAAGCACTGATCCGAGAGAAGAAGATTAGTGCAGACTGGCCAGGCCCACAATCAGCAGAAGATGCAACAGCATACCAATGATCAGAGTCCACGCAATAAACATGATTGCGCGATGATCATGGACAAAACGCCGGACAGGGGGAGCCGGCGAAGCAGAAGCCGGGCGGCGCTCAGCAGCGACCAAGCCTAGCGCGATACGCAGACGCAGGGGTGAGCGCACCGGCGAGCGGCTCATCTCAGCGAGCAGCGCACGATAGCAATCGCGACACAACACCCATGACTGGCGCGGCTCAGGTACACCTTCAGGCTCTGTAACCGCAATGGCCTCGAGCGCGATGCGTTGCGTGCAGACCGAGCAATTGCGGACTAGACGTTTGCGCGCCCGTGATGACTGCGTACCCTCACCGATGCTATGTGAAGACAAGCTGCCACTGTGCTTAACCTCTCCCATGAGTGGCGATTCCTTTCCAAAGCTCGCCGGTCCAATTAGCATTCCCCTGGCGATCACAGAGCGATCACCGGCTGGGACTCCTTGCCCCACGTTTCTAATTGTATCACACCATCGGAAGGGTTACCGATTATCACCAAAGCAAGGAGAGGAAGAGCGTCCTGTCGATCGCAGGCCAGCATCGACGGAGCGCTCTTCCTCTCCAAAAAACTCTTCTCCTTCTCACCGCTGAATCAGAGGGTAAGTCTTCACGCTCCCTCGATCCAGGTTAGAGGGCTGGCCCAGGGCCAGATACAGAGAGCAGGCCAAGTCCAAGCCGGCAAGCGACCTAACAGTGGCCCTTACGACCAGCACCTTTGAAGCCCTCATCTAGCCTCGCAAGAGCGGAAGGAGATAGACAATGCTAAAGACAAAGACCCAGACCGCATCAACAAAGTGCCAGTACATCTCTCCGGCCTGAAAAGCGAAATGCCTCTCTTTCGTAAAGTGACC
Organism: Thermogemmatispora sp.; assembly: GCF_019683755.1. GTDB lineage: Bacteria > Chloroflexota > Ktedonobacteria > Ktedonobacterales > Ktedonobacteraceae > Thermogemmatispora. The sequence goes on along the minus strand of NZ_JADGHT010000097.1, from coordinate 3,250 downwards.
GTTCAGGGCCCGCACAAAGACAATCAGGAGAAAGATCAGACCGACGGTCACATGCAGGCCATGAAAGCCTGTCAGCGTAAAGAAGGCCGAGCCGAAGAGCTGGCTTTGAGGAGTAAAGCCCTCATGGATCAGAGAGCTATACTCGTAGACCTGGCCGCCCAAGAAAATAGCGCCCATCACAATTGTCGCCAGCAGGCCCCAAATCAAGCGCTGCTGATTCCCTTTCTCGATACCCCTGGCGGCGATATAGTGGATTGGCGCACTACTGCCCAACAGAATAATCGTATTGATGAGCGGATACCAGATCTCAGTAGGCAGGCGCCAGCCGTGGCCACCCTGGCGAATCTCCAAATAGAGATAGGCGGCGATCAGGTTGGCGAAAATCAGCGCCTCTGAGGCAATGAAGAACATCATGCCCCACCAGCCGACGCTACGCCCACCTTCCTCATGCACCTGCTCCAGAGCAGGTATCCCCTCGCGATAGGCAACACTCATACCCCGAAATTCTCCTGACAGTTCTCTCTCCAAGAAGCTAGACAGAGTCGACCTTGCCAGTCAGCAGCCTCTCTCGGCTCGGGAGAGCAGCCCCAGCCAGCAAGATCGCCAGAGGCCAGGCGGAGGAATCGAATCACGGCACGCCCCCACCGGACCATCCAGCAGCAAACATAGAGCCACACCAGGCAGCAGAAGAATCTCCCTCTTATCGCGCCTCCCTGGCTAGTAGCGCTCCAGGCCCCAACCAACGATAGCCACCACGATTAGTGCAGCTCCCAGGAGCAAGACAGCGGGGTGGGTTACCACTCCCAGGCAAGCCAGTGCAATAGCCAGAGCGAGCACAAAGGGCCAGAGACTGGGATGAGGTCCACGCGGTCCTTTTGAGCGCGACGACTGTCCAGCGGCCTCTCTCTTTTCTGTCGCCGTGCTCTGGCTCTCCTGCTTCGGCGGGCCGGCAGCAATGGCACCATTCCTGGCTGCGGCTCCCCTGTCACCATCTACCGCGTCTTGCCCCTGTGGTTTCTCTTCTCCCCGTGGCCCCTCGATGGGGGGCCTATCCTTCTGCTCTTCCTCGTTAATCACAGTACGCCTCACTCGTGGGGCAGCCAGACTAGCTTATCCACAGATAGCCCTGACCTCCTTGTGGACTGCGCCGGCCCTGCTCTCCCATTCACATCGGGGCACCGGGACCAGACTAAGCACCCGAGGTTCAGAAAGGAGCAGAGACGCGGCGCACCCCACAGGGAGACAGCCTTCTTCGGCCTACCAGGTCATCAATGGACAGCCACTTTCCAGTCCGCCGTCTCCGGATTCTTCTTATCGTAGAACGGGCGGCGGCTGCGCACCACCGGGATCGTCTTAAAGTTGTATGGCTCCGGCGGAGAAGTCGTATCCCACTCCAGCGTGAATGCATCCCAGGGATCATTACCCGCGGGCTGACCCTGGCGCAGACTTGTCACAAAATTGAAGAGGAAGACCAGGATCGCGGCCGCGATAATGAAGGCACCCACTGTCTCCAGCAGGTTCAACTCATTCCAGCCCAGATCGGGAGCATAGGTATAGATGCGGCGCGGCATCCCGAGCAGGCCCAGGATGTGCATCGGGAAGAAGGTCACATTCACCCCGATCAACATCAGCCAGAACTGGATCTGGCCCAGGCGCTCATTCAAGAGCTTACCGGTCATCTTCGGGAACCAGTAGAAGATTGCCGCAAAGATGGCAAAGACCGCTCCGCCGAAGAGCACATAGTGCAGGTGGGCGATCACAAAGTAGCTGTCGGTCACCTGATAGTCGAAGGGCACGATCGCCAGCGCCACCCCGTTGAGGCCTCCGATCAGGAACATCGCCACGAAGCCAAGGGCGAAAAGCATCGGAGTCTTAAACGAGAGCTTGCCGCCGTAGATCGTCGCCAACCAGTTGAAGATCTTGACCGCTGTTGGGATGGCGATCAACGTCGTGCTTGTGGCAAAGAAGGCCTGAGCAACCACTGGCAGGCCCACAGCGAACATATGGTGCGCCCAAACCGTAAAGCTCAGGAACCCGATAGCCACCCCCGACCAGGCGACAAAGGTATAACCAAAGATCGGCTTGCGTGAGAAGACCGGCAGTACCTCCGACACAATACCGAAAGCCGGCAAGATCAGGATGTAGACCTCGGGATGACCAAAGGACCAGAAGAGGTGCTGCCACAGCAGCGGATCACCATTGAAGGCCACCTGATAGAAGTGGGTTCCCAAATGGCGATCGAGCAAGAGCAGGCCCGCAGCGGCGGTCAGGCTGGGCAGCGCAAAGAGCAGCAGGAACGACGTCACCAGCGTCATCCAGACAAAGAGCGGCATCCGGTTAATCGTCATACCAGGGGCACGCAGCTTAAAGATAGTCACCACAAAGTTCAGCGCGCCCGCAATCGAGGAGATACCCAGCAACAGAACGCCAAGGGCCCAAAAATCCATGTTGATCGAGGGCGTGGCCGGGATACAATTTACTCCCTGGACGCCGCACTCGGTCAACGGCGGATAAGCGAACCAGCCACCATCTGGCGCTGCATGGAACAGGAAACTTGACTGCAGGAAGAGGCCACCAAAGAGCACAATCCAGTAGCCGAAGGCATTGAGGCGCGGGAAGGCCATATCGCGCGCCCCGATCATTAGCGGCACGACATAGTTACCGAGACCAGTGAACATCGGCATCACGAAGAGGAAAATCATCGTGGTGCCGTGCATGGTAAAGATCTCGTTATAGGTCTGGGGATCGAGCACCTTGCCGTCCGGCAGCGCCAACTGAGTACGGATCAGCAACGCCTCCAACCCGCCGACCACGAAGAAAAAGAAGGCCGTGACCATGTACATGATCCCGATCTTCTTATGATCGGTGGTCGTCAGCCACTGGCCAACATATGTCTCGCTAAAGCGCTTCTGTCGGACCAGAGCAGGACGCTCAACAATCGTACTGGTTGCCATGGAAAATCCTCCGAATATCCAATCAGCCCCTTCAGACAAACCGGGGAGGCTCGCCCGCCTCCTTGGTCTCCTCGTCTCAGCACAGGCTTAGCGGCTACAGCCCGGCAGGCAGGGCCACCGTCCAGTCAGGCTCAGATACAACAACCACCGCCTGATCGATGGCCTGACTGCCTTCTTTCTCCACTTGCTTGTCAGCCAGAAGACCTATCGTGCCAATTCCTAATATATTATGTTTTACTTTAGGCTTTCCAGATAGGCCACCAGGTCATTGATCTCGGACTGAGACAATCCGAGAT
>NZ_JADGHT010000537.1 GCF_019683755.1 Thermogemmatispora sp. | reverse complement strand
ATCGGAACGACCTTAAGAGGCAACAAGCAGCCGGCATCTCAATGCAGCTCCCTGGCACGGTGAGACACCTACAATGAGGTGGGTGTCCCCTTATTTGCAGGAGTGCCTCCCTTCACGCGTCGCGCCCGGCCCATAGGGGACAGACGAGCAGACAAGCCGCATCAGGTGTGCTTACTCTTCTGTCCATAGCGTGCCAGCCGGGCAGTGCAAACGAGGTAGGTATCTCTGCGCTTATCCTCTTGACGCGGCGATGGGTAGAATTACTTATGGCGAAACCGCGCCACGTCTGCAGGAAAGCAGAGTGTTTTTTTTTTAGTGCATCGACCTCAACAGAGATAAGGAGCCAAAAAAGTATGGCAACAGAGGAGAGGTCTTCTTCGTTCAACGCGAGCGCCCTGCAGGCGAATCTGCGCGGGCAAGTGATCCAGCGAGGTGATGCCGCTTACGAGGCAGCGCGCCGCGTCTACAACGCCATGATCGACAAGCGGCCAGCCCTCATCGTACGCTGCGCCGACGTGGCCGACGTGATCACTGCCGTCAACTTCGCCCGCGATCATGGGCTGCCGCTCTCGATCCGTAGCGGTGGTCACAATGCTGGCGGACTGGGGACCTGCGATGATGGCCTGGTAATTGATCTATCCCTTCTGCGCTACACCCACGTTGATCCCGACCGACACACAGCGCGCGTTGGCGCCGGCTGCACCTGGGGCGACGTTGATCATGCTACCCATGCCTTCGGCCTGGCGGTGCCAGCGGGGATCATCTCAACCACTGGAGTCGGGGGCCTGACGCTAGGCGGCGGCCTGGGACACCTGACACGCTCCTATGGCCTGACGATCGACAATTTGCTTGAAGCAACAGTTGTACTGGCAGACGGCAGCCTGGTGGTGGCCAGCGAGCAGCAGCAACCTGATCTTTTCTGGGCCTTGCGTGGCGGCGGCGGCAATTTCGGCGTTGTCACCTCGTTCCTGTTCCGAACCCAACCAGTCGCTACGGTTTACGCCGGCCCAATGCTCTGGGAGTTAGAGAAGGCCCCCGAGATTCTCCACTGGTACCAGAATCTGATCACGACCGCCCCCGACGACCTCAACGGCTTCTTCGCCTTCCTGACTGTGCCGCCAGGACCACCTTTCCCGCAACATTTGCACAATAAGCAGCTCTGCGGCGTGGTCTGGTGCTACACAGGGCCACTGGACAGGGCAGAACAGACCTTCCAGCCGATCCGCCAGTTCCGTCAGCCAGCCCTGGATCTGGTAGGACCACTACCCTTCCCCGCCCTGCAGAGCATGTTTGATGCGCTCTATCCGCCCGGCCTGCAGTGGTATTGGAAAGCGGACTTTGTGAAAGAGCTGAGCGACGAAGCGATTGGCCTCCATCTGCACCACGGCTCTCAGCTGCCGACGTTGCAGTCGACGATGCATCTCTACCCGGTGAACGGGGCGGCCAGCCGCGTGAGCAGTAACGCCACCTCCTGGAGCTACCGCGATGCCACCTGGGCTGAGGTGATTGTGGGAGTCAGTCCCGACCCTGGCCAGAAGGAGATGATTACTGGCTGGGCACGCTCCTATTGGACAGCCCTGCATCCCTACGCCGAGAGCGGAGCCTATGTCAACTTTATGATGGAGGGAGAGGGCGATGAGCGGGTCCGCGCCGCCTACCGCGAGAACTACGAGCGACTCAGTCAGGTGAAGCGGCACTACGATCCGGTTAACTTGTTCCGCATCAATCAGAATATCCAGCCCGCTGTCTAGGCCAACCTTCCTGCAGACTTAGGGCCTGAGACCAGCACAAGCCAAAAGCGGCGCGCAGGCCAGGCAAGTAACATCTGCGGACTGCACGTCGCTTGTCATTGAGTTCCGTCCCCTACTCCTCCGCTTAGCGAGCGTAAAGCCTGCCGACCAGCTCGGCCCCGCGACAACAGCAAGAGCCAATCCACCCCCGTCTACCCCCCATTGGCTGTAGCCAATCGACCCCTGGGCAGATAAAATTTCCATAGATACTCTTGTCAGC
>NZ_JADGHT010000536.1 GCF_019683755.1 Thermogemmatispora sp. | reverse complement strand
GTGGTCTTTGTACGTTGAACACTATGATATACTGAAGGCTGCCACCAATGAAAGGAGCTGATAGACTATGCCTGGTGAGGTAGTGCTGGCGTATCAGCTAGGGAAGGACTACATGCCGGTCACCGGTGGGAGCCAGCTCGCCTATGTTCTGCTGGAGGCCAAGCCCACCGAGATGATGGCCCAGGTCCGTCTGCCCCTGAACTTTGCCCTGGTCTTGGACCACTCTGGTTCCATGAAAGGGGCCAAGCTACACAACGTCAAAGAGGCGGTCAAGATGGTCATTGACCACCTGGAGCCGACCGACTACGTCTCGGTGATTGTCTTTGACGACACAGCCCAGGTGATTATTCCCTCGATGCCGGCTCAGGACAAGGTTGGGATGAAGGCGGCCATCGATCGCATTCGCGACGGCGGCGGCACCACTATGTCGCTGGGCATGATTCAGGGCCTCAACGAATTGCGGCGCTATAGCTTTCCGAACACCGTCAATCGCATGATCCTGCTGACGGACGGGGTCACTTACGGTGACTCGGATCGCTGCCGCCAACTGGCACGCGAAGCAGCGGCGGCAGGGATCGCCATCTATCCGCTGGGCATCGGGCAAGACTGGGATGAGAACCTGCTTGACGACATCGGCCAGCTCAGTGGTGGCATGCCGGCGGAGTTCATCAGGAATCCCGCTGACGCTATGAGCATCTTCCAGCAGCAGGTCCAGAGCGCGGTCGCCGTGGCTGTACGCAACGCTGTTCTCACCTTACGCTTGCCAACAGGCGTCACACCAAAAAAGGCCGTTAAAGTATTGCCGATTATCAGCGATTTTGGACAATCGGTGCTCTCAGATCGCCAGGTGGTGATCCCGCTGGGCGACCTGGAGAAGGAGACACCGCAGGCCGTGCTGGTCGAATTGCTCATTGATCCGCGCCCGGCAGGCCTCTTCCGTATCGCCCAGGCCGAGCTGTCCTACGATGTGCCCATCGCCAATCTGGTGGGCGAGCGTATTCGTGAAGATATTAAGGTAACCTTCACTACTGACCCGAATCTAGCGGCGCAGGTGAACGCGCGCGTGATGAACTTCGCCGAGAAGGCTAATGCTCAGCGCCTTGTCACACGCGTGTTGGATGAGTACAAGCGGACCGGCAAGGTGACAACACGCCTGGCTCCTAACGTGACACGCATTCTTGACGAAGAGACTCAAGCAGCACTTGAGCAGATCAGCAAAGGTCAGCAAATCTCTCAGGAGCAGGTCAAGTCGATCGGCAATAAGACGAGAAAGCTCACACAACGCCTGGACGACATTCTGCCCTGATAGTACGCGACAGAGCAGAAAGAACCAGCAGAAAGGCACGGGAGGATTGACTGAAGGTGCCCGCCACCTGCGCCACCGACGCGCGCAGAGGCGAGAAGGCGTGCTTCAGGGGAAACACCGGATTTGAGGAGGAGAGTAGAATTATGCCAGTGTATTGTTCGCTGGGTCATGAGAACCCGGATGGTTCGGCTTTTTGCGACGAATGCGGTGAGCCGTTGAGCGCGGTGGCACCAGCGGCGCCGGCGGCTTCAGCGCCGGCGGCCCCCGTTGCTCCTAGTGGAGCCGCGCAGCCAGGCATGCAAACCTGCCCCTCATGTGGCGCGCAGAACCCTCAAGGCGAGGCTTTCTGCTCTAACTGCGGCGTGAGCTTGCTGGGAGCGCCCGCTGCGGTGAGTGCTCCAGTCCCTCCAGTAGCTCCAGCAGCTCCAGCGGCGCCCTCAGCACCGGCCACGTCGACCCCTGCTCCCGCAGCAGCTCCTGCGCCGGCAGGTTCCCCTCTGCGCGCCCGGCTGATCGTGGAGGCGGACAACCAGGAGTTCGATATCAGCGGGAAGGATAACATCTTGATTGGCCGCGAAGATGCGGTCAGTAACATCTTTCCCGACATCGACCTCACGCCTCACGGCGGCGAAGAGGGAGGCGTTTCGCGCATGCACGCACGCATCTTTATCCAGAATGGACAGTATATGATCGAAGATGAGAACAGTACGAACTATACCTTCT
>NZ_JADGHT010000535.1 GCF_019683755.1 Thermogemmatispora sp. | reverse complement strand
AAGTTTAGAAGTAGTATGCTAATCCATTCACGCTGTTCTATCTGTCTTGCCAAGATTAATCCTTCTAAGAAGAAATCCTCAGCCTGAGTATAGTTCTCCTGCTCAAGAGAAATATCTCCAAGGTTGTTGAGTAAAAGACTCAACCATTGCCGGTGCCCAATCTGACGGGCAAGGCCTAACCCTTCCTGGAAATGCTGCTCTCCCTCGGCAAACTTGCCCTGCTCACAGGCCGATGCCCCTAGGTTGATCAGGATTGCACATATCTGCTCCCTATCTCCAATTTCTCTTGCTAACCGTAACCCCTCCTGTAAATACATATCCGCCTGTGCATAGTTGCCCCTACGCGCCTCCAGAGCACCGAGTGTCTCTAGTACCTCACAAAGGCGCTCTCTATTGCCTCCCTGGCGAGCTAATTGCAAACCCTCTTGCAGATACGCTGCGGCACGAGCATACTCCCCCCGTCGCCAAGAGACCGTTCCCAAATCCGTCAGCAGAGCACAAATTCTCTCAGGATCGCCCAGGGTGCGCGCCAGTTGCAGCCCCTCCTGATAGTAGTCCTCAGCGCTTGAATAATTACCCTGGCGCAGCGCCACCTGTCCCCGATAGAGCAACACCCCGGTCAGCCCACGCTGATCGCCCAGCGCCTGAGCAGCCACCTGCGCGCGCTGCAGCCAGTGCTCAGCCACCCCATACGAGGCCCGCACCAGCAAAAATGGCGCAAACGTCACCACCCCACGCACCAGCTCCGCCTGTCGTCCCAGCATATAGGCCGCCTCCAGGCCCGCCAGAATCACCGCGCTCTCCCGCTCCAACAGCTCATAGTCCGTGCGATGCACCTCAGCATAATCGATCGCATATTCCATCAGGCGCGCAAAAGGGGCCTGCACAGCCTCCGTTCCCAGGATCTCCAGGCGCGTCCGCGCATAATCCGCAATCACCTGATGCAACAAATAGCGATCGCCCCCATTACTCTCGAGCAAGCCCGCATCCACCAGCGCATCCAACTCATCCGTCGAACAGGCCGCCACCGCCAGCGCCGCCTCCTCAGAAAAACTGGCCGGCTTCGGCGGAAAGACCGAGAGAGCATACAACGCCATCCGTGCCGCCGCACTCAACTGCTCATCCGAAACCGCAATCACCGACTGCAACGACAGCACAGGCTCCCCCGGTAGGCTCGAATGTACCTCCACTGGCCCACGCGACTCCGTCAACCCCAGACGCACCCGCGCATCGCTCAACCGCTGCAGCGCCGCTCGGATGCGCCGCACCTGCCCCGTATAGCTCTCCTTGCGCAAATAATTCCCCAGCAAGGTCAGCGCCAGCGGCAAGCCACCAACCGCCCGCACCAACTCTCGCACCCGCTCCGGCTCCTGCTCCACCACGGCGGGCGCCAACAAGCGCAACAACGTCAAACTATCCTCCTCACTCAACTCTGAGATAGCTGCCGCCCCCTCCACCGCAAACTCCGTCGCCACATGCGCAAAACGCGTCGTCAACAGATGAGCACACTGAGCCCCTCCCACCTTCAGCGCTAGCGCCTCCTCAATGCGCCAGGCATCATCAATCACCAGCAACATCCGCCGCGGCCCAATCGCCGTACGCAAAGCCCTGGCCCAGGCCTCCAAGCTCGTCAGCCCAGCGACCTCTGTCGCTGGCAACCCCAACAAAGCCCCCCAGCGACTCAACAGCCCCGTCATATTCGGACGCGGTCCCAAGGCCGCCCACAGGATGCCATCCTTGAAATAAGCCCGCACCTCGGGATCATGCGCCAACGCCACCGCCAGCGAGGTCTTACCAACCCCAGGCAAACCATTCAACGCGCTCAGCGCCACCGCCTCACCAGCAAAGAGACGTCCCTTAATGCGCCGCAGCTCAGCATCGCGTCCCACCAGACGCACCGGCGGCGGCAGAGGAATCATCGGATCAATAATCACCTCAACCGAACGCCCAGCCCCCGTCTCCTCTAGCGGCAGCGGACCAGATTCACGACCGTGCCGCAGCTCCTGCCCACCATCGCCACCCCCTACCTC
>NZ_JADGHT010000096.1 GCF_019683755.1 Thermogemmatispora sp. | reverse complement strand
TTCTTGAAGGAGTAAGAGAGGCAGGGAAGCCGATCAATAAAGAGAGGGAACAAAGGCTGTGGGCGCAAAGGGGTGAGATGACCACGCTCGCCGGCTGGGGGGGCAAAAGCTGGCTGAAGCGCGCGCCGTGTGACGGCAGCCTTGTGAGCTGCCGTCGACTCTCCTGACAACTGTCGGCCCGCGAGGATGGAGAGCGGAACGCCCCGACTCATGGCGCTCCGCTTCGCCTCACCTGCTGGCTTAGCTCAAAGCCTCGATCACCGCCCGCGCGATGCTGGCGCTTGACTGCGGGTTCTGACCTGTGATCAGGCGCCCGTCGCGCTCAACATGATCGGACCAGTTGGGACGTGCCACAAAATTGGCCCCTAGCTCACGCAGACGCGTCTCCAGCAAGAAGGGCATGAACTTATCCAACCCAGTAGCGCGCTCCTCCTCATCAGTGAAGGCCGTGATTGTCTTGCCAGCCACCAACGGCTGACCATCGTCCCGCCGCGCGCCGACCAAGCCCGCCGGACCGTGACAGACAGCGGCAATGATCTTGCCCTGACGTTCGAAGTCGGCGAGCAGGCGGTGCAAGGTCGTGTCCTCCGCCAGATCGAACATCACGCCATGCCCGCCAGGCAGAAAGATCGCATCGTAGTCGGCGGCATTGAGACCGGCCAAAGGACGCGTATTGTGGAGCTGGGCACGTGCCTCAGCATACTTCTGAGCCTCCTCATCTTTCGGCTCGCTGCGGGGGTCAACAGGGACGCTACCGCCACGCGGACTGGCGACCGTGATCTGCCAGCCTTGCTCTTTAAAAGCCTGATAAGGGACCGCGAATTCCTCAAACCAAATGCCTGTCCGATGCTCGTCGTCGATGCGGTCGTGACCGGTGACCACCATCAGAATGTGACGCGCTTGAGCCACGGAAAAACCACTCCTTTCCTTGCTACTCTATACAACGCCGGGGAAGATGCGTCGGTGATCATCTATGGTCTCCGTCCGTGCGTCTTGCGGACAGATGCAGGCTGTACCGGAATCAAGCGGCGTCGGCCTGACGGAAACGCTGCCTATGGTAGCTGTCTTGTCCTGACACTTGCCGCGCCGCCACTGGCATTCTATGCTGTGGCTATGCTATAAAGCAAATAGTCTTTCTAGGGGATACCTATAAATAAATTTATGGTTGATCTGGAGTGGTACCGCAGCTTTATTGCCATCTATCGGGCCGGCACCGTCTCGGGGGCGGCGCGGGCCCTCTTACTGACGCAGCCGGCAGTCACTCAGCACCTGGCGGCGCTAGAGGCCGCCGTAGGGGAACCGCTCTTTCTGCGCGCGTCGCGGCGGATGATCCCGACAGCGCGGGGCAAAGAACTCTACAACCAGGTCGTTCAGGCTATTGAAACCCTGGAGCAAGTCAGCCAGACACTCGGAGCAGGTCAGCAACGACCGCCGTTGCTGCGCTGCGGAGCGCCGCGGGAATATTTTCAAGAGCGACTACTGCCCCGGCTGCTCTCTCTCCCGTACCGGCTCTGGTTCCAGTTTGGCGAGACCGCTGATCTGATCAACGACCTTGAGCATGGGCGGCTGGAGGCCGTAGTCGCCACTCAACAGCTTGCCTCGCGCGACCTGGAATTCGTGCATCTCGGAGATGAACACTTCATCCTGGTCGGTCCGACCTCGCTGGCCGTGCCAGAGCAACTCAGTGCAGCGGCTACAGCAGGAGAGCGGGCGCCTTTCGAGGAATGGCTAGCCAGGCAGCGTTGGATCAGCTACGGGCCGGAACTGCCAATTATTCGCCGCTTCTGGCTGCAGAGCTTTGAGCATCGGCCCACCTTTCAGGCGGCGCTGGTCCTGCCTGACCTGCATGCCATCCGGCGCGCCGTCGAGCAGGGCTATGGTCTCAGTGTCTTACCAGACTATCTCTGTCATAGCTCGCTAGAGGAGGGACGGCTGCGCCAGCTCTGGGAGCCGGCCCAGCCGGTTGCTAACGAGCTATGGCTAGCCTATCGCCGCATCGATCGCAACGATGCTCGCATTCGCGCCCTCAAGCGAGTCCTGCTTTCCTCCTAGGGCCAGGGAGAGAGAAGGAGGCCTCTTCCCTTCCTCTCTCCTGCTAGAGGCCCTCTAGATCGAGCTGCATTTCGGCTCGTCCCTGTTGTGCCTCATAGTACGCTGTCAGACTGCTGATCCGACAGGTCAAACGCTGACCGCTGCCGAGCGGGGCGAGACTATCGCTCAGAGCCAGCACGTCGAAAAGCTGCAAGGCTGGGTTCAGCGGCACGACGATCTGATGGCGGCTGGCATGACGCTGTTCCTGAGCCAGCAGAAAAGCCGCCTTCTGGGCGCACTGGCTCGTAGTCGTTAGCTTCTGATCGACATGGAAGCGCAGACGCTCGCAACCCACCTGTTGCAGGTGCGCATCGTCGTAGGCTTCGGCGGTGGTCAAGGCCTGGGGAGGGCCGCCAGCCGGTGGCTTGCCGCTAACGATAATATGGTTAGCGCGCTCGTCGCTGCTGCCCAGGCTGAGAAGCTCAATCTCCGGTTCATAAGACCAAAGCGGGGCTTGACTGCTATTCAGCTCGCAGAAGCGCAGCACCTCATCCTGATCGAGAAAGTAGACCAGACTGTAGGTATTGCACAATTCGTCGAGGGCAGCCCGATAGGATCGGCCTGCATGGAGCACAAAGGACGGGATGGTCTGGCTCAACTGGGGAGTTGGGGGGAGAGCGATACTAAAAAGGCCGGCGCGCGCGCAGACCTCGCTGATCAGAAAGGCCAGTGTCTGGCCGCTGTAGCTGTTCTGGTAGCGCGCCAGCAGGTCGAGCTGGCGCGTGCGATCGCTGGCGACCAGGAGCAGGCGGTTTTCCTGAGGTGAGCGCAGAAGATGAAGCTGGCTGAGCACATAACTGCCCGTCTTGACCAGCGTCGACACCGCAGGCGTGCCGGCGTAGTAACCCTCACTCAGAGTCAGCATGGCGCCTGGAGCGAGCGGGCCGGCGTGATTTGGGCTGCTCACCAGGGCGCTGTAGGAGCCGCTGCTGTTGTCAAGCAGCACCTCCAAACGAGCGGGACGGCCAGGGCGCTCCAGGCGACGATAGGCCAGAACGGCGGAGGAAAGGTCAAGATCCTGCTGAGAGGTAGTGCTTGGAGGCAGCGGGGCGCTGGCAATGGCCGGCATGGTCACAACATAGGAGCGAGGGCCGGCGCTACCGCTAGGAGGCATGACCACCGGCAACACTACCGCGCCATAGCTACACGGTAGGCAGTGCAGAATCATCCCATTCGACCAATGCTGCAAGTCAGCCGACTGGCGCAGACGTGGGTAGCTATAGACCGAGCCTGTCAGATTCCCGCTATCGGCCTCGATGCAACTGAGCGTATAGAGACCGTTGGCGTATGAGAGGCGCGGAGCCAGACGCATGATCGCTGTGGTCGTCGCCGGAGCAATGGCAGCTCCATAGCTCCACTGCCCGTTAGCGGCATTGAAAGTACAAGAGGCCAGTGAATAATTGTCAGAGTAGATGAGCGTATAGAGGGGGCCGGAACAGGTGGCAGCCAGTCCGCCGCTGGCGCTCAGCGGGAGCAGCGTCCAACTCTGAAGAGACGACCAACTGCTGCCATTGAAGAAGGAGCAGCCGATGGCTTCACCGCCGAGCACATCGTAGGCAAAGAAGACATCATTCGTTCCGGCGCAGGCGATACCCTTAATAAAGGCATTGCTGGGAGGAGAAAGCACGCTGCTAGGGCCGCTCCAACTCTGGCCATTGTCGCTAGAGGTCCAGAGCCAGAGCTGATTGCCCCCACTGCCGCGCTGGGCGAAGGCGCGCAAGAGGCCATCGCAGTTGGCAATGGCGCAGCCGCCTTCTTGATTCATGACTCCGGCGGCCCCTGGCAATGTGATCCAGGCACTGCTTGCCCATTGGCTGGCCTGGGCAGGGTCGCTGATACGTTGCACCTGAAAGGAGCCGGCAAGAAAGGAGCTGGCACGGGCCAGACGCACGCGCACGATGCTGCCATCACTGGCCAGACAGGCATCGTGCCAGCTATCAGCAGTGCCCGGGGTCTGGTAGAGAGCGTAGTGGGGGACGCGATCGGTAAGGCTGAGCGCCAGCGCCGGACGCCGTGTCAGGCTGTTGAGGGCGGCGCTCAGAGAGTCAGGAAGAGAGCGAGCCATTGGGCAGTCTCCTGTCTGTTGGGGGAAGCGCTGGGTGGTCTGGTGAAGCAGGAGCAAACCGATGTAGGATGGGAAAGGCGCGAGACTAGCGCTGCGGCACTCCAGGCGAGGGCCTCAGCGTCGACTCTTCCCTCTATCAGTATAGCTGAGTTGCGGCGTAAAGGCAAGAGCCAGCCGCTCAACCGCTCAACCTTCATATAGACATGTGTCTATAGAGATGTAACAAGGTGAGGACCGGCAGAGTTTGCTCAAGAGCGTAGCGCAGGCCCGGTGATTGTGCACAATGCATAAATATCCAAAGTAATAATTAGATATTTTACTCATTTACAGAGGAAATAGAAAGTAGTACTGTATAACCAGAGAAACTAATTGGGCATAATTAACAATGACCTCCACCGCCAGCCTGCGGCGAGTGAAAGCAGCAAGGGGCCAGAGACTGCACTGTGCTGCTTTGGCTGAGAGCGGGAGAGAGCGAGGTAGTGGCCTTATCTGTCATTGCTGCCCGTCACCCGCGAGGGGGAGAGACAACCCCTCAGCATGTTCTGTAGTAGCCCCGAACCGTGTGGGTAAAAGGAAGAAGAAAAGAGGCGACGCCCATGAATGCGCTCTTGCTCAAAGAGAGCTTTGAGATGGTTGCTCCCCAAAAAGAGATATTTGCGCGCCAGTTCTATGACCGCCTGTTCACGACTTTTCCCCAAACGCGCGCCCTCTTTGCCAGGACCGACATGCGGCGCCAAGAAAGCAGCCTGATGGCCACGCTGGCCGCTGTCGTCGCCGGGGTTGAGCGTGGTGAGAACCTGGAGCCAGTGCTGCGCAAGCTAGGCGAACGCCACTACAGCTACGGTGTCCAGCCGGAACACTATCCCCTGGTTGGTCAGGCCTTGCTGGCGACCTTCGCCGACTTTCTTGGGCCGCGCTTCACGCCGGCCATGCAAGACGCCTGGGCCCAGGCATTTGAGGTCATCAGCGCCCAGATGATTGCTGCTGGTGAACCATAGTCACGTTGCGTGGGGGGGCACCGCACTGCTTATTTGCCCTCCTGGGTGCGGATGCCCCTCCCTCCCCCTTCTTGGCGAGCCTCAGCACGCTTAGTCATTCGTTTACCTGCCAGGGCAGAGCGTTCCGTCTAGTCGCGCAAGAGCATGGAGGCAGCTACAGATAGGCCAGGACGAGACTACTGCTAAGCTTGAGAAGCCGACAGGCCCAGAGGCTCCTCCGAGTGCCCGCTAGCCAGCCAGGCGGCGCGGACACATTGTTTGAGCAGCATCACATTGGTCAGGGGGCCGACGCCGCCCGGAGTGGGCGTAATCGCTGAGGCCACCTCGCGCACGGCCTCAAAGTCGACATCGCCCACAATTCCCCCTCCTGGCAAAGTGTTGATCCCCACATCGATCACTACCGCCCCTGGACGCACCATCTCGGCAGTCACCAGGCGCGGACGCCCGACGGCAGCAATCAACACATCGGCCTGGCGCGTCAGGGTTGTCAAGTCGCGTGTGCGCGAATGGCAGACGCTCACCGTGGCGTGGCGCTGCAAGAGCATCAGCGCCAGCGGCTTGCCTACCACATTGCTACGCCCCAGGATCACCACACGCTTCCCTGCCAACGTTATGTGATGACGGTCGAGAATCTCCACTACGGCGGCAGCGGTCGATGGCAAGAAGCTAGGTAGGCCCAAGAAGAGATTGCCGGCGCTGCCCGGACTAATGCCATCGATATCCTTCGCGGGCGTCACGGTATCGGCGACCATCTTCTGCGAGAGGTGGGCTGGCAAGGGCATCTGGACAATGATGCCATGTGTACGCTGATCCTCGTTGAGCTGCAGCAGCAAAGCGCGCAGCTCATCGGCGCTCGTCAAGGCTGGCAGCTCTTCTACCCGAGCCTGGACACCGATCTCTCCGGCGATACGCAAGATGGCCCGGGTATAGACTCCTGAAGCGGCGTCACCACCTACGCGCACAATGACCAGACCAGGCGCGTACCCCTGCTTCTCGCGGAAACGCTCCACCTCGGTGCGCAGTTCGCCGCGAATTGTCGCGCTGAGGGCGCGCCCGTCAAGAATCGTTGCGCTCACAGTGTTCCTCCTACCAGACGAACTACGTCGGCATGGCCGGCCTCTACTACCTGCAGCGCCTCCTCCAGGCGCCGTTGTAGCTGCTCCACTGTCTGCTGATTCTTGAGCGAACGCAGGTTCACGCGGACCATCCACGCTGCCCCCTGGGCTGCACTCGTCACCAGGGCGGCCCCGGCGGCAATATCGCTACGGACATTCTTATTGCCGATCTGGGCCAGACGTACGCAAAAGCGCATTAGCTCCGCCGCTCGCTCGACGACCTCTAGCGGCACCAGGGCAGCCTCTTGCAGCCGAATCTGAATGACTCGACTGCGGGCCTCGTTCTCTTCGGCGCTCCCTTTGGGGAGCCGAAAGCTCATGGCCAGCCGTTCGTAGGCGTCGATATCTTCCTGTATTAACTGCTGAAAACGCTCGCGCAGTTCCTCAGTCTTCTGCAAAATGTCCTCAATTTCGTCCTGTACATCAGCGTAGCCGCTCTTGCCAATGGTGAGCCGTGTGACCATGCTGGCAAGGGCCGCACCCATCGCTCCACTCAGCGCCGCAGCGGAGCCGCCCCCGGGTGTTGGTTGTGAGGAGGAGAGGTCATTGAGATACTCTCGTAGAGATTGATCTAGATACATATACATGTCCTTGCAAAGAGCGGTCTATCTTGGCTGTCTTTAGTATCCCAGAGGGACAGGCGTTTTGTAGGACATTATAGCACGGAACCGTCGGAGCTGCTCCTGCTCCGCTGAGCCTGCCGGAGCCATCGTCATTCTGTGCCTGGAGTGTGAGCTGAGTCACACTCGCGCTGTGAGCTAAACGCTGGCAAAGCATGCCCGGCGGGCGCTACCGTCTCTTCCAGAAGAAGAAGATGATGGACTGGTTCCCTTGGACCCGTGTCACTAGAGTCATCAGCGAGCGGGTCCACTGTTGAAGGCACGGAGAGATCAAAGGTGGCAACATGGATACACTCCTTACTCCTCAGCCTGTTGGGCCTTTGTCCCGACGGAGTCTCTTGCGGCAAGCGCTGAAGCTGACGGCTCAGCCGCCGCGGGTGCGAGCTAGCGCCAGTCAGGAGTCGCTCCTGCTGTCACAGCCCGTCATGGGGGTGGTTTCCTCGCCCGCTCCTGGAACGCTGCTGGTGCGTCATCAGATGTCTTTTGTCAAGAAACCGGCTCTACCCTACGGACTAGAATGGGAGCCTGACAGTGGTCTGCTAGCGGCCCTGGCTATTCCCAGTCCTGTGCGTGATCTGCCACGGGAGCGTCTGCTCTATCTATGGGAGGCCGCTGGTGCTATCTACGCGGTCTATCAGCCGTTTCCCGGTGATGCTCGCTGGGCAGCCCTGGCCTGGGGGCCGGATAGCCAGCACCTCAGCTCCCTGGAAGGGAGTAGGCAGGTAATGGAGGTCTCCCTGGTAATGTGGAACGTGACCACGGGATTGATCGATGAGCGTCTGGGAATCGCAGCAGGAGTGGAGAATTACACCTCATTTCCGGTTTATGCTCTGGCCTGGTCGCCGGATCGGAAGCGCATAGCCATGGCCGCTGATGGTGGCACGGTTGCCTGGGAAGTCGTGAGCGGTGACCTCTCCTCGAAGGGGCTGAGGACCTCCTACCCAACAGATGTCTCCTACATCGTGGCCTGGTCGCCAGACAGCAAAACCATTGCCTCGGCAGGGCGCACGCATGCCGTGCAGTTCTGGGAAGCAGCCAGCGGTCGGCCCCTGCATTACTTTCCCGAAGAAACCAAGGCTCTGGCGGCCGCCTGGTCGCCGGATGGCCAGGCCCTGGCCTATCTGGCGGGCCCTGTCTCGCTGCAGACCTGGAACCGGCCCCAGTCGCTGACGCTCGTCGTCCGTGAGGTGAACAGTGGACGGCTCCTGCTCTCGCAGCCGGCAGTCTATCCTGCTCTGCCCTCGGGGCTGCCTGGGATTCCTCTCCTGCTGCGCAGTCTGGCCTGGTCACCAACCAGCCGCTGGCTGGCCGTGGCTGGTCAGGGGGCGACAGTGCAGGTCTGGGAAATTGCGCGCCAACGCCTGGCCCTGACCTATCGGGGTCATCGTGCGCCTGTCCTGGCCGTGGCCTGGTCCCCTCGAGGAGACTGGCTGGCTTCGGCCAGCAGCGATGGAGATGTGCATGTCTGGAAGGCACCTTGAAGGCGCCTTGAAGGAGATAAGCCAGTCGGAGGCTGCAACAGACCCAGCCATTGACGCTATAGCTTGCACCTCTGAGCTGATGATAACGGGGGGGATGATTCCATGAACACACATGATGTGCACCTTTCACGGCGCGGTGTCCTCGGCGGTCTGGCAGTGCTAGGGGCGGGGGTCAGCGCCACACTCATTAGTTGTCAGGAGCTGCCCACCGGCAGTAGCCAGGAGCGAACAATGGCGACCGTGGCGCCGACGCCCACAGTGGTACCTCCCGGGATGACACTGGCGACCTTTCGCACTCCAGGGGGAACTCCCGTTCCCGATGTGGTCTGGTCGCCAAATAGCCAGCGGTTGGCCTACTGCACCGAGATGCAGGTGAGAATCTGCGATATTGCCACCCGACGGACGCTGCTCCTTTACTGGGATGACACGGTTGAATTCATCAACGCCTTGAGCTGGTTCTCTGTGGGCACGGGGCAACTGAGCTACCTGGGGTGGCGATATGGTCCACTGCAGGTCTTGGAACCGGCCAGTGGCAACATGCTGGCCTTCTATGACTTTGAAACGGGCGCGGCGCTCACCGCCGTCTACATGTTTGCCTGGTCGCCAGATGGGAAGCGCGTAGCTCTGGCTAGCGATTACAGCGTGACCGTCAGAGATGCAGTGAGCGGTCAGGTGCTGGTGACCTACCCGAGAAATCCTCCACCTGGAGGACAGCCCTCCTACATCGTGGCCTGGTCGCCGGATGGCAAAATAATCGCCTCGGCGGGGCGCACGCACGCCGTGCAGTTCTGGGAAGCAGCCACCGGTCAACCCCTGCACCACTTCCCCGAGCCGGCTCAGGCGATCGCCGCCGCTTGGTCGCCAGATGGCCGCTACCTGGCCTACATGGTAGAACAGAATCCGATGGCCTATCAAGATCAGCTCCGACCAGTACAGATCATCGTGCGCGAGGTCAGCACTGCGCGTAAAGTGCTCTCCCTGGCCGGCAACTTTGGGATTGGCATGGGGCCGGCCTCAACCCTGATCTTTCCCCGCAGCCTGGCCTGGTCCCCAGATAGCCGCTATCTGGCGATGCTGGGCCACGATACGGAAGTGCAGGTGTGGGACGTAGCGCGCCGCCGCCTGGTCCTTAGCTACGGTGGTCATCGCAGTCTAGTCCAGGCGGTGGCCTGGTCGCCGAATGGCCGCTGCCTTGCCTCGGCAGCGAGGGATGGCATGGTACTGGTCTGGAGGGCGCCGGGACGCTGATCCGGCGACAAGCAACCGCAACAGCGCAGACGGGGTAGCAGCCACAGCCAGCGTCCTCCAGCGAGGATACAAAAGGAAAGAGGCGCGCTGGCCTCCTTGCCTGCTGCGAACAGACAGAGTGGTAGGCTGCGCCAGATCCCAACACCGCGCGGAGCACAGGCTCACCCGACCTGCAAAATTGGGGAGAGAGTTGACTACCTGGCCAGCTCTCTCCCCAATTCAGCTTGCTCCTCTCGGTACAGGACAAAACCGTCTCCACCGGCTCCTGCCGCTGGTGGCGAGCATGATCAGTAGCCGCTCAGAATGCGCTGTTTCTCGGCCTCAAACTCGGCCTCTGTCAGGACGCCCGAAGCCCGAAGCCGCTCCAGTAACTGGAGCTGAGCCAGACGCGCATCGGTCCCAGCGCTGGGATTCTGAGCGGGCCCCTGATAGGGCGGATAGCCATAGCCCTGCTGATAGTATGGCGGGTAGCTCTGGTACGGCTGGTTGCGTGTCCCCTGCCAGCGGCCCAGCATATAGCCAAGACCGCCCGCGAGCAAGTCCCCTAGCAGGCCACCACCCAGGCCAAAACCAAACGGGAAGAAAACGGGGCCACCCCAGCCCCAACCGTGATGGTGATGATGATGCATATAGGTCACACTCCTCGTTGTATAAGCTTCTCTTGCCTTGTTATTGCTTATTTTCTGATCTCTCCGAGTACGAGCGGCAGCCACCTCGCTGGTAGAAGGCGATCCGCTCGTGCCTCGCTTACCCAGGCCGCGCGGATGGAAGGCCAGCAGGTGGACCTGGAGGCAGTCAGGCAGTCAAAGCTCTTACCCTCTCTCGGGTGAGCGGCTACTTGATCCACCTGCCAGCCTTTTCTCTCTCCTCCGCAGAGAGATACGCACGAGGAGCCTGCAGGTTAAAGCGAAATGCAGGGGGAAGGATGACTCCGCCAATGACCCGCCTGCATGGGGCCTGTCGGCCAATTCACCTGCCTCGTACTCCTCATGCTTCTCGACCTTTCACTCTGTGGAACACCACCGCCGCACGATCTATTTCCTCCCCTCGACGGCTGCGAGTGGCAGGAACCTCGTAATCTGCCAATAAGCGAACCAGCAAGCCGGGCCCGCTTCCTTCAGTGCTAGCCGTTGCCATTGGGGCAGTAGAGGATGTTGTCCCCTGAACCAGAAGCAGGCTCACGAGTAAAGAAGCGGCTATCTAAACCAGCGCCAACAGAGATCAGAGGCTGACCACTCGCAGGGAGGCTGCTGGCGTTAGCGCTTGACAGCCGCAGCTAGGTTGGCTGGCGCTAGCCTGGTCCAGGCAGACGAGGAGGCCTTCAGCGCTCCAACTTCTCTTGCGTCATGCCAGGCTGAGTAAGGCAGGCTGTGTCAGCGACGGAGGAGGGAGTAGCCTCTAAGGCGAGGGGTTGGGCGTTGCAGAGGGTGGATGGCTGCGGACTAGCCAGGTGCTTGCGCGCGAAATCCTCGATAGCCGCGATGACCTGACCGAACTCCCGTCCTCTGGCCGTAAGCTCATACTCGACGCGCGGTGGAATCTCAGGAAAAACGCGGCGCTCGACAAAACCCAGCCCCTCCAACAGGCGCAGGCGCTGGGTAAGCGTGCGCGAACTCATTGGGCCAAGCTGCTCCAACAGCTCGCTGAAGCGCCTTGGGCCGCGCTGTAAGCTAATCATAATCAGGAGCGTTGCGGCATCGCCGACCAGGCGAACGGCGCGCCCCATCGGCGTCATCGCGTTGCAGGCTTCCGGCTTCGCCGCCGGTGCTTCTCGCTCAGCTCTCTTCATAGCCCTAGTATACCATACTATAAATAGAGAAGCAACATCCTTGACGTTAGCAACTTTCTATGATACGCTTACTTTCGTAAGAAAAGGAAAGACAGCAGCGGCGCCGGCGAGAAAAAGGGCTGAAAGGCCTCCTTCTCTGCCGGGCGTCTAGCGATAAAGAGAAAGGAGAGCAACACACGTGTCGATGACCCTGAGCCTTGGACTGCTGATCCTGCGTCTGGGGGCCGGCTTAACATTGGCCGGGCATGGGTTACAGAAGCTCTTTGGCTGGTTTGGCGGGGCAGGACTGGAGCGCACACGCGAGAATTTTGCGCGTCAGGGACTGCAGCCGGCCTGGCTCTGGGTGACGCTTGCCATTCTAGGAGAAGTCGGAGGTGGTCTGGCGGTAGCTCTTGGCTTCCTCACTGCCGTGGGCGCGGCAGGGATGGCAGGCGCAATGGCAATGGCAACCTTCAAAAGCCACTGGCGCAATGGCTTCTGGATGCAGCGCGGTGGCTATGAATATAGCTTACTTCTGCTCCTGGTCAGCATCGTCATCGGCCTCACGGGGCCGGGCGACTATGCGCTGGACGCCCTGCTAGGCATCGGCCAGCGGGAGACAGCGCTCTTTATCGGGCTGGCGTTGGCGGCCTTCATTGTTGTGGCGATCGGGATTGTGATCAGCCGCAGGCCACAGGCTGTCTCACAGGACGCCTGAAAAGCCTGTCTGACAGAGACGTACACTCACAGCCCTCAGTGGTCGTTGGTTGCCTCTGCCCCTGAGGGCTCTCAATCCTCGAGAAGCGAGGCAAAGGCAAGATGGAGATCGAGATCTGGTCAGACGTTGTCTGTCCCTGGTGCTATATCGGCAAGCGGCGCCTGGAGAAGGCCCTGGCGGACTTTGCCGGGCGCGATCATCTCCGGCTGATCTGGCGCAGTTTCCAGCTTGACCCGGCGGCCCCACGCGAGGCGCGCGAAAGCCTCAGCGCTATACTGGCGCGCAAATATGGGGTCTCGCTGGCCGAGGCTGAAGCCATGAATGCGCGTGTCAGTGCTCTGGCCGCTCAAGAGGGTCTGACCTTCCGTCTAGAGCAGGCGCGCTATAGCAATACGTTTGACGCCCATCGCTTGCTCCATCTAGCTGCTGCCCATAGGCGCGCGCAGGAGCTGGCTGAGTGTCTCTTTAGGGCTTACTTCAGCGAAGGGGCGGCCTTGAGCGAAGCGGAGACGCTCCAGCGGCTGGCCAGCGAGGTGGGCTTACCAGCGCACGAGGTGGAGCTTGTGCTGCACGGCTCGGCTTACGCTGAAGCGGTGCGGGCCGATGAACAGCGCGCCCAGGAGCTGGGAATCCGGGGAGTGCCCTTCTTCCTCTTCGCTGGCCGCTATGCGGTTTCTGGCGCTCAGCCGGTGGCGCTCCTGCGCGAGGTACTAGAGCGAGCCTGGCGCGAGAGCACTCGCCAGGAGCCACAGCCGGTGGCCGTTCCTGGGATGGGGACCACCGAGGACCAGGATCAGGCTTGCAGCGATAGAAGCTGCGCACTGCCAGGGAGTGAGCACGCTGGCTGAGATCAGGGCCAGTGTGCTCACCCCTGCCCACAAGGCCCTAACGCAAGATCACATAGCAGATCAGAGCTATCAGAACGAGCAAAAGCAGAATCACCAGCATCAGCAGTGCGAGCATGAGGCGCTGCTGTTTCCCCCCCACGAGACCAGGCAACGCACCTGAAAGGCGCCCAAGCTGGCGGCTGATTCCCCGAACGATCTCAGTCCCCGCTGTTGCTCTGTTGGCGGCGAAAGGATTCCTCAGATGGCCACTCGATGATCTCCTTCCCCTTGTGAAAGACCTGCTCGTACCAATCAGCGTCTGCATGCAATTGCTGGAGCTGCTCGTCGCTGATCTCAGAGATATCGAGCAGGCCCCGCACTTCGAGTGCAGCCAAAACGGCCAGATCGCGCCTCTCAGAGGCTGAGAGAGATCCATAGAACTGGCGATCCGCTCTCGCTTTGGCGGCTAGTTGTTGATCGGCCTCTGTAGCCAGTATGCGGTAGTTGAGAGCTTTCTCTGCGAGTGCCTGCTCCAGCTCTTTAGATGCGTAGGCCTGGCCCGACTGAACAATCTCATCGACGTCTTTTCGATTAGGAATGGTTAGGTTGAGCGTGTTGAGTTGGTTTTTAATCAATTGCCGCAGTAATCTGCTAAGCCTTTCCTGGTGAATTGCGATGAGATTGCCTGAACGGCCTATCGCTTCAAGCTCATCAACAAAATCGGAGAGTTTGAGGTTGAGCTGGGTTCTCAGCGCTGGGGGAATGTTATCATTACCCCTGGCTGGAAGCGAATGCAGCTCAGGCATCTGGAAAAGAGTAGGCTTATCAGGCTCAGGATAAGGATCGTTGCCGATCATGATGACGATGATCCTTTCTGTCAGTTGCCAGACATGTACCTTGGTCAGGAGCTGCTGCTCCAGGGTTGCAGCTAAAGAGGAGAGCTGCGTCTCCCTGGCTGGAGGCGGGGGGCGCCAGTAGCGACGTTGCCATCGACGTAGCCAGGCTCGTGGGCCGTGCCGTCCGTAGCGATGCTCCATCATGCTTTACTGCCAAGTCGGCCATTGCTGCTGCGTTGAAAATTCAAATATTCTTCTGTAGCAGATTATATAA
>NZ_JADGHT010000095.1 GCF_019683755.1 Thermogemmatispora sp. | reverse complement strand
CGTCATGGTCGCCAGGTCGGAGCCACTGCCCTTGACCCACATGATGCGTGTGGGCCGTCCCCGGAAATCCGGCTGGGTCAGCTTGACCGAGGTATTGCCGCCGCCCCAATTGGCCAGGCTCCGATCGCGGCCCAGCAGATGCGAGCGGTAGAGCAATAGTGCGACTTCGTCGGCTGCCTGCTCGCGAATTTCATCATCGCGCCAGAGATTGCGCGGCATAGCGTTGTCTCCCCTTTCCAAAAGCCAACAAGACAAGTGTTGCTCTAAGAGCAGCAGAGCGGCACCAGTCTGCCTATCGTATGTATTGGTCAGGCGCCAGGGTAGCCACTTGCGCCGCTTTTGCTGGCCGGACGCGAGCGGGCTACCTCCTCGGCGTAGCCACTCCGGCGAAAGGCCGCGATAGGATCAGGATCAAGGCCCATCTCCTCGCGCGCCTGGGCCAGCAGCGGACGGACATCGGTCTCGAAGGCATCACGCAGCACACGGTAAGCACCGAGCACATCCCCCGCCGCTTGAGCTTCCGCCAGACGCCGGCGATCTACCAGTAAGGCGCGAGCGTAGGCGCTCTGGATATGGAGCACCGACTGAAGCATGGCTTCGATCTTGGGTTCAATGTTATGTGACTGATCGATCATGTAATCGATGCGCGGCGCCTGAGACTGGCTTGTAGTAGCAGCTACCAGTTCATTGAAGACCAGAAACAGCTCAAAAGGATGCTGTGAGCCGACAATCAGGTCATCGTCGGCATAGCGCCGATCATTGAAATGGAAGCCACCCAGCATGTCCTCATCGAGGAGGAAGGCCACAATATGAGCGAGGTTGGTTCCCTGGGGATGGTGACCGGTATCGACCAGGACCCGCGCCTGCGGTCCCAGCTTACGCGCCAGCGTGTAAGCCATGCCCCAATCGGCCAGATCGGTGTGATAGAAAGCTGGCTCAAAAAACTTATATTCGATTAAAAGACGCATACCGGGAGCTAAGGCGGCGTAGATTTCAGTAAGCGTCTCTTCCAGGCGGCGCTTACGGGCCCGCAGATCATCCTGACCAGGGTAGTTGGTGCCGTCGGCCAACCAGAGACTGATCGTGTCTGAATCTACTTCACGCGCGATTTGGATACATTCCAGCACATGCTTTACAGCGCGCTGGCGCACCGCTGGATCAGGATGGCAAAGACTGCCAAAGCGATACTCCTCATCCTGGAAAAGATTAGGATTGACGGCTCCGATGCGGACCCCCAGCTCAGCGGCATAGGACTTAACCGCCGCCCAGTCATCTTCCTTATCCCAAGGGATATGAATGGCCACGCGCGGACAGACGCCTGTCAGACGATGGACCAGAGCCGCATCAGCCAATTTCTCGCGCAGGTTACGAGCTGCACCGGGCCAGTGGAAGACCTTGAAACGCGTGCCTGAGTCGCCGTATCCCCAGGAGGGCGTTTCGATAGTAAAGCGCTTAATAGCCTCCAACACGGCGCGCCGCTCCTCAGAGGCCAGCCCCTGGCTGGTGAGCCGCGCGCCATCCTCAGTGGGCTGATCCTGTTCTCTCTTCAAGAGGTCCTCCTTGATGCATAGCACATGTAGTGGTAATGATTGGAATAGCAGGAACAGGGGATAAGCTGGACCACGATCGTCATGAACCTGAAGCTGGCACGGCGGCGGGCGAGGGTTCTCCGATCCCATCGGAGTCTGCCATCCGCCGGCCAGCGTCGATTCGACCTATGTCAGGTATCGTCGCATCTGGCTGGCTCCGGTCAGCCGCAGATAGGCTGCGACGCTCCTGGCGCCTGAGCTAGAAGTTGAATTGATCGATGTTGTCCTTGTTGAAGACCGTCGGCGGGCCAAGTAAGACCACATTATTGGGACCGATCGTCTTCGTACCAAGCTTGCCAGCGCTGAAGCTCTCGCCCGGCTTGCCTGTGATCTTGCCCTCGACCAGGGCGGCAGCCGTATAGTAGGCCAGATAGCCCAGATCAGCGGGGTTCCACAGGGCGAACTCTGGGCATGTCCCATCCTTCACATACTTGCGCATTAGATTAGGCGTTCCCAGACCGGTTAGCATCACCTTGCCGCCTTTGCCCACCGACTCAATGGCGCGGGCAGCGGCAGCCAGACCCACGGTAGTGGGCGAGATGATCCCTTTGAGGTTGGGATAAGCCTGTAGCAGCCCCAGGGTCTCCTGAAAACTCTTCTGGTCATCATCATTACCGTATGCAATCTTGACCAGATGCATATTCTTGTACTGGGGCTTCGACAGCTCATCCTTCATGTATCCGATCCAGGTATTCTGATTGGTCGCTGTGCTGGCAGCCGAGAGAATGGCGATATCGCCACTATAGTTGATCAGCTTCCCTAGAATCTGGACCTCGATGCGTCCAATATCCTCGGAATTGGCCTGGTTCACAAAGACCTGGCGAGCATCGGACGCCACATCGGAGTCATAGCTGACCACCTTGATTCCCTGCTGCATGGCACGCTTGAGAGCCGGCGCCAGGGCGTTGGGGTCATTGGCCGAGACGACAATAGCGCTCACATGCTGCTCTGTCAGCGTGTTGATGAAAGGCACCTGCGCCGCCGCGCTATTCTCTGTCGGGCCGACCTGCTTGAACTGTCCCTTTAGCTCTGAAGCCGCCTGCTTAGCCCCATTAGCGGCGGTATCGAAATAGGGGTTGTTGATCGCCTTGGGAAGAAAGGCGATATTCAGGGAAGCGGAGCCGCTTGAGCTGCCACTCCCGCTACTGCTGCTGCCGCCGCAGGCAGCCAGCACTAGCAACATTGCCACAGACAGCGCGCTAAGCAGTGTGCGTAACAGCGTCTTCACTGTGTTCCTCCTCTTTCCAACGCTCCCGTACGGGAAGCGTCCTGGTGTAGTAGTGGTGATGAGAAACCAGCTCATCTATCCCGAGATGGGAGCCAGCCGCCAGCGAGAAGCGAGCCGGAGCGAGACTAGTGGCTTGTCTCGCGCTCACGAGCGGACGCTCCTACCTCTGCCGGCACAGACCGCGCGCTGCGGGCCAGCCTGCCAGGCCCAGCTTCAGCCGCGTGTCTGCGCGACGCCGCCTCCTGCAGACGCCGGACCACATTAGGTCCCAGTACCGAAAGAATGAGTAGGGCGCCAACGGCGATATTCTGGATATCACCACTGATATCCGCTAGGCTTAGTGCATTGCGCAGGACGCCAATAATCAGGAGAGAGAGCACTACGCCGGGCAAACTGCCGCTGCCGCCAAAGATGTTGACTCCACCCAGCAACACGATTGTCACCACGTCCAGCTCAAAGCCGAGGGCATTATCAGCACGCGCATTCGAGAAGCGCGCCGTGAAGACCACGCCGGCCAGAGCCGCCATGAGGCCCGAGAGGACAAAGAGCAGTAACTTGATATTGTCAACGCGGATGCCGGCAAAACGAGCCGCCTCCTTATTGCTGCCGATGGCATAGATCTGCCGGCCCAGCGTACTGCGATGCAAGAGTAAGGAGAAGAGTAGAGCCAGCACGATAAAGAGCACAAACGGCCAGGGGATGAGCGTGCCAGGCACCGTACCGAAGCCGAAGTTGGTGAAGGCCGGCGGGAAATTGCTGACTGCCTGGTCGCCCATGACCACGTAGGCCAGGCCGCGGAAGAGGGCCAGCGTACCCAGGGTCACCACCAGCGATGGCAGGCTAAGGCGTGTGACGGCCAAGCCATTGACCAGGCCACAGAAAGCCCCCAGCAACAAGACCAAAGCAATGGCCAGGCCTAGCGCCAGCCCGTGACTCCAGGTGTAGCCGAGCACAACACTCGCCAGCCCCAGGACTGAGGCCACCGAGAGATCAATCTCACCAGCAATGACGATCAGCGTCATCGTTAAGGCCATCAGGGCCTTTTCCATCATGTCGCTAATGAGCAGCGAGAAATTCGAAGCGCTCAGAAAATAGGGAGAGAGCGTACTACCGAGCACCAGCGACAGCAGCAAGAGCACCAGGAGCAACGCCTCCCAGGAGCGCAGCCAGCCTGGCAGATGAGCAAGAGCGCGCTCAGAGGCCGTGACTCTGGTCCTCCTTAGCTCCACAGCAGGGGCCGAAGGAGAGGCAGCAGTGGCAGAAGCCTCAAGGTCGAGCGCAGGCGGCTTGACTTCGGACGAATCACTCATCGTTGCCTCCCACTGACTAGGCGGCGCTGGAGCCAGCGCGTAATCAGGGCATCCAACGTCACCGCGGCCAGAATAGCGGCGCCATCGATAGCCTGCAGCCAGAACTGCGACAACTTCAGCAACGTCAAAGCGTTATCAATGGTTCCGAGCACGATTGCACCGAGCATCGCCCCCAAGATGGTCCCGGAGCCGCCAAAGATATTCACCCCGCCGACCACCACGGCAGCAACGACTTGCAACTCCAACCCTGTCGCTGCTCCAGAGTCGACAGTAGCGAAGCGCGCGCCCCAGAGGACGCCGGCGAAGCCGCTCAAGAGGCCGGACAGCAGAAAGGTCAGCAAGATCAAGCGCTCACGGTGCAAGCCCGCCAGGCGGGCAGCATCGGGGTTGCTGCCCAGGGCATACAGCTCGCGCCCGGCGCGGGTGGTCCGCAATAGATAGGCGAAGATCAGCGCGATAGCCGCAGCGAAGAGAATCAGGGCCGGGATACCGAGCACATGCGTTGTCGCCAGGGCAAGAAAGCTATCTGGCACATCATAGGCGCTCACCTGAGTTCCGCCAGCGATATAGGAGTCCAGGCCGCGATACAGATAGAGAGTGCCCAGAGTTGCCACGATCGCCGGCACGCGTCCCAGGGCCACAATCAAACCATTGACCGCTCCCAGCATAGCCCCCAGTGCACAGCCGAGCACGATGATCAGCATCACAGGTGTCTGGGGATGGTTCTTGAGCACATCGGCGCAGACAAAGGCCGTCATGCCCACCATTGAGCCGACGGAGAGATCCACGTTGCGCGTTAGGATCACCATTGTCTCACCAACGGCAACAATGGCCAGGATAGCGATCGAGAGCAGGATCTGCTCAAAATTGCCCGGCGTCAGGAAGCGTGGCGTTTGGAGGCTCACCAGGGCGATGATCAAGAGCAGGACGACGATCAGGCCCAGCTCCCGCACACGGCTAACTAGCGCCACGAAGCGCTTGCCGCCAAGGCGCGTGCGCCAGCGCGTCTCTTCAACACGGGTCGTTGTTGTACTCATCTGCTCACCTCGCTCACCTGCTCTCTCGGCTGTTCTGTCCAGTGGCGGCCAGCATCACTTTTTCTTGATCGGCCTCAGCACGGCTGAACAACCCGCTGACACGGCCCTCATGCATGACAAGCACTCGATCCGACATGGCAAGGATCTCGGGTAGCTCACTAGAGATCAGCAGGATGGCCAGGCCACGCGCGGCTAGCTCGGAGATGATACGGTGCACCTCTGCTTTGGCCCCGATGTCAATGCCGCGTGTCGGCTCGTCAAGGATGAGAATACGCGGCTCGGTCGCCAGCCATTTGCCTAAGACAACCTTTTGCTGATTGCCACCCGAAAGGGCGCGTACCGGCTGAGTCAGGCGCCCACCGCGCACGCGCAGGCGTTCAGCGTAGTCAGCAGCGATCTTCAGCTCTTGCCGCGACCTTACCAGCGAAAAGCGGGCGATGCGCTGCAAGATGGAGAGAGTGATGTTCTTCGCGATGGAGAAATCGAGGATGAGACCCTGCTGATGGCGATCTTCGGGAACATAGGCGATGCCATAGCGCATGGCATCACGAGGCGAGCGAATGGCGACCACGCGCCCGTCGATCAGAATCTCGCCGCTCTCAGCCTGGTCGATACCGAAGAGTACGCGCGCCACCTCGGTGCGACCTGCTCCAACCAAACCAGCCAGGCCGAGAATCTCGCCGCGCCGGAGCTGGAAGCTTACATCGCGGAAGACCCCCGCACGGGTCAGATGGCGCACCTCCAGCACCACATCGCCGATCGCCGCCTCCTCCTTGGGGAAGAGCGCCGCTAGCTCGCGCCCTACCATGTGGCGGATAGTCTCCTCCGGAGTGAGCACCTGAGCCGGAGCTGTGATGACGCGCTGGCCATCGCGGAGGACCGTCACGCGGCTGGCCAGACGAAAGACCTCTTCCAGGCGATGACTGACAAAGAGGATCGCCACCTGACGCGCCCGGAGCTGCTCAACGATGCCAAAGAGATCGTCTACTTCGCGCGGTGAGAGTGAGGCCGTCGGCTCATCCATGATCAAAACGCGCGCATCCTGCGATAAGGCCCGCGCAATCTCGACCAATTGCCGATCAGCCACTGAGAGGCCACGCACCGGCAGATAGACGTTTAGCTCTACGCCTAGGGACTGCAGCAGTTGATCTACTTCGCGATACATGCGGCGCCAGTCAATGCGCCCTAGGCGATCGCGCGGCTGGTGGCCCATAAAGACATTCTCGGCTACATCGAGGTCGGGGAAAAGGGTCGGTTCTTGATGGATGACAGCGATGCCAGCGGCCTGGGCCTGCGCGGGGCTGCGCAGCTCGACCGCCTCACCGTTGATTTTGAGGAGACCACGATCGGGGCGGTGCACACCTGCCAGGATCTTCACCAGCGTGCTTTTGCCTGCGCCATTTTCACCTACCAAAGCGTGGACCTCTCCCGCATACAGGCTCAGGTCGACCTCTTTGAGGGCCTGAATGGCGCCAAAGCTCTTGCTAACGCCGACCAGCTCGATCACAGGCACCGCCGCCTGCGGCGCGGCAATTTCCATAGTTCCCCCTACTGAGTGTCCTTCGCTGACGATCAGTTCCAGGCTCTAGACGCCGATCGCTCCCTTGATCAGCGCTTGGCCAGCCCGTCAGTCCGATCGCTGGTCAGGCTGGCCGGGGTATATGGGCCGGCTGCTAATTGAAACGTTTCAATGCTGAGAGTATAATCGAGGCTTGCACGATTGTCAAGGGGAAGTGCACCCTTTTGGGCGAGAGAGCAGCGAGACGGTAGGCAGGACAGAAGGGCAGGATAGGAGGCAGGCAAATAGCCAGAGGGCCGACAATTGTGGCATACTATCTTGTGATGCAGTCAACGATTAGGAGAGTGAGTCAGGCTGTCAGCAGAGGCAAAGGCAGCGGCCGCTCCTCGTCTGGGCGTCACTCAGCGAGGAGCTGAGGCCCTCTTGCCTGATAGCAGCCGACTGGCTTCGTAGTGACCAGCGACAAGACTCCTTCCCAGCGTTGCGGGACGAGGAATCCGCTTAGTGTGCCACTACTCTGGTGTTCCAGCCAGTTCCCTGCAGCGCTCTGGGGCTTCTCTTGCCATCACTATCCCTGATGGATCTCGCTTCTGTCTATGGAGTGCGTGCATGCCAAGTATTCGTGAGGTAGCCGAGCGAGCCGGCGTCTCGCTTGGAACTGTCTCTAATGTCTTGAATCATCCTGAGCTGGTAGCAGAAGAGACACGGCAACGCGTGCAGCGCATCATTGACGAGCTGGGCTTTGTGCGCAACGGTTCGGCGCGCCAGCTCCGTGCAGGGCGCAGCCTCTACATTGGGCTAGTGGTGCTGGATGTGGCGAATCCGTTCTTTACCGAGGTCGCGCGCGGCGTCGAGGACGCCGCCAGCGAGGCTGGCTACGTGGTCATTCTCTGCAATTCAGATGATTCGCCCGAGCGCGAGGCCCATTACTTGCGGGTGCTGGAAGAGCAGCGCGCGCATGGGATTCTGATCACGCCCGTCCTTGATGATCATGCTCATCTCTATCGCCTACGCAGGCGCGGCATCTCGGTGGTCTTGCTTGATCGTCCCAGCCGGCAGCCTGATCTGTGCTCGGTGGCCGTCGATGATGTCCACGGCGGTGAGCTGGCGGTCGAGCATTTGCTCGCTCAGGGTCATGAACGCATTGCCTTTGTGAATGGGCCACACACGATTCGACAATGCGCTGACCGTCTGGAAGGAGTGCAGCGGGCGGTTCGCGCTGCAGGTGCTGACCCAACTCAAGTAGTATTAGAGATTACTATGCCTTTCTTGAACGCGCGTGAGGGAGAGCGCGCCGTCGAGCAGATTCTGAGTGTGAGCGAGGCTGAGCGCCCCACGGCTATTTTCTGCGCCAATGATCTGCTGGCCCTGGGAGTGATGCGCGGTCTCACCCGGCGCGGCTTTGCCATCCCGCGCGACTTTGCGCTTGTCGGCTACGATGACGTTGACTTCGCTGGCATGCTCTCGACTCCCCTGACTTCCGTGCGCCAGCCAAAGTATCAGCTTGGCCGCAGCGCTGCTGAGCTGCTCCTGGATGAGGCCGATCATCCCACGACCCATGAGCATCGCCAGCTTACTTATCAACCCGAGCTGATTATACGCGAATCCAGCAGCTACCGTCGCCCGCGCCGCTCTCGCTCTCCGCGACGGGCCGCGCCCTCCACCTCTCCCTGAAGGTTGCTCCGCCTGCTCCTGCGCTCACCCGGCGTGGCACAGTCTTTGCGCTTGACCTGGTTCCCTTCTAACCTTCTCCACTGCTTCTTTCTACCTTAGCGCCGTCTCACAGCCAGCTTTGCCAGACGTTCGCCGGCCTGCAGCAGAGTCTCATCATTCTTGCAGAAGGAGAAGCGCAGATATCTGCTGCCGATATGGGCATGCTCGGGGCAATAGAAGGTCTCTGGCGGAATACCGGCAACTCCGATCTCACTGATGAGATAGCGAGCGAACTCAAGCGGTGTGCCGTCGAAGACCGGTGAGAAGTCGGCTAGGACAAAGTAGGTGCCTTCGGGCACGCGATACGGCAAACCGGCGGCATCCAGCGCCTGTAGAAGGAGCTGGCGCTTGTGCTCGTACAGATCCTTGAGGCCGCGATAGTAGCTATCAGGAAGATTCAAGGCGTAGGCAATGGCCTCTTGCGTGGGGTGATGCACAGCGAAGGTGATGAACTGATGAGCCCGGGCAACGCCGTCGACGAGGTCTGGATGCCCGTAGACCCAGCCGATCTTCCAGCCGGTGGCACTGAAGGCTTTACCAGAGCTACTGACCGTTACAGTGCGTTCAAACATGCCAGGCAGGGTGGCAATGGGAATGTGACGCGCCTCGTCAAAGACGAGGTGTTCATAGACCTCATCAGCAATGACGATGACATCGTGTTCGACGCATAGCTCAGCGATGCACGTCAGCTCTTCGCGTGAGAAGACCCGCCCACAAGGATTGTGCGGGGTATTGAGGATAAGCGCGCGCGTCTTGCGCGTGAAGGCAGCGCGCAGCTCAGCGGGATCGAAGGTCCACTGAGGAGGATGTAGGGGCACGTAGACGGGTATCGCCCCGGCCATGAGAATATTGGGGACATAGGAGTCGTAGAATGGTTCGATTACAATGACCTCATCGCCGGGATCAACCAGGCCCAAGACGGCGGCAAAGATGCCCTCGGTAGCTCCCGCCGTCACAATGACACCGCGCTCAGCATCGATCTCCAGGCCATAGAAGCGCTCCGCATGGGCCGCTACCGCGCGCCGCAGTGAGGCCGTTCCCGGCCCTGGGGCATACTGATTGTAGTGACCGGCCTGCAAAGCTGCTACAAGCTGGGCAATGATGTCCGGTGGGGTATCGAAATCAGGCCGGCCTTGCCCCAAATTGAGGGCGTTATGCTGCTGTGCCAGGACGTTGATCTCTGTAAAAATAGTGGTTCCAAAGCTCGCTACACGCCGAGCAGCAGTAGCCATGCCTCTATACTCCTCAAAGAGTTGATCAGTTGAGACTATTATACCTCTCTGGTATACTCCAAGTATATGCCGCGCTGGGAGAGAAGGACGAGCGCTTTGCCAGCTTGCCCCAGAGCCGATGGGGCGCTGGGATCTCTCTCAGAGGCAGGGCCGCCGAGCTGGCCCGTGCCTATCCTATATCGGATCTAGCTAGCCTAGCATCTGGCAGGGGGTCAAACGGAGCAAGATGGCTGTGGTGAGAGGACTGTACACCGTTGATGTGTTGAAGGATCAGCGTCTGAGCATTATGGGCCACCCGGCGGGTGGCGCGCTGTTAGAGCCGGCCATTAAGCTGCTGCGCAGGGCCGGCGTTGATGTGCTGGTCTCGCTACTGACATGTGAAGAGATCGAAGAGATCGGCCTCCAGCGCGAGGCGCAGACCTGCCAGGAGCAGGGATTGCGCTATTTCCATTTTCCAATCGCCGATCTGCAGGGGCCACCGCTGGATGGCGCGATTCAAGATCTACTCAGCGAATTGTATCAACTGTTGAGCGCCGGTCAGCACATTGCGATTCATTGCCGCCTTGGTATCGGACGCTCAGCGATGATCGCCGCCGCGCTGCTGGTGCGCGCTGGTTATTCAGTGCCGCTGGCTGTGGGCCTGCTCTCATCAGCCCGCGGCTGTTTTGTGCCGCAGACGCCAGCGCAGTTGGAGTGGATTGAGGCCCTGGAGCGCTACTATCGTCAGCAGGGTCTGCCTTTTCTCGATGCTGACTGACTGACTGACTACCTGGGCAAGGCCGAGACGGGTGCATTTTGGAGCAATGCCTGTTTCTGGCCCCATCGGCTCAGTCCTGGAATCAGCCAGACCC
This sequence comes from Thermogemmatispora sp., assembly GCF_019683755.1. Classification (GTDB taxonomy): domain Bacteria; phylum Chloroflexota; class Ktedonobacteria; order Ktedonobacterales; family Ktedonobacteraceae; genus Thermogemmatispora. The sequence continues at coordinate 3,675 of NZ_JADGHT010000095.1, read as the reverse complement.
TCCCGTTACATCTCCTTAGTTGGGCTTAGACCTCTCCATAGACCGGTAGGCCACCAACAATCGTGGCCTGAATGCCGTTGCTGACAAGGCGTTCGGGGGGGATCTGAAAAGGATCTTCGGGCAGCACCACGGCATCGCCAAACTTGCCAACGCTGAGCGAGCCTTTGTCAGTCTCCTCGGCTCCGGCATAGGCCGCTCCAAGCGTGTAGCCGTAAAGGGCAGCGCTCAGCGGCAGGGCTTGCTCCGGCAGCCAGGAGGGGCGCCCGCTCTCCAAGTCGGTGCGTTTCACGGCGGCGTAGATGATGCGTAGCGGCTCAAATAGCTCGACGGGAGCATCGGAACCGAGCGCCAGCGGAATGCCCAGTTCATAGATGGTACGATAAGCGTAGGCCTGCCGGTGACGCTCCCCCCAATAGCGTTCGGCGATGTCGCGATCGGCCACGGCATGGTAGGGCTGCACCGAGGCAATCACCCCCAGGCGACGCATCCGCTCCAGGTCGGCGGCACTGATGAGCTGGACGTGCTCCAGGCGATAGCGCAGTCGCCGGCGAGCGCGCTGGCCCCGCTCGGCCAAGTGGCGATCGGCCAGCTCGATGGCATCGAGCGCCACACGCGCCGCCCGATCGCCAATCGCATGGATAGCAATGATTAGATCCAGTTCGCTGGCCTCACGAATCAGAGCGCGCATCTCTTCTGCGGGAGTGGCCAGAATACCGTAGTTCTCAGGACTGCCCTCGTAGCTTTCAAGCATAGCGGCGGTCTGCGAGCCCAGGGTACCATCGGCAAAGATTTTGATACCGCCGATCCGCAATAGGGGGTCTTCTTCGTCTGCTCTGAGCAGACCAGCACGCAGCTCAGGCAAGGGATGGCGCTGGAGGATCATACGCACGCGCAGCGGTAGGCTGCCTGCAGTGCGCAGGGAGGCCAACAGCTCGTAGACCGAGCGGTCTTCAATATCATGGATGGCTGTAATGCCAGAGCGCAGGAGCGCTGCGAAGGTTTCCTCTAGCAGTTGACGCGCCAGCGCAGGAGAGGGCGGAGCGATGAGCCGCGCGACCAGCTCCATTGCCGCCCCTTCTTGCAAGATACCAGTTGGCTGCCCACTACCATCGCGTAGAATAACGCCCCCTGGCGGATCGGGTGTCTCAGCCGTGATACCCGCTCGCGCCAGGGCTTGCGAATTCACCCAAAGCAGATGTCCGTCTTTGCTCCAGAGGGCCACCGGGTGAGCGGGAGCAGCCGCATCTAGCACCTCTCTAGTGGGGAAAGCACGCCCGGGCCAGCGATGGCGGTCCCAGTGGCTCCCCACGATCCACTCGCCGACAGGCGTGCGAGCCGCGCGCTCGCGCACCAATTGAGCGACCTCCTCGGGATTGTTACAGACCGCAGCATCGATGTCATGGGCGCGGTAAGCTGTGGCCAGCAGGTGGATATGGGCGTCGATAAAGCCGGGCAGCACGGTCTTGCCGCGTAGATCGACCAGCTCGGCCTGCGCTCCCGCCGCTTGACGGACCTCGGTATTGTCTCCGACCGCCACCAGGCGCCCGCTCTCGCGCTCGATGGCCATCGCTTGGGCCTGGGGCCGGACGGCATCCATTGTATACAGCTTGCCATTGAGGTAGGCTATGCGAGTCATACTTAGCGCCATCCTTTAGAGAGCTGGGTCAGTTCTTGCGCGCGCTCGCGTTCGGCCCGGCGCCCGGGACGCACTGGTGAGGTAGCACGTAGTACCTTGTAGCGACTGTTGCCTCCGACCTCCTGCACCTCCTCAAAACACTCCTCTAAGACTGGCTCATACTTCAAGAAGCGATTGGCTACCAGATAGAAGCGCCCGCGCCGATGGTTCAGAAGACGGGCACCCTCGCGAATAAAGCGCTCGCCAATAGCCTTCGTATTTACTCCCCAGACATGGAAAGGCGGATTGGTTGCAATCAGGCTGAAGCGCTGCCCACTTACCGCACTGGTGGCATCACTGGGCAGAGCCTGAGCGTTGGTCAGACCTTTCTCTTGGAGCTGCTGCTGCGCCAGGGCCACGGCCGCCAGACTGGCATCGACGAGCGTGACACTGCCCTTGCGCGCTCGTTCGGCAATATGCATGCCAATGTAGCCAGCTCCACAGCCTAGGTCGAGCGCCACATCGGTCACGTAGACCTCCAGCACCTCGAGCAAGAGGCGCGTTCCTTCGTCCAACTCACCGCCGGCAAAGACCTCGCGCTGGGGCCAGACCGGCGGCTCCACAGGCGAAGGCGTCTCAGCGGTCTTCTCAGCAGCCACAACGCGCCAGCCCTTGCTGATCTCAACGGTCTCTAGATTGCCAAAGTACTCGCGCATCCGCCGCGCAATTGAGAGGATGCCACGGTCCTTAGCCCCCGTTACATAGAGACGCCCGCCAGGCCTGAGAGCGTAGCGCGCTGCCTCCAGCCCGTAGTAGATCCAGGCTTTGGAGGGCTGATAGAGCAGATTCATGACCGCTACATCTATGGTATTCGGCGAAGTTTCTCGCGTATACTCATGGAAGGGAATGTGTTGTAACTGACTGCGGGCAGGGACAGCGTACGCTTGCTCAAGAGCGCTGACGTTGTCTTCCGCCAGAATGATTCGCCCACGGCTGAGCTGACGCGCGGCTACCTGGACAAAAGGATCTGCCGCCGAATTTAAGATCAGTAAGCGCTGCTCAGCATGCAATGGAACGTTGTCAGCTAAGAGTTGAGGATGGAGCATACGCATGGCCCTCTACGTTGATACTGCTTTTATAGATGATATCACGAATGTGGCCCGCACGGTACCTTTGGCCGGCGCAACCACTAATCCAACGCTGTTGTTGGCCGCCCGCGAGCGCGGTCAACGGCTCTCGCCCCATCAGGTGCTGGAGGCGCTGCTAGCGACACTCAGCGGCCATGTCTTCATGCAGCCAGGCGCCAGCGATGAGGAGGAGATGTATCGCGAGGCCCTCAGCTACATCGAAATGGCCCCCGAGCGCGTCATTCCGAAGATACCAATGAATCAGGTGGGAATGCGCGTGGCACGCCGCCTGAGTAGCCAGGGCTATGCGCTGGCTTTCACCGCCGTCACAACAGTGCCACAGACCTATTGCGCTCTCCAGGTGCGCGCCGATTTTGTTATCCCTTATTACAATCGCTTGGAGCGCTCCGGGATCGATGCCCCGACGCGCATTGCTCAGATGGCCTCGCTCTGCCGCTCACAAGAGCCGTCTACCACACGCGTGCTGGTGGCAAGCCTTAAGACGCCCGAGGAGGCCGCCCGCGCTCTGCTGGCCGGCGCCCATGATTTGACCGCTCCCCCCCAGGTGCTGCTCGATCTGATCAGCGATCCTCTCAGCGAGGAGGCCATTCAGCGCTTCCATCGCGACTGGGAGAAGATGAACAAACTGTAATCGTTCACGCTCCCCCTACATGCTCGAACAATGAAAGAATATTCACCTTTCCGTCGCCCACATTCATGCGATTCTCATGCGAGCGCGCTATCATGTAGGTGTAACAAGCTTCAGAGAACGGTTCCGCGGGCGCGAGGCACACGTGGGGGGATAGTAGAGAAACGGGACTCCTGGGGTCAGGTAACGTGGCAGGGTGGCACGTCTCTCTGGGCAGTTCTCCGTCATCTCACTACTACTACTTGCTCGACACGGATCGGCGCAACGTGGTGAGGGTGGTTACT
>NZ_JADGHT010000534.1 GCF_019683755.1 Thermogemmatispora sp. | reverse complement strand
TTGATCGGCAGGGACAGCCCTTTGTCGTCGAAGCGCGCCACACAGTTCTGGCCTGCGGCGGCACAGGCAGTCTTTGGGCTTACACCTCCAATCCCGCCGGAGCTACCGCCGATGGCCTGGCCCTGGCCTGGCGTGCTGGGGCCGCTTTAGCCGACCTTGAGTTTGTCCAGTTCCATCCGACTGTGCTCAAGGTCAACGGCGCCACTCACCTCATTTCGGAGGCCGTCCGTGGCGAAGGGGCCTATCTGCGCAACCATGCCGGCGAGCGCTTCATGCCGCGCTACCATCCCCTGGCCGAGCTGGCCCCGCGCGATGTGGTGGCACGGGCCATCCTCAGCGAGATGCTGACCGAGGGGGTAGATTGCCAATACCTCGACCTGACCCATCTTCCTGATGAGCGGATGTATGCGCGCTTTCCGACCATTGCCGCCCTTTGCCGTCGTCACGGCCTGGATCTGGCCCATGATCTGCTGCCCGTCGCGCCGGCAGCCCACTACTGCATGGGCGGAATTCAGGTCGACCTGCAAGGTCGCAGCAGTATTCCTCATCTTTATGCTGTCGGCGAAGTCGCCTGTACTGGCGTGCACGGGGCCAATCGCCTTGCCAGTAACTCCTTGCTTGAAGGACTGGTCTTTGGGCGTCGCCTCGCCGCGCTCCTACCTGGAGAGGCCCCTGAGCAGGCTTCCGGCGCTTCCGGACGACGGCAGCGCGAGCTGAGACTGTCGCTCTTCTCCGCTCAGGACCAGGCTCGTCCCTGGCCGCTGCCTCCAGCCTGGGTCGGGCCAGAGGAACTGGCGCGCGCTCTCCAGCGTGAGCTACGAGACCTGATGTGGCGCTCAGTCTCGCTCTGCCGTGACGAGGACGGGCTGCGCAGCGCCTGGCAAACGCTTCAGCGGTTGCAGGCTCGCTTTGTTGAAGCGGCTCGTCCGCGTGCCCCGCACGAGCCAGTTGGGCGGGGCTGGCTAGAGACCGCCAACATGCTCGATAGCGCTGCTCTCGTCGTGCAGGCTGCTCTGGCGCGTCGTGAAAGTCGCGGCAGCCACTGGCGTAGCGACTATCCCCAGCCTGATCCGTCGCTCTCCGGCGTCAGTCTCGTCCTGCGGCCCACTCTTGAGAGCGTCGAAGTGACGAGTCGCCCAGCTCTCCAGCACAAAGGAAGACCGTATGTCTGAACTCCCGCTTGACCTGATCAGACAGGCTCTAATCGAAGATGGAGCCTATCGTGATCTCACCACCCTGTGTACAGTGCCTGCCGAGGCCCAGGCCCAGGCCGTTCTGCTGGCGCGACGCGAGGGAGTCGTAGCTGGCCTGGCCGTGGCCCTGGCGACCTTTCGCCTGCTCGATGAGCGTGTCCAGAGCGAGGCGCGTGTCAGCGATGGAGAGGCGGTCATCGCCAATCAGACGCTGGCCGTCCTCAGCGGACCGGCGCGCGCTCTCCTGAGTGCCGAGCGCGTGGCCCTCAACTTCCTCGGCCACCTCTCCGGCATCGCCACCCTGACCGCGCGCTGCGTTCGAGCCGTGGCCGGCACCGGCGTGCGCATTCTCGATACGCGTAAGACCACCCCTGGGCTGCGGGCCCTCGAAAAAGAGGCTGTGCGCCTGGGCGGAGGCCATAACCACCGCTTCGGCCTCAGCGATGGCATTCTTATCAAGGACAACCATATCAAGGCTGCCGGCGGCCTGACCGCTGCCATTGAGGCTGTGCGCCGCCAGGTGCCACATCTCCTTAAGATCGAAGTTGAGTGCGAGACCCTTGAGGAGGTGCGAGCTGCCGTACGGGCCGGAGCCGACGCCATCTTACTCGACAACATGGAGGTCGAGCAGTTGCGTCAGGCCGTCGCCTTTGTGCGGGCCGAAACGCCCGGCCTCCTGCTCGAAGCCTCCGGCGGTATCGGCCCAGATCCGGAGCGCCTGGCGGCAGTGGCGGCCACCGGCGTCGACTTCATCTCCCTTGGGGCGCTGACGCACTCGGCTCCCAATCTGGATGTCGCCCTGGAGTTTCTCACGTAGTCCTTGCCTGCGGGAGCGTTACCGTTCAAGCAGTCACGAAAGGAGGAGCGAAGTCTCATGGCCTTGCAA
>NZ_JADGHT010000094.1 GCF_019683755.1 Thermogemmatispora sp. | reverse complement strand
ATCTTTTGTCTCTTTCATCTGCTTCCCTCCTTATTTGAGGGTAGTAAGTATAATAGATGCATATAAAAATATGAAGATTACAACAAAGAGTACAGGCCAGGTGCTGCACCTCTTGAACAAAAGTTCAAACATGACAAGCTGTTATCCTTCCTCTTGACAACGCTATTCACATTGTGAATAGCAAACTGACACATGAAAATAACAAGTTAGAATTTCGACGGGGGAATCCTAAAGCAGAGCGAGGGTTTTTTACAGTGCGTTTTGGAGGGGGGAGCCACTAGAGCAGGAAAGAGCCAGGAGAACCCTGTTTATTAGCATGATCTCAGTCTACCTCTCCGGCTCTAGAGCTTCGATCGGAAAGGACTTCTCACTGAATTATGGAGCATCATTCTGGCTGTAATTGAGCAGGTAGCCGGGCATTAGGAGAAAGGTACCAGCCAGTAAGGAGCAAGAGGAGATAAAGCGGCGCTGGTTTAAGGAGCTATAGAGGCAGGGGACAGGCTGCAGGCCAGGTGAGAGGGGGGCCAGGCGGCGTACTAGTTTAGGGTGAGGAGCAAGGAGGAGAGTAGTAAGTAGCTCACATAGATCATATGCGCCAATTCACAGAAGCCCTTGGCAAGCCATGTTATGCTAATGCTGCAGCGGGAACGAGCGCAGTCCCTTACCCGAGGAGAAAGCCATGCTGAACAGCTTTCATCGACCCACGCGGCTCAGACATCGCAAGCACCCACACTGGCCTCATTCCTACCGTAGTCTGGCTCTGAGCGGCGGCGTCTTACTACTGCTCCTCTGTCTCTGCCTGGCGGCCTGCAGCGCGCCGTTTGGAGGAGGAAGTCAGGGGAGATCGGGAGCCAGTGTCACAGCTACCGTTGGAACAGGAGGAGCCACCGCTACCGCCACTCCGGTTGTCCTGCTTGGACCCCGTCCCTGTCCCTCAGCAATCCAATCAGCGGCCTACTGGAGTGGCATCGTGCACACTGTAACCAGTGTCACCAGTGTCGTACGCGTCCAATGTGCCAACCTTATGGGGACACCGGAACTGCAGGCCCTTATCACAGTCGCACATCAAGGGGGCCATGCTCTTGACGTTCACGTCTACACCCATATCACCAGTCCCAACCCACAGCAAATCTTTCAACTCCTCAATCTCTACGACGGCGATGCCGTAATCAGCGGCTACAACACCGTGCTCACCGCCGAAGTTGATCAAAATTCGGCCCTCAACCGTGGGCGCAGTCCTACCAATTATCAGCGCGACCTCTTTCGAGAGTTCAAATGGTCGGATGCCCAGCAGACTCTGGTCCAAATTGCCTTTCCGGCCTTCTTCCCCGATCTGACGCGCTATCAAGCCGAAGCCGACCAGGCGGCAGTCAATCAGGGGCATGATCCCTGGAAACTGGATGCAATCAAAGTAGCCCAGGCCCTGGCTGCCTCCTCTGCCTTCTTCAACTGGGGACCGAACGCCCCGGCCCGCCTCATCAGCGGTGGGGGGCAGCACGATGTCAATGCCGTTGTCGAGGTCAAGAGTCCTCATCCTGGCGGCGGCACCATTCGCGTCAGCATGAGCCGGCTCGAATCCAACACCAACGGGGGCATCTGGGAAGTGACCGACGTCAGCAGTCCCACACTCTCCCTTAGCGCGCCTACCGCCCAGGCACGTCTGCAAAGCCCCATAACCGTCAGCGGGCGAGGCAACGCCTTCGAGGGAGTCATTGGCAGTCTACGCGTGCTGGATCATCTCTACAACCAGATTGGTCAGGCACAAGTACGCGGCGCCAGCGGCAACGGCCCCACCAGCTTCTCAACCAAGCTCACTTACAGCACCGACTTCCAGGCCGGTGCCCAAGAGGGCATCCTTATGCTCTCCGCCCCAAGTCAAGCCGACGGCTCGATTGCCACAGGAACCCTGCTCAAGGTTCTCCTCGCCTGAAGAGAGGACCGGAAGTCAGACCCTGGCTGACTCCACTCAGCCAGCAAAGAGCCGGATCAGCGCCTATGACTAAGCGATCCGGCTCTTTGCCCCGCGATCTCCCAGTTCTAACGCCTCTCCCCCTGCCGACCCTTGGCCTCTGATCCGGGTCTCAGGTAGCGCTCTCGGCAGTCCGGGATCTCCTCTATTTTCTTGCCCTGTGCTCCTGAACAGTGACCATGTGCCCGCGGGTTGGAATAAAACTGACCATGTCGACCGTTTCTAATAAGAGAAAGGACTTTGTTGAGTATGTCGCTCAACAAAATCAAAAATATTTCAGGCAACATGGAGGAGATCGATGGCAGAAAACAAAGGCTATGCCCATCCTGAAGTGCTGGTAGATGCCGACTGGGTTGAGGCGCACCTCAACGATCCCAACGTACGCCTCATTGAGGTAGACGTGGACACCAGCGCCTACGAGCAGGGGCACATTCCCGGGGCGGTAGGTTTCAACTGGCAGAAAGAGCTGCAAGACCAGGTGATTCGCGCGCCCATTAGCAAGGAGCAGCTCGAAGACCTCCTGAGCCGCTCGGGCGTCAGCAATGACACGACTGTCATTCTCTACGGAGACAACAACAACTGGTTTGCTGCCTGGGCTTTCTGGCTGCTCAAATACTATGGCCATAAAGATGTGCGTCTGCTGGACGGTGGGCGAGCCAAGTGGGTAGCGGAGCAGCGGCCCCTCACCACAGAAGTGCCGAGCTACCCGCGCACTGAATATCATGCGGAGGAACCGCATCGCGAAGTCCGAGCCTTCCGTGATGATGTCCTCAGCAAACTGGGAGACAGCCAGGTAGCGCTTGTTGACGTGCGCTCGCCGGGTGAGTACAAAGGTGAACTCCTGGCGCCGCCTAACCTGCCGCAGGAAGGGGCTCAGCGAGGAGGACACATTCCGGGAGCCAAGAACATTCCCTGGGCTAGCGCTGTCCGCGAAGACGGGACCTTCAAGTCGGCAGATGAATTGCGCGCCATCTACGAGAGCCAGGGCATCACAGGCGACAAAGAAATCATTGCCTACTGCCGCATTGGCGAGCGTAGCAGCCACACCTGGTTCGCCCTGCGCTACCTCCTGGGCTATCCCAACGTACGCAACTACGACGGCTCCTGGACCGAGTGGGGGAGCCTGGTGGGCGTTCCCATCGAAAAGTAAGGCAGACAAACAACTAACACACGTCCCTCCTGTATCCAGAGCCAAGACCGCAGGGTCGGCGCAGAGTTGCGCTCTCCCCCTGCGGTCTTGACGTCTGACACTCTCCTTGCTGACCTCCCTTCTTGCCGAACACATCCTATTGCTTCTTGATCACCAGTATCATAAATCTTTCCATTCACCTATTATTGCATCTGGCATCATAGCAGTGAAAGGAAGCGGCAGCAGGAACGACGGCGCTGCGGCGGGCCGGCTAGCACAGGCCCAAGTGTTTGACAGCCTGGACATGCTGTGCTACCATACAAACTGAAGTAGTGTATAAATGACACCAGGTACCAGCGCCGGTACCCTGAAGAACGCGCAGAGTATTTATCGGAAATAAAGGATATCCACGATGGGTGATCCTCTCCCCATTTTTCTCATGGTGGCGCTGGCGCTTCTCTTTGGCCTGCTGGTGATGGCGGCGACGGCGGTTCTTGGGCCGAAGAAGCCGACGCCTGAGAAGCTGGCGCCCTATGAATGTGGCATCCAGGAGATTCAGGCGCCGAAGCGGCGCTTTCCTGTCAAATATCTCCTGACGGGCATGCTTTTTATTGCCTTTGATATTGAAATTGTCTCATTATATCCCCTGGCCGTGCTCTTAAAGGATCAGCTGAAGACGCTGGGTCTGATCGAGCTGCTCATCTTCTTCGTGATCCTGATGATCGGCTACATTTACGTCTGGCGAAAAGGGGCATTCACATGGGAATAACCAATCCCTGGGAACCGGTACAGACCTTTTCCAATACGCAGACGCCGCGTCGTCCGCGTCAGTTGCCGATGCGCACTGGCGAATTTGGCATTCTGACGACGCAGGTGAGCAAGCTCATCGAGTGGGGGCGAAGCTCATCGCTCTGGCCGGCGCTCTTTGGGCTGGCCTGCTGTGCCATTGAGATGATGGCCACCAGTGCCGACCGCTTTGACATTGCGCGCTTCGGGGCGGAGGTCTATCGCGCCTCACCGCGTCAGGCCGATCTGATGATCGTAGCGGGCCGCTGCTCGATCAAGATGGCCCCTGTGCTGCGCCAGATCTACGATCAGATGCCTGAGCCTAAGTGGGTCATCGCGATGGGGGCTTGCGCCTCCTGTGGTGGGGTCTTCAATAACTATGCGATTGTCCAGGGTGTGGATAAAATCGTTCCGGTAGATGTCTACATCCCGGGCTGCCCGCCCACACCCGATATGCTGCTCTATGGTTTCAATGAGTTGCAGCGAAAGATTCGCGAAGGTATTCCCAATCCTCCTGATCCGCTCAAGGAGAGCGGCTTGAAGCTGCCTGGTCCTACCGAGGAGCGGCCAGGCTAAGATGCTGAGCAGAGCAGCTCTCCCTGAGCGACTCACGCGGCAGGCAGTGCTTGCTGGGTAGGAGTGGGAGGGTGAGAACAAGGCGTACCGAGGTGGGGCAGGGGGATGGGAGCAGTGCGGGGAAAGCGAGGCGAAAGAAAGAGCGATCATGGATACATTTGCTGAGGCTGCTGTAGCAGCCCTACGCGAGCGTTTCCCCCAGGCGGTGGTGGAAACCGTCGAGCACCGTGGCGAACTGACGGTCGTCCTGACCACCGAGCACCTGGTTGCTGTCTGTGACTATCTTAAGCGGCACCATCAGTATACCTTTCTCTCAACCATTACTGCTGTCGACTGGTTAGAGCGCGTGCCCCGCTACGATGTGGTGTATCAGTTGCTCTCGCTGCCGCGGCGCAGCACGCTCGCGCTCAAGGTGCGCGTGGGTGGCAAGCGCGAGGAACACCCCCAGGTGCCATCAGTGACCGGTGTCTGGCCGGCGGCTAACTGGTATGAGCGCGAGGTCTATGATCTGTTTGGCATTATCTTTAGCAATCATCCCGACCTGCGCCGCATTCTGATGCCGAGCAACTGGACCACTCATCCGTTGCGCAAGGATTATCCGCTGACCGGCTTCGATCTGCCTGAACCACACTGGGGCGGTCAGGTTCCCTATGATGTGGACCCCGGCGTTGGCCGCCAGACCCTCCGCACCCCCCAGGGCCGCGAGCTGAACGAGAGTCGCAGCGCCTTTACTACGAACCCAGAGCCGGGTACCCCGCGAGCGTGAGCACTTTGCCGGCTGCTTTTGCTTGATCTGCTGCTCTATCTGCCGGGCTGGTTTGCTGTCCGCCTGGCACACGTGCGATGAGCAGGCAAAGAGAGCCATAACCGCGGCTTCCCGCCCTCCTTCCTGCGCTTCTGGCCATGGAGAGAGGTGTAGAAGCCGTCCTATACTTATCTGCCTGCTTTGTAAAGAGCAGACGCGTTCTGACCCGGGCCCGCACCGCAGGTTTGGCCTGTGCTGCCTCCTGCAAAGGGAGAGGGTGAGGCAGCACAGAGCAGACAGAAGACAGGGGCCAGCGCGCCATCCTCCAGGCGGCGTCAAGACCGCCGGCTACTTGAGCGCAGCGCTGAAGTGATTGGAAGACGGGAAGCGGCAAGAGAACAGGAGAAAAGGAAGGGAGGAGGTGGCCCTGGCTAGCCAGGGCCGCGCAAACGCAGGCTGAGGCAGCAAGCGCAGTCAGGGCAGGACGTGAATGCTCTTGCTGCTTGATCCGCTCGCTTCTGGAGTGCAACGGCTGACATGCAGCAATGAGGGCTTGCTTATGCAACAAGAGCTAGAAACGCGCTATACCATCGAAGAAGGCCAGGTAAACGAGAGCGGTCAGCGCCAGGATACCATGACGATCAATATGGGGCCGCAGCACCCGAGCACGCATGGCGTGCTGCGCCTGATGCTGACCATCGAGGGCGAAACGGTGGTCAAGGCCGAGCCGGATATTGGCTATCTGCATACCGGAATCGAGAAGACCGCCGAAGCGAAAACCTACCATCAGGCCTTGGTGCTAACCGATCGCATGGATTATCTGGCCCCGCTGTGCAATAACCTGGGCTATTCGCTGGCAGTGGAAAAGTTGCTGGGGATCGAGGACGAGATCACCGATAAAATTAAATATGCGCGCGTACTGCTGGCCGAACTGCAGCGGATCGCCAGTCATCTGGTCTGGCTGGGCACCAGTGCGCTCGACCTGGGAGCGATGAGCGTCTTCCTCTACTGCTTCCGTGAGCGCGAGATGATCCTAGATATCTTTGAATACGTCTCAGGCGTGCGCATGATGACCAGCTACATTTGCCCAGGGGGCCTACAGGCAGATCTACCGCGCGGCTTCGATGAGAAGGTACGGGCCTTCACGCGCATCTTCCCCGATCGCCTGGCGGAGTATCATGACCTGTTGACCAACAACCCGCTCTGGTTGGAGCGCACCAAGGGGGTGGCGGTGCTCAGCAAGGAAGATGCCATCGCCTATGCTACCAGTGGGCCGACCTTGCGAGGCAGCGGCATTGCCTGGGACATCCGCAAGGCCTTCCCCTATAGCGGCTACGAACAGTTCGATTTTGAGATCCCGGTCGGCAGCAATGGCGATGTCTATGATCGCTATATGGTGCGCATGCTGGAGATGGAGCAGAGCCTGCGCATCGTCAATCAGGCGCTAGAGGGCATGCCGCCCGGTCGCTATCGCGTAGCCAATCCCAAGGTGGCGCCCCCGCCCAAATGGCAGATCACGGGCAGCATGGAGGCCTTGATCCATCACTTCAAGCTCTACACCGAGGGCTACCGTCCGCCCGCTGGTGAAGTCTACGTACGCACAGAGTCGCCCAAAGGCGAGCTGGGCTTCTTCATTGTCAGCGATGGCTCGGCGCGGCCCTATCGCATGCATGTGCGCGCGCCTTCCTTTGCGAATCTGCAGGCGCTGCCGAAGATGATCCAGGGAAACCTGCTCTCGGACGTGGTAGCTGCCATCGGGAGCATCGATATTGTGCTCGGTGAGGTTGATCGATGATTTCAGAACAGGCAAAGCAGCGCATGCGCGAGCTAGCAGCTCGCTACCCGGTGGCCCGCTCCGCCGTGATGCCGGCGCTCTATATTGCACAGGCCGAAGAAGGCTATGTTAGCCGTGCGGCGCTGGAGGCGGTGGCGGAGGTTTTAAACATGACAGTTGACGATGTCGAGAGCGTCGCAACCTTCTATACGATGTACTATCAACGCCCGCCGGGCAAGAAGGTGATCAAGGTCTGCAATAGCATCTCATGCTATCTGCGTGGCTGCGACGCTTTGATCGAGCAACTGGAGCGCCGTCTCGGCATCAAGCGCGGCGAGACCAGTCCCGATGGCCGCTATACGCTGTTGACGGCGGAGTGCCTGGCTTCCTGTGGCACAGCCCCGGTGCTCCAAGTCAACGATGAGTTCGTTGAGAATCTGACGCCCGAGCTGGTTGATCGCCTGGTGGATCAGTGGGAAGCTGAGTTTCAGAGCGAGGGCCGGAGTCAAAGCCAGGACCGTGACCAGGTCCTGGGACAGCGCCCATCAGGCGCCGGCGGCTGCTGATGGGCAGGCTGGCCGATGTTGTGCTGGAGTGAAGGAAGCGTGCTATGCCAGAACTGATTGTGACCAAACACATCGATGTACCCGGAATCGATCGCCTCGACGTCTATCGCCAGTACGGTGGCTATGAGGCCCTGGAGAAAGCGCTGCGCGAGTACCAGCCGGAGGAGATCGTTGAGCTGGTCAAGAAATCCGGCCTGCGCGGGCGTGGTGGGGCAGGTTTCCCTACTGGCATGAAGTGGGGGTTTCTGGCCAAGAATGAGCCGCGCTATTTGTGCTGCAACTGTGATGAGAGCGAGCCGGGAACCTTCAAGGACCGCATGCTGATGGAGAAGAATCCCCATCAGTTAGTCGAAGGCGTCATCATCACCAGTTACGCCTGTCGCGTCTCAACGGCCTTTATCTATGTGCGTGGCGAGCTAGCCTACGCCGCCCGCCAGGTGCAGCGCGCCGTCGATGAAGCCTATGCCGCCGGCTACATCGGCAAGAATATTCTGGGCAGCGGCTATAGCCTCGATGTCATTGTCCATCGCGGAGCCGGCGCCTATATCTGTGGCGAAGAGAGCGCGCTGATGGAGTCTCTGGAGGGGCGTCGTGGCTATCCCCGTCTCAAGCCGCCCTTTCCGGCTGCGGTCGGCCTCTACGGTGGGCCAACCGTGATCAATAATTGTGAGACGCTCTCGACGGTGCCCGCCATTGTGCGCAATGGGGCTGACTGGTATGCCTCCTTCGGGACCGAGAAGAGCAAGGGTACGCGCATCTTCTGTCTGAGTGGTCATGTCAAGAAGCCGGGCAACTACGAATTGCCCCTGGGCACGCCGCTGCGCACCTTGATCTATGATGAGCAGTATGGTGGCGGCATCCTTGACGATAAGCGGCTCAAGGCCGTCATTCCCGGTGGCTCCTCGACCTTTATTCTGGGAGCCGATAAGATTGATACCCCGCTGGATTTCGAGTCGGTGGCGGCGGCTGGTTCGATGCTCGGCTCCGGTGGCGTCATCGTGATGCATGAGGATACGTGCATTGTCGATGCCGTTCTGCGCATGACTGAGTTCTATCGCGACGAGTCCTGTGGCAAGTGCACGCCCTGTCGCGAAGGCACCTATTGGCTGGTGCAATTGCTGGAGCGCATCGAGCATGGCCATGGTAAACTGAGCGATATCGATCTCCTGCTGGATATCTGTGATAACATCAGCGGCAAGTCGTTCTGCCCGCTGGGTGATGCGGCAACCTCTTCGATTACAAGCAGCATCAAGCTGTTCCGTGAAGAATACGAATATCACGTGCGCGAGGGATGCTGCATGGTGGGACCAAAGGCACGCAAGCCGGCTGCCGCCGCACTCTGAAGCGAGTCTGAGCGGATGGCTGCCGTGCTGGTCGCTGTGACCAGCTTAGAGCGGTATGGCTGGCGGCGTTCCCGCGTGAAGGATAGAAGAAGCTATGGCTGAAGAGGCAAAAAACGACGGACTTGTCCATCTGACAATCGATGGTATCCCGGTGGCTGTGCCCCCCGGGACGCTGGTCTGGGCGGCTGCCAAGCAAGCAGGCATCGAAATCCCTATCTATTGTTATCATCCCAAAATGCCCCCGCTTGGTGCCTGCCGCATGTGCTTTGTCGAGATCGAGAAGATGCCCAAGCCCCCGCAGACGGCCTGTACAACGCCGGTCAGCGAGGGCATGGTCGTCCATACCAAGACAGAGAAAGTGCTCAAAGCGCGCCGTGGCACCCTGGAGTTTCTCCTGATCAATCACCCGCTGGACTGTCCGATCTGCGATAAGGGGGGTGAATGCGATCTACAGGATTTCACCTTGCGTCATGGGCCGGGTGCGACGCGCTTTGATCTGCGCAAGCGGCACTATCCCAAGCCGATCCCTGTCAGCGATCGCGTGCTGCTCGATCGCGAGCGCTGCATTCTCTGCCAGCGTTGTACGCGCTTCTGCTCCGAGATTTCGATGGATAACGGGCTGGTGATGATTAACCGTGGCTACCGCATGGAGGTCGGCACAGCCCCTGGCCAGGCTTTCGATTCGATCTTCTCGGGCAACACGGTAGAGATCTGCCCTGTGGGGGCCTTGACCTCAGTCAAGTATCGCTTCAAGGCCCGTCCCTGGGAGCTGAAGCGTATCCCCAGTGTGTGCAATAACTGCAGCGTGGGCTGCAATGTGCGCATTGATGTGCGCGTCGACAAGATTATGCGCCAGATGTCGCGCTGCAACGATGATATCGATGACGGCTGGCTGTGCGATCGCGGACGCTGGGACTTCGATTATGTCAACGATGCGCAGCGTCTGCGGACGCCGCTGGTGCGACGGCAGCCAGGCGGCACGTTGGAACCGGCAGGTTGGGGTGAGGCTCTGGGACTGATCGCTGAGCGGCTGCGTGCTATCAAGGAGCGGTATGGCGCCAACGCTATCGGCGGGATCGGCTCAACGCGCACCACTAACGAGGAAGCCTATCTCTTCCAGAAACTGTTACGGGAGGCTCTGGGCACACCCAACGTCGATCACCATCATGGCTTCTTCCCGGGTTCGCGTGACCCGCTGACCGGTCGGCCCTGGATGCTGACAACGGCCATTGCCGAATTTGAGCGGGCCTCACACATTATCCTGGTAGCCTCCGATCCCTACGAGCGCCAGCCCATTTTGAACCTGCGCATCAAGAAGGCCCTGAAGGCCGGCGCCAGGATTTACGTGGTCAACGAAGGCCCGACCGAGCTGGATCGCCTGGCCACGCGCGTCATTCGCCTGCCACAGCATGGAGCGGGGGCGGCGGCGCGTCTCCTGCTGGAGGCCGCTCTACGCCAGGAGAATCTACGCAATCCGCGCGCAGAGGTGCGGCGGCGTCTCCAGGAGACGTCCCAAGAGACGCAGCGGGCCGCAGCCCTCTGCGGTCCAGAGACAACTGCTGCCCTGCAGGAGCTGGCGCGCGAGATCGCTGCGGCCCCGGCGGCCCTCATCCTCTATGATGAAATGGCAACCCTGGCCCCGGGCTGTGCCAATCTGGCACCTGATTTGCAAGCGCTGGCTGTAGTGACTGGCAACATCGACCGACCCGGCGCGGGAGTAGGACCGCTCTTCGAGGATGCCAACTCGCTGGGGGCGCGCGACATGGGCTTGCTGCCCGATAGTCTGCCAGGCTATCGCCCGGCTTCACCGGCGGGTCTGAATTATCAAGAGATGCTCACCAGCGAGGCGGTCAAGGCCCTCTATATCATGGGGGCCAATCCGGCACGCCATCTGGCCGACGGTAATCTGCGCCGCGGCAAGGAGTTCATTGTCGTGCAGGAGATCCTGCTGACCGAGACGGCCCAGCAAGCTGACGTGGTGCTGCCTGCTCTGACCTATGCCGAGAAAGACGGCAGCATGACCAACGTTGATCACCATGTACAGGCCATTCGCCGCGCTCTCCGTCCGCTGCCTGGGGCGCGCGCCGACTGGGAGATCCTGATGGACCTGGCGGCTCTGCTCGGCCATCCCTGGACCTATGAGGGGCCGGAGGATGTCCTCCTGGAAATTGCCGCTCAGCAGCCGCTCTACCGGGGCCTGACCTGGGAAAGCCTGGGCCTGCAGGGTGTGCGCACGAGCGAAGTGGAGGTGGCTCATGCCTGAGAATAGCCCTACCTGGCTGCTCGTGATCGCCTCGCTTGTCAAGAGCGCCATTCTGATCGTCATTCTGTTGACGATCTTCGCCTACATGACATGGATTGAGCGGCGCGTGGTGGCGCGCATCCAGGGGCGCCTGGGGCCAAATCGCGCTGGCCCCTTTGGCGCTCTGCAACCGCTGGCCGACGCCATTAAAATGGCCTTCAAGGAGCAGATCATCCCAGCACAAGCCCACAAGGTCATCTACCTGATTGCGCCGGTGATCTCAGTGGTGGTAGCCCTCAGCGCCTTCGCCGTGGTGCCAATCGGCAATAGCTGGACACCCGGTAAACCCAGCGTCTGGGACCCCTGGGTTGGCGATATCAATGTCGGTCTGCTGTGGATTCTCTCGATTTCCTCTCTGGCAGTCTACGGCATTGTGCTGGGCGGCTGGTCCTCGGGCAATCGCTATTCATTGCTCGGCTCCTTGCGCAGCGCAGCCCAGATGATCTCTTATGAAACCAGCCTGGGACTTGCCCTCAGTGGTACACTGATGTGGGCTGGCACGCTGAGTATGGTCAGCATTGTGCATCAGCAGACGCTGCAGGGTCAGGGGATTTGGTTCATTGTGGCCCAGCCCCTGGGCTTTGTGATCTACATGATTGCCGCCGTGGCCGAGGTGAACCGCGCGCCCTTCGATCTGCCGGAGGCCGAGCAGGAGCTGACCGCTGGCTACCTGACGGAGTATAGCGGCCTGCGCTGGAGCCTCTACCAGATGGCCGAATATATCAACATGATCACCGTCAGCTCGGTGGCTACAACCCTCTTCTTTGGAGGCTGGAGTTTCTTCGGATTGGAGCGCATCCCGGGGCTATCGCTGGTGATCTTTGCAGTCAAAGTGGCTTGCTTTCTCTTCCTCTTCATCTGGTTGCGTGCCACCTTGCCACGCATTCGCTATGATCGCCTGATGCGCCTAGGATGGCAGTTCCTCTTGCCGCTGGCGGTGCTCAATGCCGTCATCAGTGCAACTTGTGTGGCTCTGGGTCTGCCCTGGTGGGTCAATGGTTTGATCGGACTAGCGATCATCGTGGCCATTCTGGCTTTCACCTGGCTGCGCAGCCGCCAGACGCGCTTTGCCATTACCAAGACTGGGGCCGAGCTATTGCCGCCCTCGGTGCGCCTGGTGAAGACGATCGAGGTTGATGTCGGCTCAGTCAGTGGCGCTGAGGCAGTGATTGCTGGTGCTGAAGGACGGTCAGCACTACTGCAAGATGGCCGGGTGCAGGCCTGAAGCGTCTGAAGCGCTGAGAAGTGCAGAGGCTTGCAGTATAAAGCAGAGGAACAAGAGAGAGGTGCGAGAGCTGCCAGACGGGAAGAGAAGACGGGGGAGCACGTTCAGGCTCAAGCTTCACAAAGACAGAAGAGTCTGGCAGCTCTGGCGAGACCTGTGAGCGAGAGTGAGAGAGTCAAGAGACGAGGCAAACACGTCTCACGGAGGCAGCGAGAAAAGTCATGTCGCTAGATATACTCAAAGGGTTAGCCACCACCCTCAAGAATATGGGGCGCAAGCCGACCACAGTCTCCTTTCCAGAGCAGGAGCGCGAGCTGCCGCCACGCTTTCGCGGTCGCCACGTTCTGCACCGCTATCCGAATGGGCTAGAGCGCTGTGTCGGCTGCTTCCTCTGTGCGGGCGCCTGCCCCGCTGATGCCATCTACATTGAAGCTGAAGAGAACACGGAAGAGCATCGCGTTTCGCCGGGCGAACGCTATGCCAAAGTGTTTGACGTCAACCTACTGCGCTGCATCTTCTGTGGCTACTGCGAGGCGGCTTGTCCAACAGGGGCCATCACGCTGGAGCGTGAATACAAGTTGGCGGCCTACTATCCCGAAGACATGATTTACCATAAAGAGCAGCTGCTAGAGCCGCTGGGACAGGCGACAATTGGCTCTGCGGCTTACTGGTTTGATCCACCGCCACCTGAGGAAGAGGCGCCGCAGCCGGTACCGCAGCAGAGTCGGGTCTTTGACGGGCTACAAGCCAGTGCGGCGGCGGTAGGACTGGGTGATGCCCAGACGAAACCTGAGGTTTTACTGCGCAATGAGGAGCAGGACGAAGATCGGCGCAAATTTTTGCAAGAGGAGCGAGAGGAGGAGAAGAGAGCATGAGCGGGCCGGCGCTGATCATCTCCTTTTTTGTGCTGGCCGTGGCGAGTGTGGCCTCGGCCCTGGGCGTGATTCTCTTCCGTAACGCGGTCCACAGTGCCCTGAGTCTGATTCTGACGCTGCTCTTTCTCGCCATGTTCTATCTCCAGCTCGGGGCCATGTTTATCGCCATTGTGCAAATCTTGATCTATGCCGGCGCCATTATGGTGCTCTTCCTCTTTGTAGTGACGATGCTGGCCGCCGACCCGCGCGATCCCGATCTGCAGGACCGGCTGCCGTGGCAGCGGGGGGTGGCGGCAGTGCTGGGCCTGGTATTGGTTGGAGCACTGAGCTATCTCTTACTCAGCGGGACGCCGCTCAATGAGGCGGCGCGCGCACATGGCTCTGAGGCTCTCTCGCAGGTTGTGGCTCAGCAGGGCAATATTCAGGCCTTCGGTCAGGCGCTCTTCCACGGTTTCTCATTCGCCTTCGAGGTGACCAGCCTGATCATTGTGGTCGCGATCCTGGGGGCTTTGGTCCTTGGGCGCAAGGCCTGAGTAAAGAAGAGGGATGACGCGGCGCGGCGAGGAGGCTAATAGCGATGACAACGATACCGCTCTCCTGGTATCTGATCGTGAGCGCGTTGCTCTTCACCATCGGCACCATCGGCGTTCTGGTGCGGCGCAATCCGCTCATTATCTTTATGTCGATCGAACTCATGCTCAACGCGGTCAATCTGGCTTTTGTTGCGCTCTCAAGCTTTCTGGATTCGGCGGATGGTCAGGTCTTTGTCTTTCTTGTGCTGACGGTGGCCGCCGCTGAGGTGGTGGTCGGGCTAGCAATCATTGTCTCGATCTTCCGAACACGGCGCAATATCGACGTGGACGAGATGAACCTGCTGCGAGGGTAACGCGATGGCAAGTCTTCTTCTCTGGGTGCTGATCCCGCCGCTGCTGGGCTTCATCATCCT
>NZ_JADGHT010000093.1 GCF_019683755.1 Thermogemmatispora sp. | reverse complement strand
CGCCATCCAGTGCTGTATCCCTTGATCCCTTACCACAAGGATCAAGGCTGTATCTTCAGCGGCTGGCTCCCCAGCCTCCGCTGAGCTAGCCACCCGCCATACTTCTTCTGGACGTCAGGGCCATCTGCGCCGCCTTCCCTGACGGATCTCCTCACCTTGATGAAGAAAGGGTAACGCTCCTACACAAGCAGGGGTCCGCTCCCTTCAGCAATCCGTCAGTGGCGAACACAGCACATCCGCCTCTGCTGTTTTCCACTCTTCAATTGTCAAGGTACACTACCTGACACACTCAGGCCGTGATCCTGTCAAACCTCATTTCCTTTCAGACTCCCCAGATGAGGGCAAACTCCCCCCTCACCTGGAGTAACTGGAAACACAGGGTGACTGGCACTGGCTGCCACGGTTGGCTCTCAGGCAGCCCACCAGCGATGAGCAGGATCGCCAGCTTTCGCTGAGTGGCCTCGCTGTCTTTGTTCTCTCTTTCCGCGAGGCGAGTGAGATTATCTCACAGCCTGGGCTGGCTGTCAAGGGGGTATGGGACCCTTTTTCAAAAATTCCCAAAAAAGGGGAGCGAGTCCCAGGAAAGGACTCGCTCCTGACAAGGAGGGAGGCCAAGGCCAAGCTCGAGGCTCAGGCGGTGGTCACGATTTCCCCGGCTTCCACCGTTGCGCGTCCTACCTTAGCCGGTGCAGTTTCCTTGAGACCAAAGGCCAGCAATGCACTGATAAGCATCCCCACAGCAGCTATCCACATTGGCGCCACGAGGCCCCAGTGATCTGCGGCCACGCCACCTAGCCAGGGGGCAAAAGTGCCACCCACTAGCTCGCCGATGAACTGAGTCAGTCCGACCGCGCTAGCCACCAGGCGGTATGGCAAGGATTCCCCGGGGATAATGACCAGGAAGAGCGGGAAAACTGCCTGACCAACGGTCGTCAAGAAGGCCACCACCATCATGGCCCCTACTGGCGCGCGCAACAGGGCTAGACAGACAGGGGATAGGCAGGCCACGAAAGCGAAGAGGATCAGCGTCGGTTTACGCCCCAGACGATCAGAGATGGCTGGACCAACGAACCCCCAGACAAAGGTTCCTAAACCTACCGCCGACATAATGAGACCCATTTCATCGGGTGAATAGTGACTGACTTCCGTCAGAAAGGTCGGAGCAAAGGTGGTAAAGGCAAAGAGCCAGGTCATCGAGGAGATGGCTATCAACACACAGAACCACATGTTGCGATGGCGGAAGACCGCTCCGATATCCGCGAGGCGTACCTTTGTATGGGCAACTGCTTCAGCCTCTTGGGCGGTTCCTCGACCAGGCTCACGCATCCACTTGAGCAGCACAAAGAACATGATCAGCCCAGGGACCCCTACCAGATAAAAGGCCTCATGCCAGGAGTAATGCACAGCAATCTGAGTGACGATGATCGGCGTCAGAAATGAGCCAATCAACCCCAGCGAGCTTTGAACAAAACCAAGGTTAAAACCCCGACGCTCCGGCGTCGAGGCGGCGATCACACTGGCCTGCGCCAGCGGCAGCACCGGCCCCTCAGAGACCCCCATGAGGCCGCGCACGAGGAGCATTTGCCAAAAGTTGCGGGCCAGACCCGAGAGAAATGAGAAAAGCGAGAAGGCAAGAGTAATGGGCAACAATACTTTCTTGCGCGAGCCTACCAGGTCAGAGATCGAGCCAAAGATGAACCCCGAGATCGCCCAGCAGACAGCAAGCACGGAGGCGATCAGTCCAATCTCAGCATTGTTCAGTTTGAGGTCGGGGGCTATGAAGGGGAAAAGGTAGACAATGCTGAGTCGCTCCATAAAGACGAAGCCGAAGGTGAAGAACATCATGAGAACGACACCGTTCTCATAGCGGAAAAAGGTTCTCTTCTGCGGCGAAGCCATACCAGCAAACTCCTTTTTCTTGTCTGCTCGTTCGCTTGTTCGCTTGACGCTACGAATAACGCATCGGCCTACCTCGCGATTCGGGTCTGAGCATGCCTTTTACCGACCAAGCGAGGAGTGCCTTAAACGGCGACCCTGATCTACCCCTCTGAGATCCTGTGAGGCACACACTGCCTCTAGCGGACAGTGCATCGATCCTGGTTGTTCGACCCGATCCACGCATGGCCTTGCACTCAGCATTGAGGCAGGCTATAAACCTGACAGACAATCCAGGTCCTGGCCTCTCCTTTACCTATGGCTGACTGTTAGGCCACGACAGCAACGGCGTGGCTCTCCTGGCCATGTTCCTCTTTTGCGCCGCTGATCAGCACAGCTCATCTCTTGATCAAGACCACGCTCTTCTGCCTTACATGGCACCTCCTTTTCTCAAGCTTTGTCGAGTCGACGTAAGAGGACACGATAACTTTGATCGGCCTCATTCTCTTCTCCCACTGCTACCTGGCGGCTTCCACCCTGAGCTGCTAAACCGGTTAGCCGCTGAGCAGACCAACGCAGCCGCCGGGCTGCTCCCCCAGCCACGAGGGGATCAATGCCTAACTCAGCCAGAGTCGCTGCCGCCTCCGCCAGCTCATCTGCCCGGCGCTGAGCATGACGACCATGACGCTCAAGCAGATAGATACCAAGGTCACCTAGGGGCCTATCAGGGAAAGAGACATTCAGCGAGGCCAGAACCTGCTCGGTGATTCCCGCCTTTTCAGCGGCTAGCAAAGCTTCGAGAAAGAGGGCTTCCATGCCTTTGAGCACAACGCTGCGACACATCTTGAGCGTTGCCGCTGCTCCTAGCGGCCCTTCCAAAATCTCTATGTTCATGCCATAGGGCCTCAGGGCTTCACGCAGATGTGCAGCTCCTGGCCCATCAGCTACGAGTGGAACACGATGGCGCAATGGCGGCACGGCAGACATAATGGCCACACTGGCATAGCTGGCAGCGGGAGCTGCCTGGGCGATCACTCGCCCAATCTCGGCCTTGAGGCGTGGTCCACAAGAATTGAGATCAGCGTAGAGGGTCCCAGCTCGCAGATGGGGAGCAATCTCACGCGCCACTGGCAGGGCTGCACGAGCAGTGACCAATGAGAAAATAAGATCAGCCTGTTCAGCCAGTTCGGCCAGGTTGCTTACAAGGCGCACCCCATAGCGAGCTGCCCGCTCAGAGAGGGCCTGATCGCGGGCAAGATCATAGGCAAACAGCTCGCAGCCCCCTTGCTCAGCCAGTCCCGCCGCAATTGCGGAGGCAGCTTCTCCAAAGCCGAGAAACCCCAGGCGCATAGGCTAACCCTCCCAGTCGTCATAGCGTACATAGGCGACGCCAAGAGCTTTCAGCTTAGCCCGCAAACCATAGAGGTCAAGGCCTAGCTCACCCGCGGCCAGCCGCTCCCGAGTGGCATTCTCTCTGGCGGTGCGCGCAGCCGCCTGGGCCACGGTCTGGGCTAAAGCCTGGCGTGGCACACAAACCACCCCATCGGCATCGCCCAGGATTACATCACCAGGCTTGATCAGAGCACCTCCACAGACGACCGGTATATTGACAGCGCCAGGAGTTCCCTTGACGGTGCCACGGGCAGAGATCGCCCGCGACCAGACCGGAAAACGCATCTCGCTGAGTGTCGCGACATCGCGTACCCCAGCATCGATCACCAGACCGACTACTCCATGCGCCCGCGCCGAGGTGGCAAGCAGCTCGCCGAACATGCCATCTGTTGAGGGGGCTTCTGTTGCAACGACCAGTACGTCACCAGGCTGACAAACTTCAATGGCGGCATGCACCATGAGATTGTCGCCGGGCGGACAGAGAACGGTGACAGCAGTCCCCGCAACACGTGCATCGGGATAGATGGGACGCAGATAGGGCTGTAACAGTCCCTCCTTGCCGAGGGCCTCGTGTACGGTGGCCACACCATAGGCGGCTAGTTCTTCGACAAGCCCCGCTTCTGGGCGCGGTACGTCTGTGACGATGACGGGCCGCCTCATACAAATTCACCTCCCACTGTGGGGTAAATCCGCTGGTAGGCCTCAGCATAGATGACGCGCTGGCCGGAGTTCCGGCCCGCCTGCACGCCACGACGCTTGGCGACATCCGTGTAATAGGCCCACAGGTGTTCTTGTGCCACCATACATTCCATCGCCTGGCGCTTCTTCTCAAAGACTGGCGTGATGTCTAGCAAGAGATCAATGCGAAAGCCACACTGCTCAGGCTGGTGCGGCTCGTAGAGAAAGACCTGTGGCGCCCCAATGACAGGATAGGGCGAGGGATAACCATGCGCTTGAGCCAGAATGCGGCTCTCTAGTACGAGCTGGGTCGCGCGCGGATGATCCGTGTTATAAGGGTCGTGCAGAGAATGGGTCAAAATGATGTCAGGTCGATACTGGCGAAACTCCTGAACGAGGGCATCCCGTAACTCGGGCGTCACATCAAGGGGATAATCCCCAGCGTCAAGGAAACGCACCTCGGCACCGAGAATGGCCGCAGCTCGCTCGGCCTCTTCACGGCGAATGGCTTTGATTTCTTCAAGGGTCTTGCCCTCTTGCCATAAGCGTGCTGACTCACCTCGCTCTCCAAAGGAGAGACAGAGCACCCGTGTGCGCCAGCCACGCTGCGCATAGAGGGCGATAGCTCCTCCAGCACGCCAGACAAAGTCGGCAGCGTGGGCACTCACTACCATCAAGGTACCACTATCTGCAGCCTTAGGCCTCATAGACACTCACTCCTCTTTCAACCAAAGGACTGGCTCGACTACTCACTAGCTGCTAGCCTGACCGACTTCCAGAGTCTGCCCCCCTGCTCCGTCCTTTTTCCTAAACCCGCCCCAGCTAGAGCGCCGCCCAGGCCGGCGAGCAATGGCCGTCACTCTGCTTCTTCCCCCGCCACCAACCAGGCCGGGTTCTCCACCAGCATGCGCCGTACTTCACGGGGCGTGAAACCAGCCGCGAGTAGGCGATCAGCAAAATCGAGAAGACCGGCGACAACCGGCGGATTAGAGCGCTGGCCCAGATCGGATGAAAGGACAGTCCGTTCTGGACCAACCGCGCGAATGGCAGCAAAGAGCATTTCCCAAGTGCATTTCTTGGTATAGAAAGTGGTATAGCAGCCTTCGATATAGGCCCCCATATCAGCCAGGCAACACTGATCCTCAATTGAGAGGGCCTGCGAGGGAAAGAGAGCGTGAGTGACTACTACGCGCTTAATGCCTCTCTCTCGTGCAGCCGCTACGACGGCAAAGATTTCATCTCGTGCCAGATGCCCCGTGGCTAAGACCATATCGTACTCGGCTACCCGGGCAAGACAGGCCCATACCTCTGAGCGAAGGTCTCCCTTTTCGTCAAAGACACTGAGCGGCTCGGGAGCATAGCCCTTAGCGCGAATCTCCGCCTGAATATGGCACCAAAATGGCTGGTGCCGCTCGCCACGAGCCGCCTGCTTCTCCGGCGCCTCGTTGGCTGCGTCGACGGTAGGCAACCAGACGATGCGAGTACCGGCTCGGCCAGCGATATCAACCGCCACAGGATTGAAACCGCCAACGGCGTGATTGAGGGCGATAGCTCCGAAGACCTGTGCCCCAGGAACCGCAGCAGAGACAACCTTGGCGCGTTCGACGGTAGGAAAGTAGTGAGACTTTAAGACAAAGCCTCGCCAGCCCAGGGAGACAAACTCGCGCGCCAGCGAAAGATCATCAGTGCTGCGTTCGATTAAGTCCGGCTCAATATGCAGGTGGATATCAATGGCACCGGTCAGCAAGTGAATAAGGTCCTCACGCTCTCTGTTAATCAACCGCTTCACTCTCCTCTACGCTTTGCTGTGACTCGTGCTGAGCGAAGTTTGCACGATCTGGCTCTCCGTCAGCGCGTCCTTCTGTTCATGCTGCCTAGCTAGCCGCCTGTGGGCGCCATCAGAGACCTGATTTCAGGCGTCGGAAGGTCTCACAGACCCCTGAGAGGTGGGCGCGCATGGCCTGCTCAGCAGCATCGGGATCATGGGCGGCAATTGCCTCCACTACTGCAGTATGCTCAGCCAACGAGGTCGCTGGTCGACCGGGAGCCAGAATCGTGCGATACTGATAACGCACGCTCTGCGAGCCAAGGGTTTCTAGTAATCTGGCCGCTGTACGGTGACGAGCGGCATCCGCAATCGCGCGATGCAAAGCCGTATTGAGAGCTGAGTAAGAGACGAGGTCGCCCTGTTCTATACAGGCTCGCATCTGCGCCAGGAGACCACGCATCTGAGCGAGCTCATCCGGCTGGGCCCGCAGAGCAGCGAAGCGTGCCAGGAGTGACTCTATCGCGGTACGCGCCTCTAAGATTTCTAGAGCCTCTTCAGGAGAGACAAAGCGAACGCGTGCTCCGCGATTCGGCTCACGCACTACCAGGCCTTCTTGCTCCAGGCGAGCCAGCACAGTACGAATGGTAGCGCGGCCCACTCCCAGGCGCGCCACCAGGTCAAGTTCGATGAGACGCTCATTCGGCTGCAGCGTGCCGTCAATGATCCAGTCGCGAAGACGCTCATAGCAGGCCTGTTCATTCAAAAGCTGAGTTCCCATCTTCCTCAAACCACCGGTGTACCATAGGTATGGAAGGTCTCAACTGTCTTGTTCCCCCAGGCTTGACCGCGCGCACGCTCCTCCTCCGTCCAGGTGATCGGCTTCCAGTCGGGAGCCAACACAAGGTAGCCGCCAGAGCAGACCTCAATGCGGTTTCTGCCAGGCTCATAGACATAGACAAAGTAGGTCTGATTAATTGCGTGCTTGCTGGGGGCAAATTCAATGAAAACGCCGTGATCGACAAAGAGATTGGCCGCCCGCCAGATCAGTTCGTTGGATTCGACATGAAAAGCAATGTGATGCAGGCGTCCCCGAGTGCCAGTCGCATCCTGTGTGTAGACCAGATCGTAAGACTTGTTGGTAGCCCGGTACCACAGCCCTGGACGTCGACCATTATTGAGGAGAATCTGCTCAGTCAGGCGCAGACCCAGGTAGCGCTCGACAAATTCGCCATCAGCCTCGGCGCAGGAGGAAAGGAAATTAACATGGTCAAGAGTCTTAACCCCCACTCCGCGCCCAGTCAACTTCTGCGGCTGGTTCTTGAGAGCGGGTCGCAGGTGAGCAGGCGGTTGATAGTACTCGGTCTCATAGTAGAGTTCCAGCAGATGCCCATCGGGGCCACGGAACTGATAGGCCCGGCCATGACCGACGTCCCCTTCAATCCATGTTCCTCGAAAGCCCCCTTGCTCTAGGGCGGCAACGCGTCGCTCGAGCGCCTCTGGACTCATCGCCCGCAGAGCAGTGTGACCAATACCAGCATGCTCATGTGCGGTCAGCTTGAGCGAGTACTGCTCGTAGTCGCCCCAACAGCGTAAATAGGCTGAGCGTCCAAGCCGGGCGACTTCTTCCATGCCCAGGACCTCAACGAAAAACCAGAGGCTCTCGTCAAAGCTGGGGGTTAATAGCTCAACATGCCCCAGGTGAGCAATGTCAAAGCAGAGCGCTTCGGACATGGCTCAGGAACCTCCTTTGTAGCGGGTCACGCCTCCCGATAACCGCGCTGCAGAGCGTGCACGCCAGGCTACCTTGCCCAGCAGCACTCTGTTACCAATCTTGCTGACAAAATTGCTAACAATAGTCGATGTAACAAGAGCTGGCTCGCTCTGTGCAGATGGGACCTCCGTAATATCGCTCTTCCCACTCTGGGCTGATCAGCTTAGCAGCGCAGCTATAGCTGACCTGCGAGCCGTATGCCTCCTGCTCAGCAATCATGCCAACAAAATTGTTAACAATGCTCTCGCAAAGAAAAAACAGATAAAGCAACACATCTCTGTTGAGGAGCGCGCCTTGTCCGGCGCTGCTCCTCAGTTTTTAGGAATTATAGCATATTTTTGCCGTTCAGTCAAGCCAGAGTTGCCTGCGAGTTGCCGCCAGTAGCGAACGAGTGTGCAGGCAAGCAGCAAGCAAGCGACTAGCGGCCCGGCGCTGCATTGTGGCCAGGTCCCTTCTGCTGGGGCCTGGGGGCATTCGGGGCGGCAAAAGCAGCTTGCCACTGCAGGCGTAACTCCTGAGCGCGGGCAAAGAGCTCATTCAAGTGGGGATCGCGGGCCGCGATCCGATCGCGCAAACGGGAGAGCGTCAGCAGATACTCATTGAGACTGCGCACCAGGGCCTCACTATTTGTCAAGCAAATATCGCGATACATCTCGGGGCTACCGGCAGCCAGACGCGTCATATCTCGAAAGCCGCTGGAAGCTAGTAAGGCGGCATCGCCCCAGGACGGAGCGTCGGCGGCAGTGGTCATGAGCGCGATTGCTGCTACAAAGGGCAGGTGGCTGACATAAGCGACCTGGCCATCATGCTCCGCCGGTTCAAGGAAGCGGATGCGGGCCCCCAATGCTTCTACGAAGCTGGCCACCTTATTGACGGCGCTCGGGCGCGTACGTGCTGTTGGTGTCAGACAATAGATACGTCCCTGGAAAAGACTGGCATCGGCAGCTTCGACTCCGCTGACCTCCTTCCCGGTCATTGGGTGTCCACCGACAAACGAGACGGTCTCAGGCAGAAACTCCTCTGCCCAACTAATGACCTGAGCCTTCGTGCTTGCAACATCGGTAATGACCGTTCCGGGGGTCACGCAGCCGGCCAACTGCTGTAAGAGGGTTCGCATCGCTCCCACAGGAGTCGCCAGTACCACCAGTTCGGCTCCGCGCACAGCATCAGCCAGAGAATCATAGGCCTGATCAATGGCCCCTACCTTGCGCGCACGCTCACAGACACCGCGCCCCAGGTCGTAGCCAGTCACCTCCTGAGCGGCCCTGGCTCGATGGAGGGCCAGACCAATGGAGCCGCCAATCAATCCTAATCCGACGATCGCTACGCGCTGAAACATAGACTATCCTCACATCAGTGCAGCAAGAATGACAATACTGCTTATTGTGTATAACAGAACAGCCGAAGTGACGGGAGCAACAACAAAGTCGACACTATCAGGAGGAGGCAGCGCTTGCTGGCAGGCAGCCGGTCAACAGCTAAGCCACAGCATAGCTAAAAGTAGGGCAAGCTTTCCAGCCAGGCCACCCCATCGGGACCGATAGCGGCCCCCAGCATAGCGGTAACTTCATCGCTGAGTAGGGCACGCTGCTCCTTGCGATACTCGCGCAGAAAGCGCGGCAGGACCTCGGGACCGGCACGTTTCAAGAGGTCAAGGGCAAAACGCTCTAACAACAGATCGAAACACAGGTAGTCTTCCGCTGAGGTCTCCTCATCCCAACTGAAACTGCGAATGGTCACCGGCGTCTTTCCATCGTCCTCCGCAAGGAAGATTTCTGCGTATAGCTCATGCAGGTCACGGTTGACTACGTCTTGCTGGCCATCGAGGCGATGGGAGAGCCAGAGCGCAGCAAACTGCAGTTGCCATTCATCAGCCCAGAGTGGATAGTCCTCCGGCCAGGGACGTGGATCCTGCTCTAAAAAGGCATAGGCCAGCTCATGGTAGAGGAGAAAGGCCAGCTTCTCGGCTGTCGGCTCACCGATGATAGGGTCAAGCTGCGTCGGCACGACTAGCGAAGGCGGCTCAGTCGCATTAGTAAAATAGGGCAGCCGCGTCTGTGCTTTCCCCAGATCCTCATCATGAGGCACCTTCTCCCAGTCAGCCGGCGCGACCAGGATGATCTCCAGCTCTGGCAGCGGCAGATTGAGCAGACGGCCCAGCTCCTCCGCCGCCTGATTGAGTTTCAGCAGGAGATGCTGCGCTTGCTGCTCATACCCCCGTGGATAGTAGAGCAGAAAGCTATCCAGCAGTGTCCGATAACGCTCATAGGGGAATGACATGATCTTCTTTCTTCTCGTTGTAGTCTTCTAGCGGGCCAGGGACCCTGCGACTCCAGGCTCCTGGCTAGATCAGCCAGCAGAATGCTACAATTGCTGCCCCGTTGCTGTAAGACGATGATGGGCCGACCGGGAGCAGGCAAGCGCTTGTCTTAGGTTCTCCTCCCTACTGGGCCCTGCCTGGCTCTGAGCGCGTGCCGGAGGATGCTGCTGGCTCCTTTCCTTCCGGCAAAAGTTGCTCATCTTTTGCCTCGCTGACATAGCGCTGCAGCTCCTCAGCGGTCCTCTCACGGCGGAAACGCCGATAGAACTCCTGATAGAGCTGACGGAGACGCCGAGGTGTTAGGCGCTTGCCGCTATCATAGTATTCCAGCGCCACCTGACCGATAGCCCATGTGCCCGCCGCCGCGATGGCCCCAGCCACCAGGTCGCCCCCAATGGGTACTGCTTTGGCCGCCTGCTCTGCCAGGTAGCGGAGGCCAGCTCCCCCAGCCATTGTCAGCACCAGCTCACGGGCATGGCGCATCGCCTCACTTGAGGAGATCGGCTCCCCATAGAGCGCGGCCAAACGCAGGACGAGACGCACCTGTGTCCCCAGAATGATGGGGATATCAATAAAGGGCACCGGCTCGAGGCCAGCGGCTAAGCTGAGCAGTGTGGCGTTGCGAATGATGCGCTGGGCTGCACTGCGTCGAAAGGCGGGTAGCTCTCGCCCTATGACAAGAGCCGCCTCGGGGCTGGCTTCAATGATGGCAGGAATCAGCTCCTCGGCAATATTCTGACCACTTTGGGCCGAGATAGGTATCACGCCAGCCACTCCCAAACGTACAGCTATCTCGGTCGCCAGACGATCCCCATCCAGACCGCTCGGCAGAGCATCAACTTTGTTCACTGCAATGACCGTGGGCTTGCCCAAGGCTTTGACTTCGTTATACAGCTCACGATCCTCTGCCTGGAGACCACGTATGCCATCAAGCAAGAGCAGAATAACACTCGCTTGCTCCAGCGCCTCCCGCGTGATTTCGGGCAGATGGCCCGGCGTGTCGATGAGGGTGAAAGGGCCAAATTCGGCAGGTACGAGCGTACGAGTGGTTCCGGCTTCGGGCGACACCAGGGAGATGTTCTTGCCCATGATCTTGTTAAAGAGGGTGCTCTTGCCGGCGTTGGGCCGCCCAACGATGACCACTGTGTTGCTGAGACCGGCCATCACTTCCTCATGCGCCTGCTTCCAATTGATCGCTCGCATGAAAGCCTGCATGAGGGCCAGATTGGCTGGTAAATTCTTCAGAACATTAACGCCCAGCTCGCGCATGCTCTTCGGGCGGTTACTCTTGCGAAAAGCTCGTGGGAGCAATTGCTCCACAATATTCTTCTTGGTCGTTTCCTCGCTCGCTGAGGAATTTGATTTTTTCTGGGCCACGCGCGTCGTCCTTCCCTGTGCTATTCGTGCCTCAATGAAAGAAAAGCTGCGACCTCAACAATGCCGCTTTTCGTAACCATTATAGCTCTTGCGCCCAGGTGAGGCAACCGCCAGGGCACCCTGTACGTCCTCACGACGCCGCCCGCTCGTCGTGTTTCATTGCGCTGGCCAGCGACCAGCCACGCGACGTGAACCGGCTCACTCTCACTCCGGACGCAGATGGTTCGCTTCCTACCTCCCTCTCTCTTCATTTCCTACCACGCAGACGGCCCAGCTAAGGAGACGCCTCCCGACCAGTTTGGTCAGCAGAAGCCGACGGACCCTGTAGGACAGAGGACGGGTAGAGGGAGGTAGCCACCCTACCCGCCAGTAAAGAAGGACCCGTCAAAGTCTCGAGACGTCAGACTCAGTCTAACACTCCTCAGCCAGCGACTCCTCTCGCCTCTTGTAGCGGCAGTACCACCTCGTCAGCCAGACGAGCGACGAGATCAGGTGCATATGGAGGGCGCAGGTTCAGAATCAGGTGCGTGGCACCAGCCTCGATGAAGGCCTGCAATGTTGCACGCAGCGCCGCCAGCGGACGCGTCAGATCAACGGGGAGCTGAATCGAGCGCTCGATCTCGCGTGGATTGCGTCCGAGCGCAGCACAGTGCGCCTCTAACACGGCCTGCTTGCGGCGAAATTCGTCAACATCGCTACCATTATAATTCCAGACCGAGGCGTAGCGCGCAACGACGCGCAAGGTCAGACGCTCGCCGCTGCCGCCAATGATAAAGGGCGGGTGGGGCCGCTGCTGCGGCTTCGGTTCGCACGGCGCTTCGTACAGGCGATAGTAGTTGCCCTCGAAGGTGACACGTGGCTCCGTCCAGAGCCGTTTGATGACTTCACAGGCTTCTTCCAGGCGCCGGATACGCTCGCCTGTCGAGTAGAATGGTAGGCCATAGGCACGATGCTCACGCTCAAACCAGGCGGCCCCGAGGCCAAAGTCGAGCCGCCCTCCCGAGATCAGGTCAAGCGTGGCTCCCATCTTTGCCAACAGCGCAGGGTGACGATAGGTGTTGCCCGCTACCATTAAGCCCAGACGCAGCCGTTGGGTCTGGGCCGCCAGGGCCGTGAGCAGGGTCCAGCCCTCTAGAATAGGGCCGTGACTCTGGTCCTCCGGACCGAGCGGGATAAAGTGATCGAAGAGCCAGGCATGTTCAAACGCCGGCTGGGCATCCGCCTCCCGCCAGACCCGCACGATCTCCTCATAGCTCACAAACTGCTGCGCCGTCTTGATGCCGAAACGCAGCCTCGCCTTTCTCTCATCCATTGTACAGTGCTTTCAAATGAGTACGTGCTCCGCCTCAATCTGCGGCTCAGACACGCTCTAGCGGGATGAAACCGAGCGTGCGCAGAACATTATTCATGACTTGCGCCGTGGTCCGTACGATCCAGGCACGGAAGGCTTTAACGCGCTGATCCTCTTCTTTGACAATAGGGGGCGTATGCTCGTAGAAATCGCTGAAGTGCGCGGCCAGGTCATAGGCGTAGGCGGCCAACAGATTTGGAGCCAGATGCCGTGTTGCCTCGGCCAGGCGTCGCGGATAGGCGTCAATGTGACGCAGCAGCTCCCATTCACTCTGCTCCAGGGCAGGTGGCAATTCCTCCAGCTTTTCGGGGACCTCATAGCCGCTTTCCTGCAGGCGGCGTAAGATGCTATTCGCGCGTGCGTAGGCATACTGAAGATAGACCCCCGTGTCTCCAGTTGGTCGGAGTACTTCCTCCATATCGAGGGCGATCACCTGCTGCAGGCTAAAGCGGATCATAAAGTAGCGGATCGCCGAGGCCCCCAGAATGGCCGCTGTCTCGTCAGGCAAGTCAGGCTTGACCTCCTTCATGCGCGCGATAGCTGCATTGATCAGGTCATCAGCCTTGATCTCGATGCCCTTACGCCCCGACATCGGATAGAACTCGCGTCCATCGGAGGTATCCACGCCTAGACTGGCGGCTGTTGCAGCGGAGAGCGTTACGATCTCGTAGGCCAGATGGGTTGAGTTCTTCGCCTGCTCTTCATAGCCGAGGCGACGCAGGCTCTCATAGACCACCTGCTGAGCATAGGACTGGCGCACATCGATCACATTGATGACACGCTGCGCATGCCCAAAGCGCAGAGGATCGCCCTCGTTGTTGGTCTCCTGCTGGCGTGTCGGCGTACGCATCGTCCAGAGCAGGCGCCCGTCATGCTGGCGGCCCCAGGGCACAAAGGTAAAGTGCACATCGAAGGCTGGATCATCGGTCAGGCCAAACTTCCAGAGCTGGTAGGCGATATCCTTGGCGGTATAGGTTGCCGTCCCATCGCTCTTGACAAGCACCTTGTCTAGCGTGTGCTCGCTCTCTTCGTCCTGAGCTTCGCTATCGCCAAAGGGCAGAATCCAGCATCCAGCCAGTTTACCACTCTCGGGGCGCCGCAGCAGACCGCGATTCTTGAGGACCTCAAAGGTTTTCTTCCAGAGACCACTGTGGAGAATGGCCGACTCCCAGGTGAGCAGGTCGTAGGAGATGTTGAGCCGAGACATGGTCTTGAGGTGCGCCTGCACAATGCGCTGGGAGATATCGGCCGCCAGGGCGGCGTAATCAGTCTCTCCTTCTGGCTGACTTCCTCCCCCCTCACTGCCGCGCTCAATAGCCTGCAGTACAGCGCGACGCCTCTCTAGCAGCTCCGGCTGCTCATCGTAAGCCTTGCCTACGGCAACGTAGACACGCGAGCAGTAGTAGTCAAATGACTCGCCCGGCAGCGGCTCATCGCCCTCGGGCAGATGGAGCCGCCCCTCTTTGAGCAGAGAGAAACCGACGACAACATCGGCCACCTGGACACCTGTGTCATCGATGTAGTTCTGAGCTTCAACCTGGTAGCCCTGAGTTCGCAACATCCGCACCAGGGTATCCCCCAGACATGAGTTGCGCAGGTGGCCAACGTGAGCCGCTTTATTACTGTTGATATTGGTATGCTCGACGACGATCTTGGTGCCTATCCCTACCTCGCTCTGCCCAAAATCAGGACCAGCCTCCAGGACACGTACCATGAT
>NZ_JADGHT010000533.1 GCF_019683755.1 Thermogemmatispora sp. | reverse complement strand
AAGGAGGAGTTGCTGGCACCTTTCTATACGCCGGTGCCCGACTCCTGGGAGGAGCAGCCGCTGACGCCAGAGATTGCCGAGGTGGCGGCTGGCTCGTTTAAAGTGCGTCAGCCGCCGGAGATCCGGGGCCTCGGCTATGTGGTGAAGACGCTGGAGGCGGCCCTGTGGGCTTTCTACCACAGTACCTCGTTCCGCGAGGGCTGCCTGTTGGTGGTGAACCTGGGCGACGATGCCGATTCGACTGGGGCGGTTTATGGCCAGTTGGCGGGCGCCTTCTACGGCGAGGAAGCGATCCCCGCTGAGTGGCGCGCCAAGCTGGCGAAGCGCGAGCTGATTGAGTCGCTGGCCGACGCTCTCTATGAGCTGGCCGAGCGTATCCTACCGGAATCCTGAAGCCCGCAGAGAAAAGGAGAGAGGAAAGGCCCGAGTGCGATCGCTCAGAATCGGAACGGATAGGAGGCTCGGCTGATATTCGCCAGAGGGGAGACTGATGCACCGTATGGATCGCTTGACTGCCATCGTGCTGCTCTTGCAGCGCGGTAAATGGACCGCCGCGTCTCTCGCGCGGCATTTCGAGGTCTCGCGCCGCACGATTCTGCGCGATATCGAGGCGCTGTGTGAGATGGGCATTCCGGTGGTGGCCGAGCCGGGACCAGGCGGCGGCTATAGCTTGCCGGCGGATTATGCGCAGGCCCCCCTGCCGCTGTCGCTACAGGAGGCCCTGCTGCTGCGTCTGGCGCTGAGCAGCCTCTTGCAGTTGCGCTCAGTTCCCTTCAAGGAGGCGCGCGCCTCGCTGTGGGCCAAGATTACGGCGCTGCTGCCATCGCGTGAGGAGATCGAGCCAGGTCTGGAACAGATGCTGAGTTCCCCATCCTCGGCGCGCGCCGGAGGGGCAGAGTTCCCGGTGCCCTTCTTTAGCGATTTGCTGCAAGCGCTGGCGGCAGGCCAGTGGGTTCGGGTGACCTATCGCTCGGAGCGGCGCCAGTCGGAGCAGACCTTGCTGCCCCAGCGCCTGTCTGCCAACGCTGGCCTCTGGTACTGCCATGCCTACTCGCTGGAACACGGCTGTGTGCGCCTCTATCGTGTCGATCGCCTGCTCCGCCTGGAGGCGCTGACCGGGCCT
This sequence comes from Thermogemmatispora sp., assembly GCF_019683755.1. GTDB lineage: Bacteria > Chloroflexota > Ktedonobacteria > Ktedonobacterales > Ktedonobacteraceae > Thermogemmatispora. Next base: position 972 of record NZ_JADGHT010000533.1, on the reverse strand, counting down.
CCCTGCGCGGAGCAACCGGAGATCAGGGATCGGCGGGAAGATCCGACCTTCCCAGAGGTCTGTATTCGCCTGACCGAGCGCGGGGTGCTGCGTCTTGAGCACTACTCTCTGCTAGCAGCCCGCCTGCAGCGCGAGGCCGATGGCAGCGGCTGGCTGCGCCTGCCTTGGAATCCAGACGACTACGACTGGCTGGCGCGTCAGCTCTTGAGCTTGGGCCCGGAAGCCCGCGTTTTGACCCCGACGGCGCTGCGTGAGCGTCTGCAGACCATTGCTCGCCAAATCGCGACCCAGTATGAAAAGGACGTCAATGAGGGTGAAGAATGGTGACAGACAGCTGTCACCAGGCCAGGAGTAGACTGGTCATTGTCCTGCCGACCTGACTGACTGACACGGGCAGCGATCTCGCTGGCCAGTCCAGTCAGGCCGCAGGCGAGGACGTACATGAGTTGCTGCTCAGGAAAGCAGAAAGGAGTCTCTCATGGCCCAACGGAGCATTATTCACCTTGAGTTGCCAACACGCGACCGTGACGCCAGCGCCGCCTTTTACCAGGCGGTGTTCGGCTGGCAGATTGGGCGCAACAGTACACACGACTACCTCTACTTTGAGGCCCAAGATGGGATACGCGGGGGCTTCCCCAGCCCCGATGACCAGGGTCAACGCGAAGGTGAGCCGTTGATCTATCTGGCTAGCGAGGATATCGAGGCGACGCTGGCTGCGATCGAGGCCCACGGCGGACGCTGCTTGATACCAAAAGTAGAGATCCCCGGCGTTCTCTCCTGGGCCGTCTTCCTTGATCCCGCCGGCAATCGCCTCGGCCTCTTTACTCCTGCGCCGCCTACGTCGGGCAAGTGAGCCGCGCCGGCGTTGCTTTTCCCTTCCGCCGGAGTCTGGCCCTAGGCATGGGCCTGGCTCTGGCGGAAGAATTCAACCGTTTGGCGGATACCTTCTTCCAGCGAGACTTGCGGCTGCCA
>NZ_JADGHT010000532.1 GCF_019683755.1 Thermogemmatispora sp. | reverse complement strand
GGCTGAGATCACGGCAACCCTGACGCAGTTCTCTAGCATTCGGAGGGTCGTCATTCTGACGCGCGATGGCCACTGTTTTGGTGACAGCAGTGGACTTGATCGCTGTCTGAGTTAGTCTCTGGGATCAGGCTGCGCGGCTCACTTCGCCCTGACCGGCCAGGAGCTGTCCGCCAGCCCAGCCAGCAGGAGAGATGCGCCGCACAGGCACCATCGCAGATTGCCTCATCTCTCCACGCTGTGCTCCTTTCCTGTCTTGCACAGGGGGATTGCTTCCTTACGTAACGCAGCGGAGCCGTCTCATCTCGCGTGGATGGGACGGCTCCGCGCTCTCTGTACCTGTACAGGATAGGGTGAGATCCTGCTGGCAAGTGGGGGAGCGGAGCAGGCGCCCCCCAGCCCTCGAACCGGGGTTCCGAGCCGAGGAGCGCCTCTATGACCCCCGTAGAAAAGGACGACCCGAAGGAAGAAGCACAGCTAAGGGATGACGATATCTTGCAAGACCACCGGCTGATGGCGCGTATAGTCCAGCTCGTCGGCCTGCTGCACCCCGGGAGGCGTCAAAGTATCCATAACCTTCGGTACCGTACCTGGATCAACAGTGCAGTGCGGGTCACTGCTGGCTGTGGCGCAGACACCAAAGGTATAGGGGCCAGGCGTGCTGGTGAAGGCGCGCGCCTGATCTGGCTGAAAACCATCCTGGCCGGTCAACGTGACCGTGAAGCCCCAGCCGGGTCCGGGCTGGCCAAGGCTGGCCTTCGGGACGCTGAAGGTGATAAAGTGTGAGATGCTGTTTGCGCTGATGCTGACGCTGCCCAGGGTTGTGCCGTGGGCATCGATATAGCGCTGCCCAAAGCCTTGCACCTCGATGAGCCGGCTCCAGGCCGCCGTAGCGGCAATGGTATAGTTGCGCTGCGGGAACGACGGTGCCGTCGAGGTGTCAGCGGGAGCAGCGTTCGGATCGTGCACGTAGACATCGATGAGCTGGGCCCCCAGCGGACTGCCAAAGGTCGGCGTCAGATCACCGACCTTGAGTTTGAAGACAATCGTGTCGCCGCTGTCGATAACGCGAAATTCCAGGATGTCGAAGGCGCCAGCGTGGAAATCGGCAGCGGTCGGATAGGCGTAGTTGCCAGGCCCATTGTCATCTCCGGCGGGATCGCTGACGTCGAGCAGCACAGTGCCAGGGGTGTAGTCCCAGACAATAGTGCGCGTGGCGTGGGCTGTGGCCCCCTGCGGGCTGACAGCGACCACGGTGATGACGGTGGTGCCGCCGCTGATGGGCAACTGGACGCTGAAGGTACCATCCGCCGCGGCGACCGTGCTCACGAGCGTTGTCTGACTGTTGTTATCGGTATTGGTGCCGGCTACGTAGATCCTATTGCCCGGGGCCGAGCTACCGCGCACCGTTACCGGTGAGCCATCGACTGCCGTCAGGTCGCCGGGGGCAGCGATGCTCAGCGCGGTCTGGCCCGGGTGCTGGAGCACATAGCGAGCGTAGGTTGCGGCGGGCCGCTCCAGCAGCGTGCGGGCGCCCAGGTCGAGGAAGAGGCGCACAAAGGCCCCTTCAGCCCAGGTCAGCGGCGAGGCCGAGCCTGCAGGATGGCCATTCTGGAAACCGATGGAGGCCACGGTCGGATCGGTACCGTAGGGCGAGGGGGCCAGATCGGGCAGCTCCCAGTCCTGTTCAGGGATGAGGCCCACCCCCGAGGCAAAGCGCTGCATGGTGGCCAGTAGCTCGCTCGCCGTGCTCACATCGCCATTGGCCAGGGCGTACTCGCCGCGCTCCTCGTCGAGCACTGGCCAGACATGGCCTGTGCCGACGCCGGAAGGGGCCCAGGGATGCCCATTGCTGGCCGCGTCGCCGTAGCCGTCGCCGTTATAGCGATGCCAGCCTGGGCCGCTGTTCGTCTGACTCTTGATGGTGGCGTCAACGACCGGCAGCGATTCGGCGATCACTGGATCGTTGGCCGGCTTCAGGCCCAGGCGCACCAGCTCCAGGAAACCGGCGTCGATGACGCTGCGCTGATCAAGGGTCGGGCCACCGTTGCCCAGGTTATAGCTGATGGCCGCGTTTGGATCACCCGTTTTCGACAGGCGGATATAGTAGGGATGATTGGCT
>NZ_JADGHT010000092.1 GCF_019683755.1 Thermogemmatispora sp. | reverse complement strand
CACCAGGATCATACGCCGAGAAATTCAAGAAAGTATGGGGAAGTTGTCAGATTTCTATCAAGAAAAAAGCAAAAATTTGGCAGAAATAAGGGCTGGCACGCTCCCACCCAACCCTTGCCCGCCATAGCCGTTTCCTTGTTGCAGCGTCCACTACCGTGCCCTGGCGCCTGGGCTTGCACCCAAAAAGGATTTCCATCGTGTCTTTATGGTAGGCTGCCGCTGCTGCCATGCTCAAGCTGCTAGCCTGCAAGCTTGCATCAGAGCGTTAGCGTATGCCATAATGAAGAGGTTCGCCTCAGTCCAGGCAAGAGAGCCATAAAAGGACTGGAGATGCGCACCTCCTTTCTTGCCGGGAGCTGATCCGGCGCCACAGCCTACCTTTCTGCAAGAAAGCCTAGCTGGCACAGCGGCGCTGGTGCCTCCGTCAGTGTCTGACAACCGAAACGAAGCCTGAAGAGAGGAGCACCCAAGGAACAGTCGGAAAGAGCAACAGACTAGTGCTCTAGTGAAGGAGTGTTGCATGGCCAGAATTGCGTTTCACGAGGTCAGCAAGTTTTACCGCGGTGCCAGCAAGCCCGCCGTCGACCGAGTCAGCTTTGAGGTGGCCGAAGGTTCGATCTGCATGCTGCTAGGTACTTCCGGTTCGGGCAAAACTACCTTGTTGCGCATGGTGAATCGCCTGATTGAGCCAAGCAGCGGTATCATTACCATCGATGGTCACAACATTCTAGAGGAAAACCCCATCCAGCTACGCCGACGCATTGGCTACGTCATTCAACAGGTTGGTCTCTTCCCCCACATGACGATTGCCGAGAATGTGCGCATTACCGCAGAAATCGCAGGCTGGTCTAAGGCACGCATGGCCAGTCGCGTCGATGAGTTGCTCACCTTGGTGGGCCTGGACCCGGCTGAATACCGGAGACGCTACCCACGCCAGCTTTCGGGAGGCCAGCAGCAACGTGTTGGCCTGGCCCGCGCCCTGGCCGCTGATCCGGCGATCTTGCTGATGGATGAGCCTTTCGGCGCCCTGGATGCGATTACCCGCGCCCATCTGCAGGATGAATTGCAGCGTATCCAGCGTGAAATGCGCAAAACGATCTTGTTCGTCACGCATGATGTCGAGGAGGCTTTTCGGCTAGGAGATCAAATCGCGATCCTCTCTGAGGGCCGTCTTATGCAGATCGGCTCTCCCGTCGACCTGTTGCTGCAACCGGCAAATGAGTTCGTGAGTCGCCTGATTGGCTCTGACAATATTCAGCGTCAATTGCAATACTTGCCGGTCACAAGCGCGATGATGACAGATGCTAGCATAGGTGGGCTTGAGAATCAGCCAGCTTGCTCCTCAGAGGCAACGCTGCTAGAGGCTTTGATGAGCCTGATCGCTTCAGGCTCCCAGGCTCTGACCGTCTACGATGCTCAAAGTCAGGCTGCGATCGGCAGGATTACGCTCAGCGCCATCAACCAGGTGATTACCGGAGCCCGGCCCAAAGAGCAAGCAGCAACTAGCCCGGCGCTTTGAAACACTGCACAGACCCTGAGCAACGTGTCAGGTTCCTTACAGGAAGCTTTTTGGTGTGTTGGCACCAGCGGCCCAGCCCTGGCCCGGATCAGGATCTCCCTTGTTCCCCTTCAGCGTCGTGATTGCTTCCTAGCATGGAGTTGTCTATGCGTTACTTGACCAGTCCATCAAGCTACGATCTCTCAGATCCTAGCAGCATCCCTAATTTGCTGCTGCAGCATTTCACAATCGTGACGATCAGCATGCTTCTCTCGCTCGTCATTGCCTTTCCTCTGGCCTTGCTGATCGTGCGCTATCGCCGTCTACGTCTCCCCATCATTACTCTCATGGGTCTGCTCTATACGATTCCAGGGCTGGCCCTCATCGGCATTCTTGTCACGATTACTAAGCTAACACTGGCGACAGTCGTCATCCCTCTGGTACTCTATGCCCAGCTTGTGCTAGTGCGCAACATTTCCACGGCGATTAGCTCCATTGATCCATTGCTGATCGAAGTTGGGAGGGCGATGGGTCTGAATCGGATGCAGATTCTCTGGCGTGTCACACTCCCGCTAGCCATGCCCGTGATTATAGCAGGAATTCGCGTGGCGACCGTCACGACCATCGGCATTGCCTCGCTGGCCTCGCTCGTAGACCAGGGCGGCTTAGGCGACCTGATTTTTAAGAGCATCCCTCTTGGAGACTACGACACGATCCTGGCAGGGGCCATTCTCTTAGCGCTCTTCGCCCTTGTAGCCGATTTGTTCTTACTTTTGCTGCAGCGCCTGCTGGAGCGCGGGCATCGTCAGTTGGCGTTGGTATCCTAGTCCAAGATGTTGATGACAAACTCTCAGGAGAGGAGGCTTTGATCTTGCTTGCCCAACTCTGGCAGTTCATACTTGACCCTGCCAACGCCTTTCTGGATCACACGATCGCTTACCTGCAAGTCTGCGCTGTCTCGGTGATCCTGGCGACTCTGCTCGGGATCACTATAGGCGTGGCCGTGGTCCGCAGTCCCTTGCTCTCGTTCATCGCTGTGAATCTCAGCGGGTTGATGCGCGCCATCCCCATTATTGCTTTTCTGGCCGCCGCTCTGCCTTATCTGGGAGTAGGCTTTAAGCCAACAGTCGTGGCCCTGACACTGCTTGGTATCCCGCCGATTCTGCTGAATACCTACACTGGCATTCGCAGTATCGAGCCTGCCATCATCGATGCCGCGCGCGGCATGGGCCTCAATATGCGCCAGATTTTGCTGCGCATCCAGGTGCCGCTGGTGCTGCCGATTGTGGCGGCTGGTGTGCGCACCTCGGCAGTCCAGATCGTGGCGACCGCTACGCTGGCCGCGATTATCGGAGCTGGCGGCTATGGCGAGTATATTATCAATGGCCTCTATGAGTTTAAGACGGTCCAGATCCTGGCCGGTGCTCTGCCTGTGGCGGTGCTGGCTATGCTGGTTGAACTGCTGATGGGCTGGCTCCAGCGCGCCCTGACCCCTGCCGGCCTACGCGTTCAGGAGATGGCTTTGAGTGAGGCCCCGCGGGCCTGAAGCCTATCTCGGAAAGAGAGGAGAAGACCAGCCTTTTCTGCTTTTACACTCACCGTGTAATCCTTTGTTCTGGTTTGATGGGTATACTGAGAGTAGAGTCAGCCTGTCCTATTTGTTTGGAGCTTACAAGGAGAAAGTTTATGCGTTCTGTTGCCCTGCTAGTACGTTTGCGTGCACTGCTGCTATTGCCGCTAGTGGGAGTCATCTTAATGACTTTGGCCGCCTGCGGTGGCTCTTCTGGTTCAGGCGGTGGGTCCTCACCCAATAGTCAGATCACGCTGACGGTCGGCGGTAAGCTGGACGTGGAGGCCCAGTTACTGACAAAGATGTATACACTCCTGCTACGCCATGCCGGTTTCAAAGTAATCGAGAAGCCCGCTCTTGGCACCAATGACGTGGTCTTTAACGCGATCACTAGCGGCGCCATCGATCTCTATCCCGAATTCACAGCAACAGGTCTGCAGCGTCTGGGCCTGCAAACGACGCACGATCCACAGAAGGATTATGAGCTGGTGAAGCAAGGTTTTGAGAGCAAGTATAAGATTGTCTGGCTGGATGTGGCACCGCTAAATGATACCTATGGAATTTGCGCCCCAAAGATGGCCGCTGCTCCTCTGCAGATTACGAAGCTCTCCCAGCTCCCAGCCGTAGTAGCCTCACAGCTTACCGTTGCCACGCCAACGGATGGTCAGCAGCCTCTGCAGACGATGGAGTCGATCTACGGCATCCATTTTAAGAAGGTCATTGTGATGGATGAGGCCCTGACCTTTAATGCCGTTAAGCAGAACCAGGCGCAACTGAACGTCTGCTATACGACGAGCGCCTTAATCGACCAAAATGGTTTCGTCTTGCTACAAGATGATAAGAACGCTTTTCCCATCTATAACCCCGCACCCATTGTGCGTGAAGACACATTAAAGAAGGCTCCAGGCATTGCAACAGCTCTAAATCCTCTGGCACCCAAGTTGACTACTCAGGTCAGCATCGATCTGCAGCGTCAGGTAACACAGGCCGTCAATAGCGGTACGCCACGTTCACAGGCGATTACACAGGTGGCGACCAACTGGTTGAAGAGTGTCGGTCTGCTCTAGAGCTACAAGAGCCACCTTTATTCGGTACCGGACTAGGACAGGGCACCAGTCTAACAGTTGGCCGGTGCCTAGCGGGCAGGGCTGCCGCTGCTGGCTTGGCCGGCGGGCGGTCCTGCCTTTTCGCCGCTCCCCCTGCCCTCGTAGCCGCCGACCTGCCCTCCTGACTCCGAGCGGCGCCTTTGCTGCCCTCTCTCTACCACCCTGCTCTTCCGTTTAGACAAGGCTCCCATTTTCTAGCTAGCGGCGAGCAGAGAGAGAGACCATGTGCTATCATAGTTGAGACAGTGGCTCGTAAGAACTGCTGCCTGATCTGATCCGATCTCTGCCCAGGGAGATGGCAATGATACGCTTGGCTAGCGAGGTCAAGCTACTAGAGAGACCCCGGCCAGCGCTGTTACCTCTGCCTTCCAAGCGGCGCCTTGTCCTCCTAACCTTCTTGTTGCTCTTGCAAGTTATTTTCCAAATACCTCTTTTGTTGAACCCTCCTGATACTAGTAGCCCTGCCCCGCTGATCAACGCTTTTGTCTGGCGCTGGCTGCTAACCTTCCTTCCTTATCTACTGGCCTGTCTGGTCGTACTGGTCAGTCATCCCCTCTCAGGTCGAGCGCGCTTTGTCGAACTTGGCCTGCTGCTGGGCGGGGCCCTGTTGCTGCGTCTGATGCTGCTGCCTATCTCCCCAGTGCTCTCGCCAGATGCCTGGCGTTATCTGTGGGATGCACGCGTGACTCTGCTCGGCTACAGCCCCTATGTCTACGCTCCAGGTGATCCGCAGTTCTCCCATTTGCGCGACTTCATCTTTGCCCACAGCCGCTATCGCAACGTGCCGACGCTCTACCCGCCCGGCGCTCAGTTCTTTTTCCTGATCAGCTACTTGCTGGCCCCCAGCAACTTAACGGTACTCAAGGCGATCTTTGTGGGCTGCGATTGGCTAACCTGCGCCATTCTGGCCTGGCTACTGTGCCGACGCGGTCAGGACACAGGACGCAGCCTGCTCTATGCCTGGTGTCCGCTGCCAATTGTGGAATTTGCCATTCAGGGTCATGTCGATGCGCCAGCGGTGCTTTTGACGGTTCTGACTCTGCTGATAGCTGATGACCCTACTCGCTGCGGGCGAGCTATGACCGGCTTCCTGCTGGGGATGGCTACGCTGGTCCGTCTCTATCCTGCGCTGCTGCTGCTGGCAATCGCCCGCCGTCGCGACTGGCTCCTGCTGCTGGTCTGGGGCATGACGTTAGTTGCTGGTTACCTGCCATACCTGATCTTGGGACATGGCCAGTTGCTGAGTCCTTTTGAGAGCTACGCGGGGAGCTATACGCCAAATGCCGGCCTGCCCCAGCAATTGAGCCACTGGTTGGGGCTGCATACACCCTTGAATCCGACTTTTCTTCACTGGTTGGAGGAGGGCCTCATTGGTGCTATTCTCGGGGGATCAATGCTTACCGTGCTCTGGATGCGTTGGAGGCATCAACTGTCAAGGGAGGCCGCTGCTCTGTTGCTGATCAGCGCCTTGTTCGCTGCGTCGGCCCATATTTTTCCTTGGTATACGCCTGTCTTCATCCCACTGGCGGCGTTGCTGCTCGCTCCCCGTGGCAGTAGCCCGATGCTGAAAAGGTCGGCGGCGCTCTGCGCCTGGTATTTTGCCTGTGCGACTCCGCTGGCTTACTTTTTTATGTATGAGCGCGATTGGACACCCTACTATGTCCTGGTCTATTGGCTTCCCCTGACATCACTAGGACTGATTGCAGGTGCTGCCGGCTGGCAATGGCTGAGACAACAGAGGATCAATCTCAATCCTCCTGTCTAGGAGACGCGAACCGCGGCAATGATTCGCGTCTCCACATGGCCATCCTTGCTGGTCTGTATCCGCAAGTGGGTATCTCATTATGAGGACGAGACAAGAGGTTGCTAAGACGACTGCTCTTGCGCTGGAGAGCAACGATAGAGGTAGAGATAGGTCGCTTCTCCCCCGTGGCCTGAAGGACTGGCGTGGTCGACAGGGAGAAACCAGGAGCCACGTCGCTGCCATTCCTGGCTGTCAGGACCATCACGGCTATCCGCTCCCCAGCGCATGGCCGCCAGGTCGAGGAGGAGGATCAACACAACGAGAACAAGGATAGAGATCACCGAGTACCTCCTGAATCGAGACAAGGACTGTCCTAACGCGCTCAAAGGATGCAGGGTAGCGCAGAGTGAAGCGGCGTCTAGCTGGAGCCGCCCTTGCCTGGTTGGGCCAACGGCATCGTATCGAGGCCGCCAGCCTCCTCGTCGCAGCGCTGCTAGTTGCTATAACAACCATAGGCGAAAAAGAGTTGCGCAACCACAGCCAATCTCTAGCCCTCGCCCAGGATCAAACCAGGCCAATCAGCATCCCTAGCTGAAGAGGAGAGCAGCCAGGACAGGCAGCTTGTAGGCTAGGGATCAGTCAGGGGGAGGAGCGCCATCAAGAGCTGACGCTATCCCTCCTATTCCTGTCATATAGAGGCGCTGGCTTGCCAGCTACAGCGCATCGATGAGGAGTGCCTCCACCAGCAAGCAGATAGGTATTCAACTCAGCCAAGGGGAGCGATAGTCTTTGTCGTCTCCTGTCCAACAAGCGGAGAGACGCCGTGAGTCTTAGCTAACTGGCACTTCGTAATAATCGAAAGTCGTAGTGATCTCGAAGCCACAGGAGCGATAGAGTGAGAGGGCGCCTTCATTGGTTGTATCGACCTCCAAGGCGATCCGGCGCGGACGTTGATGAAGGATATGCTCGATTGTCCGGGCCAGTGTCTGGCGCCCATAGCCTTTGCCCTGGTGCTCAGGCAACATGCAGAAACCATAGATGAAAGCCTCTTCCTCGTCATCAATATAGCGGATCAAGCCAACTACCTCGCCAGCCACCTCCGTCACTAGCGTCACCCGTCGCGGACTGGTGATGTCACGCGTTGTCTCCGCTAACAGTGCCCGATCCTCAGTCATCTCGAAGGCCCGCGCCGTAATGTGCGTTAGCAATGGGGCTTCTTCTTCTCGCGCCGGGCGAATACGGACCTCGTCCCGCGCTCTCACCTGGGGCGGAGCACTCTCCAACGCGCGCACCATTCGGTACTCAGAGTTGCGATAGCGCGCCTTTACTGCTCGCGCAAAGCCTTGGGCCCCAGGAGACTTGTGATCAAAAAAGAGGAGAATCCGCGGCACACCCCGATACCTGAGCTCCTGATTAGCCAGGCGGAAAAGCAACGAAAAGATGCCCTGGCGGCGTCTATCCGGGTGAACCATACCCGTCAGCTCGGTCTCACGCGGATTGAAGCTATAGAGTGCTAAATATCCAAGCAACTGACCATTCTCATAGTAGAGAAAGTCATTGGTCACCTGCCCTGAACGGGCCCGTAACATTTCCCAGAGCAGACGGACCTCAATTCCCTCACGCTCTCGACACAAGGCCGCCAGCGCCGCAATCTCCTGCAAATCCTCAGTGGTCAACGTTCGCTTACGCACCAAACCATGTTTCTGCATATCGTGTTGTTCCCATCTAGCCAGACAGATGGCCCCCGCGACCAGCTACCAGCTTCCACTCTAGCTTACTTACCTCTGCTTCCAGAGAGCAGCAAGAACGCTCGCTTCCCCCGGCCTCTGGTCAGGCGGCTCGCACCGCACAAAAGGAGAGGGCAGGATTTCATAGATGGCCTGCTGTCATAAAGTCATGGCCCTCATCGGGTGCCTTGACGCCCGTACCCCTGGCAAGCCGAGCAGACCAATAAGAGATTTCGCCCCCCAGGCTCCTTCCTGAGGTCTTCGCGCCCGCCCTTGCCAGTACGGTCAGGAAGTAACAGAGCCAGGCAAGAGCCAAAGCCCTGCCGCTTCTACCGCGGGAGTCAGCGCATCCCAAGCAATTCACGCGCAATGATGAGCTGACGGATCTCAGTCGTTCCCGCCCCGATCTCTGCCAGGCGAGCATCGCGCCACAGACGCTCAACTTCGAAGTCTGTGGTGTAACCCCAACCGCCATGAATCTGCAGCGCCTCATTCGCCGCCCGCCACTGTGCACGCGCTGTAAAGAGCAGCGCCGCTGCCGCCTCCTTACTGACGCGCTTCCCCTGCTGGGCCAGCCACAAAGCCCGATGAGCCAGCAACCGAGCTGCTTCCAGATCAGTATACATGTCAGCCAACTTGGCCTGAATGAGCTGGAAGTTAGCAATTGGCTGCCCAAACTGCTGACGCTCACGAGCATATTTGAGCGAAAGCTCTAGTGCCGCCTCAATCCCCCCGACGATGCTGACAGCGAAGAAAGCCCGCTCCAGATCGAGGCCACTCATGACCACACGGTAGCCCTCATTGACCTGGCCCAGCACGTTCTCTGCTGGCACAAAAGCCTCCTCGAAGACCAACTCTCCAGTAGGAGAGCCATGCATGCCGACTTTTCCGATCTTGCGCGCCACATGATAGCCCGGCGTCTTGGTCTCGAAGAGAAAGGCCGTAATGCCACGGCTACCCGCCTCTGGCCTGGTTTTAGCGTAGACAATGAGCAGATCGGCAATCGGGCCATTGGTGATAAAGACTTTGGTACCATTGAGGACAAAGCCTCCGTCAACGGCACGTGCCGTCGTACGGATACCCATTGCATCAGAGCCAGCGTCAGGCTCGGTCAAGGCCAGCCCACCGATCATCTCCGCTGCTGCCAGCTTTGGCAGATAGCGCTGCTTCTGCTCTTCAGTTCCATTGCGCAAAATATTATGGGCACAAAGGTTCAGGTGCGCTCCAAATGACATAGCGATGCCCCCATTGGCCCGCCCAATAGCCCGCGCCACGAGAGCCGCCATCAAGAAATCTCCTCCGCTACCACCATAAGTCTCAGGGATACCAATGCCGGTATATCCCTGAGCCGCTAATTTCTGCCAAAGCCAGCGCGGGAAATCATCGCTGCGCTCCAGCTCGGGCGTCAGAGGCTTGATTTCACGTAGCGCGAACTGCAGAGCGCTTTCATAGGCCAGCCGGTGCTCTTCGGCGAGTTCGAAATCCATAGGTTGCCTTATCCTTTCCTCGCAGCGGAAACGGACTGCGCGCATGTACTCTATCTTTTGGAAAGCAAGCTTGCGTATACTCTATTATATGATGAAACCAGAGCAGCATTGACCCTCCCCCTGGAAAGCGAACTGAGCATGCTTAATACAGCTTCCGTGCAGGCCGTTGAGAAGGCACGCTTCTCCCAGGCCTTCACCCAACCGCTTTACGACTCCTATTGTTTTGCTAATCTTCCCGCAACGATCCTGACCTTGCTCACCGGTGAGGGAAGCAATAGCCTGCCGATAGACGTCTTTGGCTCACTGCCTCGGCGCTATCAGCAGGTGATCCTTTTCTTCGTCGATGGCTTCGGCTGGCGCTTCTTGCAGCGTTACGCCGAACGCTTTCCCTTGCTACGCCTGGCCTTTGAGGAAGGCACGGTCTCGCTTCTAACTGCACAGTTTCCTTCGACTACCGCAGCCCATACGACGACTATCCATACCGGCCTCGAGGTCGGCCAGAGTGGCATCTATGAATGGACCTACTATGAGCCGCTGGTCGATGAGGTAATTGCTCCTCTGCTCTTCTCCTACGCCGGTGAATTGACGCGCGACACACTGATGCAGTGTGGCCTGCCGCCATCAGCCTTCTACCCACAGCAGACATTCTACGAAGCGCTGGGTACCTACGGCGTACGCAGCACGATTTTTCAGCATCGCTCTTATACGCCTTCAACCTTCTCCAACGCAGTGTTTCGCGGAGCGAGTGTCCACGCCTTCGATACGCTCTCCCAAGCTCTTGACGAGCTGCGTGATCATCTGCTCTCCGCAGAGGCCAGTAAGACGACCCCCGCCTATTACCTGCTCTATTTTGACCAAATCGACGCTGCCGGTCACCGCTTTGGCCCCGATTCCTCGGAATTCGAAGAGGCAGTTGAGCAGTTCTGGACAGCACTGGAAACCGGCTTCTACCGTCCATTGCAGGGGAAGCTCAAGGAAACGCTCCTCGTGCTCACCGCTGATCATGGGATGGTCCCCGTTTATCCCGAAACCACTATCTACCTCAACCAGCAGGCGCCAGAACTTGTGCCGCTGCTACGGACAACGCGCCAGGGCCGCCCGCTGGTGGCCGCCGGCTCGGCTCGCGATATGTTCCTCTACGTGAGAGAGGAAGCACTAGATGAGGCGCTAGCTCTCCTCAAGCGCCTTCTGGCCGGGCGAGCAGAGGTTTACCCTACCCAGGAACTGATCGACAAGCGTTTCTTCGGACGGGAAGTCCCGAGTGAGAGGTTTCTGCAACGGGTAGGCAATGTTGTCCTCCTACCCTATGAGGGGGAAAGCGTCTGGTGGTTTGAAAAGGGACGCTTTGAAATGCGTTTCCACGGACACCACGGTGGCTTAACCCCGGCAGAGATGCAGATTCCGCTCCTTCTGCTGCCTGTATGAGCAGCACACGCGGCGCGTTCTTCCCAGCTCATCACGACACACGCGAAGATGAGGAGCACGGAGACAAATGACAAGACGGCCTCCGAACCTCATCTTCGCGTCGCTCAATCGGCTGCCTGCATAGTCATGTGATCGACCACCAGCGCCGCTGTATCACTTACTCATAACGCAGGACTTCCAACGGGCGTACACGTACCGCTCCCCAGGCCACGAGGGCCGCTACAACCATCGCCAGGACCGCCGCTCCCACAATGAGCGCCAGGATGATGATCTCATTGGCTCCCAGGCTGACATTGAAGACGAAGCGACCTAGCAAGCTGAGTGCCAGACTGACCAGTAGCATGGCCAGGAAGGCCCCAACGCCAGCTACACCCCCGTTTTCTATCAGCACTTCGCTCAGGATCGAACGACTGGTATAGCCCACCGCTTTGAGAATCCCTAGCTCGCGCCGCCGCTCCAGCATGGCCAGGCCCACAGCATTGGCAATAATGACAATCCCGGCAAAGAGGGAGAGCGAAGCGATGGCACTCAGAGTCAGGATGATGTAACTCAAAAACTGGTTCACATAATCGCCCAGATTCGCCAGGTTAGTCACCGAGATAGCCCCAGCAATGGCTTGCATGCGATCAAGAGCCTTGCCCACCTGAGCAGGATCGATCTTCAGGTAGTAGATGTTCGTAGCCTGCCCCCCAGGACTGAGAGCACGCACCAGATTCAGCGGAGCTAACAAAGCGCCAGTCGAGGTGACCCCCTGGACGCGATAGAACCCTACCACTGTCACTGTGCGGACCAGCTTGCCATCCTGGCTGGCCAGCGTGAGCTTGCTACCAAGCTGCAGATGACCCTCAAGTCCCCCAAACTGAAGAGCAGCCTCAGGCACCAGTACGCTATCGCTATTGGCATCAGCCGCACTCAGATTGCGCCCCTTGACGATGGTCACTCCCTGAGAAGGGATCTGCCCCTGCGCCAGATCGTACCCTTGCAGGCTCCCCAGGTAAAAGAAAGCGACCTGACTTTCGAAGTTGTTAGAGCCTGCATTGCCGTTCTGCTGTAGCAGCGTCTTCAACGGCACACCATCGATGGTCAGCGGCAGGCAGGAGGTCACAATCAGATGCTGCCGCTCCTGTAGGCCAGGAACAGTGTTCCACTCACCTTCTAGTCGTCTGGCCTGCTGATCATCAGTGATCGCAATGATGTTGAAAGAGACAATGCGCGCCAACGAGCTATTAATAGCATCGCGCAGGTCCTGCCCCAGGATCAGAATCAGACCGATCGTGAAAATGCCGACGAACAAGGCCAGCATCGTGGTGGTCGTGCGCACTCGCTGACGCCCGATATTACGCAGGGCCATCTTGATATTAGCCTTCCAGGTAGCGGGCAAGAAGGCGGTCGTCAGTCCGATCACCGTTGCCAACAAGAGTAGCGAACCGAAGACAGGCAGCACAAAGGTGATCAGCGCGGAAATGACCAGAGCTACCAGGATTACAGTCAGGAAACCCAGACTGAGCTGCTCCGGTACAGGCAGCAAACTGATGACGATGACCGCCAGGACAAAGAAGAGGCTGAGCAGCCCGAGAAAGATGAAGGTTCCATAGACAACACCGATGCCCAGTACGACATCGTTGTTGAGTACCACAATAGCCATGCCGCAGAAGAGCAGCGAGAGCAATAGGAGTAGGCCCAGCGTGAGGGCATAGCTCGCAGGACGAAAGCCCTCCGGAAGATCCCGAATAACGCTGAGCGGGCGAATATTGGCCGCCTGGACAATCGGCATGAGCCCAAAAATGAGCGCCGTTCCCAGACCAATGAGCACTCCTCCCCCAAGGATGAGCGGGTCAAAGCTGACTGGCAGGCTGAACAGGAAGAGCCGCATAATCAGACCACGCACCAACAGGCTCACACCAAGGCCAATGACCGAGCCGATTACTCCCCCAATGAGGCCGAGCAGACCAGCCTCTAGCCCGAAGAGCAGATAGAGATCGCGCCGCCGATAGCCGGCCGTCTTCAGCATGGCGATCTCCGTGCGCCGCCGCAAAAGCAGCACCTGCATTGTATGTACAATGCCTACCCCCCCAATGAGCAGCGCCAGCAGGCCGGCAATCTCCAAAAACTTGCGAATAAAGTCCACCTGTTGCTGATCAGCCTTTAACGCATCCGCCGCTGTCTGCGCCGTGGCATAATAGAACTGATCCTGAACCGCTTTGGCTACACGATCAGTTCGAGCTTGATCGTTATTTGTCGATATATAGACATGATCATACAGAAGCGGCATGGTGGGAGCAGCGGCCTGATAGGTTGCAGCAGATAGATACACGCTACTGCCGGCCATGGCCGCCAAGCCTTCATTCGCGATGATGCCGGCGATAGTCACCTGAAAAGAGCGTCCCGTAGAGCTACTGGAGCTGGCGTAGATGGTTAGCCGATCGCCGACGCGGTAGTGATATTGATCAGCAAAGTTCTTGGTGACCACGACCTGCCGGTCACGGACCAGGCGGGCGAAGCTGCCATCCGTTGGCTGAAGAAAGGTCGGAGGGGAAACCACCGGATAGGTCTGCGGATCAATCACGATCACCTGGAAAGCATCCCCCAGGCTCGCAGAGAGGCGCGTTGAAGCGCGCAGCGAGATTACCGGAGTGTAGGCGTCGATCTCCCCCTGCTTTTTGAGACGCTCAAAGAAAAGCAGATCAGTGCTATTGAACGGGTGAACGTAGGTCGAGACAGCAATATCGCCGCCGTTGGCCTGGCGGACATTGCTGGTGAAGGCAAGATTGATCATCTGGCCAACCAGCTCTAGCGAGACGATGGCCAGCACTCCCACAGCGATGCACAATACAGCCAGCACGCTGCGCTGACCACCCCTCAGCAGCGAACGCCAGGCGTACTTAAAGTAGAGTGAGGCCTTCATGGGTGAACAGCCTCCCCCCGGAGCACCTCAATGGCCGCGATGCGCCCATCAACGATGCGAATAGCACGATCAGCATGACTGGCAACTGTGGCATCATGGGTAGCAATAATAAAGGTTTTACCGGTAGTATGGCGCAAGTAAGCGATCAGCTGTAGCAGCTTTTCACCATTGGCAGCATCCAGATTTCCAGTTGGCTCATCAGCGACGATAATCGGCGGGTCCGTTGCAAGCGCGCGCGCAATGGCGACACGCTGCTGCTCGCCGCCCGAGAGCTGCGTTGGACGATGCTTGAGGCGATGAGAGAGACCGACCAGCTCTAGCAGTTCACGGGCCCGAGCGGCGGGCGAGCCTTTGTGTTTGCCAACGTAAAGGGGGATCTCAACGTTTTCTTGGGCTGTGAGGGTAGGGATCAAGTTAAAGGCCTGAAAGACCATGCCGATTTTCTGATTACGTACAGCGGCAAGCTTGCCTTCACTCATACGCGTCACATCGATGCCATCAATGATAACCCGCCCACTGGTCGGATTGTCCAGACCTGCAATGATCCCCAGCAAGGTGCTCTTGCCCGACCCGGACGGGCCCACAATGGCGACAAATTCTCCCTGCCGCACACTGAAGCTGATGCCCCGCAGAATCTCAATGCGCTCATGGCCAAGCGGCAGACTGCGTGTCACATCTTCAACCTGCAGAATAGTGGCCCCAAGCGTTGGACGCTCTCCCTGTCCCGCCTCTGCAGCTTCAGCATGGGGTTCGGACTGGCCTGCACTCTTCTCTTTTTCCATAGCAGTAATTTCTCCTTCTCTTTCGACGACTTGCGACAGCGGTCACTGACTGAACTTTCCCACTCTGCCGCCTTACCCTCCACCATCAGGCATACGACGGCTCTACCGGGAGAAGAGGGTAGCTCACCACTGGCCCAGCGTCAATCTCTAGGTCCTCATACTTGCTATAGC
>NZ_JADGHT010000531.1 GCF_019683755.1 Thermogemmatispora sp. | reverse complement strand
GAACAACACTGGTCCAGACCCAGCTCAAGGACGCCGCTACCGCGGCCCCTACGTTGATCCCCCCAGGCCTGCCAGGCTATAAGACGGACTATCAGGGACCGTCGTTCGATGCCGAGAAGGCCCGCGCTTTGCTGCGCTCGGTCTATCCCGATACGGCCCTGGTGCCACCTATCGTCTTCACCTATCCGACAGCGTTGCTCTCACGCAGTGAAGCCAATGCTCTCTGCAGCATGTGGTCAAGTGTTCTGAATATCTCGGTGAAGCCCCTGCCAGTCGAGCTGAACGCCTATACTGATGAGCTAAGCCAACATCAGATCCAGCTTGGTTTCATTCAATGGTACGCTCTCTATCCCGATCCTCACAATTGGCTCGCTCCAAACTTGCTGTCTAATGCACCCCATAATGAGTCTCGCTGGCAAAACCAGACGTTCGACCAGCTCATCACTGAAGCCGAGCAAGCTAACGGAGAAACTCGCTTTGCGCTTTACCAGCAGGCAGAGCAACTAGCCCTTGAGGAGGTGGCCATCCTGCCTTTGGATCACGAGACAATCAGCGCCATCATTCCGCCGTGGGTTCATGGGATTACCCTCAACGCTCGCGGCCTCTACGTGGCCGATTGGTCACAGGTGTATCTCTCGCCGCACTGAGGCGCCACCTGCTCAGCGCACACGAGGTCTGGCTCCTCCTGCTTGGCCATCTACTCCTGTGCGCTCGCCCTGCGCAGTCCAGTACGACACGGCTCCACGCTGGTCAAGGCCCCTTGACCGCCCAATCGATAGCATGAGGCTGCCAGGGCGAGCGGTACGGTAGCTAGTGGCAGCTAGTGGATAGAGGGAGTGCCGAAACGCTCAGGACTGCAGGCCAGTAACAGGGGAGAGCGCTGTCCTGCACAGATCAGTTCAGAGATCAACTGACCGGTGAGCGCACTCAGCATCACGCCGATGCTTCCATGCCCACTGGCTAGAATGACATTGTGCCAGCCTGGCAGCGGACCAAGCAGCGGCAATCCATCCGGCGTGCTGGGACGCAGTCCAGCCCAACTGCGTTCAACCGTGGCATCTGCTAGCGCTGGTACCAGGCTTTGAGCTTGCGCTAGCAGCCAGGCCACTCCTTCAGCCGTCACGCGTACGTCAAAGCCCACATCTTCGCGCGTTGCCCCCACTGTCAGCGAACCATCACGGCGAGGAATAAGATAGATCCCTCGGCCAAAAATCAGATGCTGGAGTGTCGGTAGCCCCCGCGGCAAGCGCAAGCTTAGAAGCTGCCCTCGCAGAGGCTTTACAGGTATCGGAACGCCAAGCCAGGCACAACATTGGGCGCTCCAGGCCCCCGCCGCGATCACCAGTACCTCGCAGGCGATCTCTTTCCCATCCGCCGTCTGGACTGCCAGCACCCGATTAGCCCGCCGGCGCAGACCTCGCGCCTCACAATACTGATAACAACGAGCTCCCGCCTGCAGCGTAGCCCGCGAGATCGCTTGCAGCAGCTCCCCAGCTCTTAGCTGCCCCTCCTGAGGAGCGTAGACCACCCCCAAGACCTCAGCGCTGAGCAACGGCTCCCACTTCCGCACCTCCTCGCCAGTAAGCCAGTGCAGCTGCAATCCTAACGCTTGCCAGCTCCGCCAGCGCCGCTCTAGACGCCCTACCGCCCGCCGATCACATGCCAGGCGCAAGGCACCTGGTTGCTCAAACTCAATCTGTACAGCGCCCCCGGCTTCCAACTCAGCAATCAGCGGCGGCAGGAGTGAGCAGCCGGCAAGCAACAGCGAGGCCAGCGGACCTGGCCCATTGAGCGGGCCTAAAGGGGCAAGCAGACCCGCCGCTGCCGCCGAAGCACCAGCTCCTACCTCAGCCTGCTCCAGCAAGCACACATCGACTCCAGCTCGACGCAGATAATAGGCAATCGACCAGCCAATAATACCGGCTCCAATGATCACTACGTCTGTTCGCTCGTGCATTGCTCTTTCTCTACGACTAATCAAGGACACACACTTTTTTCAAACAAAAGTATAGCTTCTGTGCCGGGCCTGAGTAGAGTTCTTCATACTGTAAGCAGATCAATTTACTATTGCAGAGGTATGGCATACTTAATAAGCTCTTCAATTTATAACAACTTGATATATTGC
>NZ_JADGHT010000530.1 GCF_019683755.1 Thermogemmatispora sp. | reverse complement strand
TCGTATGCCTCGCCTGAGCATCTCGGTTCAATCACTGCTCCGGGTCAGAAGCGCTCACCTCAGAACCCTGGTCGCTTGGTGCAGACCGACGCCCGCTCGGACATCTATTCGCTTGGGGCTACTATGTACCACTTGCTGACCAACCAGGAGCCAGAGCCGATGCAGACGCCGGCCCCGGGCAGCATTCGCGCCAAGAATCCGAAGCTGCGCACGATCCAGGTGGACGGGCGCATCATCTGCCCAATCGAGCAAGTCATTATTAAAGCGATGCAGCAGGACCCGGCGCATCGCTTTCAGAGCGCTGAGGCCATGCGTGTGGCCCTACAACAGTGCCTGCCTGGTCAGGCGGCACCCGCGACCATTCAGATTCCAGCGATCTCGCCCAACGCGACCATCGTGGTGCCCGCCACGCGTGGACCGGCAGCGGCTCCCCCAGGACCTGGCCCCATTTGCCCGCGCTGTGGCCTGCAGAATCGTCCAGGGGCCAAATTTTGTAAGCGTGATGGCCAGCCTCTGTTTCAGGGAGCAACTACCGTCCCTCCCAATGTACGCATGCAGGCACAGGCCTATGCCTCGTTGCCGGCGGGAGTCGCGCGCCAGCCAATTCGCGCCCGCCCCGTCTCCGCCGGTGCTCCGGTCAATTACGATCCTCTGACCTTCTATCGGCGCGGTTTGCAAGATCTCAACAACCGGCACTACGTCGAGGCGATCGACGAATTTAAGCAGGCGCTGGCGCTTGGGCGCCCTACCTATGACGTACTCTACAACCTGGCGCGGGCCTATCGCCAGTATGCTCAGTCCCTGCGCGATAAGGACGAGAAGCTCTTTCATGAGAATATGACCCATGCTGCCGAGTACTTCGCTCAGGCAACCGATAATCGTCAGAACGCGTTGGATGCCTACTTCCAGCTTGGCCTGTGCTATCTCGACCTGGGTCTCTATCCTAAGGCAGAGGCCGCCTTTAAAGAGGCACTGCGAATCGCTCCCCAGGACGCCGCCATTTATTATCAACTGGGACAGGTGGCAATGAAACAGGGCTACCATCGCGAGGCCGAAGGCTACTTGCTCGAAGGCCTCAAGATCAATCCCGACCACGCCCTTATCCTGCTCACTCTAGGCCGTCTCTACAGCGAGACGCGCCAGTACAACTCGGCAATCCGTGTCCTGCAGGAGGCCACACGCTGCGATCCTACCCAGGTCGACGGCTGGTACGAGCTGGGCCGCGCCCACATGCGCGCTAACCAATGGAACCAGGCCCTGAGCGCCCTGGAACAGGCGCGCCAACGTGACCCCGAGCGGGCTGAGATCTATAGCGCAATGGCAGCATGCTATCTAAAAATGCGTAAAAAGGCAGAAGCCAGACAGATGATCCGCGAAACATTGCAACGCGATCCCAATAACGCAGAGGCTCTGCGTCTGCAAAAGCAGCTTTGAGTAATTGACAACAGGTGCAGTGACCAGCAAAGAGCCGTCGCCAGCCATCCCTGGCAGAGCATCAGGAGAAGAGAGGACCGAATCCGTCTCAGAGAGCGAGGAGAGCAGGTATGATCTGTCCAGTTTGCAGCACGCCCAACCGCGACGATGCCAAATTCTGTAAAAGCTGTGGGCGGTCGCTCCCACGGGAAGCAGCCACCACTGAAAGCGCCCCCACCTCCGAGCAACCAGAGCGGCAACCTCCCGCAGCCCCAGCGGACCGCGCCACCAGCAGTCAGGAGTCAGACGACCCAAGCCTGGCACCGACACTGATCCTTACTCCCGAACGCATGATGGCTTACCATAGCCAGCGCTGGCAGCGTGAGTTAGAGGAAGCCGAACGACAGCGCAAACAGCAGCAAGAACAGGGCCACAGCCCAGAGCAGGAGGGCCGAGATGTCGCCGATCTGCCCACCATTCTGCTGACGCCAGGTGCCAGCGAGACAGCAGCCACCACTCCAGGAACCGCTACAACAGCGGCTTCAGCGAGCGAGAGCGCTAGTCAGAAGGCGGAGCCAGAGACAGCGACGGGCGATACTCGTCAGGCAGGTAGCGACGAGGCGACAGCGCCTCCCGCAGTCCAGCCATTGGAGAGCGTGCAGCCGACCCCTGCCTCCGATAGCGGCAGGGATCGCTCATCGCTACCAATAGAG
>NZ_JADGHT010000529.1 GCF_019683755.1 Thermogemmatispora sp. | reverse complement strand
GCGTGAGCCAGCCTGGCAACCTGGGGCACCCATACCCCTAGCTCCTGCAATGTCCCCAAATGCTCGCCTAGCACCTGGCGTGGTGGACCATCTACAACCACCTGACCCCGCTTGTCGAGAACCACCATGCGCTCCACCAGATCCATCAGCTCATCAAGGCGGTGCTCAATCAGCACAATCGTGAAGCGGCCCGTTTCCCGGCAGCGGCGCAGCAGCCCAAAGACCTCCTGGGTCCCCTGTGGGTCCAGATTAGCCGTCGGCTCGTCAAAAACCAGGATCTCAGGCTCGAGAGCCAACAGAGCTGCCAGCGCTACCCGTTGCTTCTCTCCACCTGAAAGCTGCTCAACACGCCGATAGCGCAGCTCCGTCAAACCGACGAGCGCCAGACTCTCGCTGATCCGGCGCTCCATCTCCGCCGGCGAGAAGCAGAGATTTTCCAGCCCGAAAGCGATCTCATCCTCCACAGTAAACATCACAAACTGCGCCTCTGGGTCCTGGAAGAGCAGACCGACCCGCTGCGCCAGCGTAGCCACACTTGTTTGCCGCGTATCGAAGCCGGCCACGCGCACATACCCGCTCTGCACCTTCCCGATGCTGTGAGGAATCAAACCGTTCAGCGTCAGGGCCAGCGTGCTCTTGCCGCTGCCCGAGGGACCAAGCAACAGCACGGTCTCACCGGCAGCCAGCCGGAGCTGAAGCCGTTCCAGAGCCGGCGTGCGCCGCCCGGGATACTTAACCGTCAGATCCTCGATCTCAATGAGAGCCGTCCTTGTCTTGCTCATCGCCTTTCTCCTCTGCCAGCCTCTACCGCTCTGCCTTGCTCTCTGCCCAACTCGCCAACTGTCTGCCCACTATGGCGAACGTAACTAGCAGCTAAAGGCTGAGGTTGGGGCTGGTCGGCTGTGACCAACCCCAACGAGAGGCTGAGGTAGCGCTGATCTGGCGCAACAGGAAGAGCCAGATGCACTGGTCTCCCTGGGCCAGCCAGGAGGGAACTAGATTTCATCCTGTTCGCGGCGGATTGTGCCAGCCAAGACCCCCGTGCGAGCCGCCGCATCCCCCAGATACTTCGCCAGGATACCGCTCAGTGTGCTGCTTACAAGAGTGATGGCGATCACTCCGATCAGCACCGGTAGCGCCAGTTTGAAGGCCGAAGGATAGAAGATTGCGTAGATAATGAGCATTGCAATCCCGCCCACAAACCCAGTCAGGGCCATCCAGGGTAAGCCAAAGTGACGGTAGCGTGTGCCAATAGCCACGCTGATCTCGCCCGAACAGGCGTAGAGAATACCGGTGATCATGATCGATGGCCCATAGGGCGAGATGGGCAGCGACACAAAACAGTAGAGCAGGGCAATCAAAAAGGCCGCACCTGGCCTGCGTAAGGCATAGGCAATGAAGAAGCCAGGCAAAATATACAATCCAACCCAGGCCCAGGCCACAATCGGGCCGAGCACTACGGATAGCATGTATGGATAGAGTAAGGCGCCAAGCAAGAGGCCGAAGACAACACTGATGGCCGCCAGAATCAAAATATCGCGCGTGCTCCAGGCCAACAGTGATACCCAGGATCGTGCCGGCTGCCTTACTTCCGTCTGTCTACTCATCCGGTCATACTCCTCTAATAGTGAAAGGCAGAGGCCATCGCTTACCTGCGCTGGCCTTCCCAGCATATTAGGTAGACCTAATATCCGACTACGCTGCTAAGATATTAGGGCATGCTAATACCAACTGTCAAGAGGCGGAGGGCTCAGTGCAGGCAGTCTCTGCTGAGATCAGCAAAACTACTGATCAAGCTGGCATTGTAACGGCGTCGGAGTGCTGGCGGCGAGACGTAACAATACACTGGGAGCAGGTGAGCAGGAAGGCGGAAAAAGAAGAGCTGGGACAAAGATCAGCGCGGCTACAGCGAACGGAGAGGCGCGAAGGGAGCAAGCGACAATAGCCGGGCGAGCCGCAAGCTGTCTCGGCTACTTGTGGCGGGAGGAACCTGAGAAGATAGGAACAATCTTCCTGGCGAGCAATCAGCCTTGCTCGACTGAAGGGCAGTCAGCCGACGCCAGGGGCCGGAGGGCCTGACTGTGCGGGGGCTGAACGGGACTGAACGGCACAATCGGGAGGGGGCGGGAAT
>NZ_JADGHT010000528.1 GCF_019683755.1 Thermogemmatispora sp. | reverse complement strand
ATTTGTTATAGTAGATGACTCTAATTATAGAGAGGAGTTAGTATGCTCATTAATCCAGAGGCAGTCGAGAAACTACGAGACGTCACCAGAATGGGATGGTACCCAGGAATCACTCACCGTCAAAGAAATGAGGCGATTCGGAGCTTCCTTGCTGAGGCAGGGCACTTACTGGATCGACAAGCTGAGTCTACAGTCAAACATGCGGTTGAGCGCTATTGTGCCGGAGAGCTTTCCTACGAGGACTATCAGGCGCTCATTGAGCAGGTGGGTACGGAAGAGGCGAAGCGAGGGGCGGCCCTCGCAGAGACCTTCGCCCGCAACCGTGTGTTTGAGCTGGCCCAATGCTTCCTGGACCAGGCGCAGGAGCACGCGCGCCAGCTCCAACTCATCGAAGCTAGAAAACAGCTGGAACAGGAGCAGCAGAAGACGGAGCGCCTGCTGCGTGACTTGATGCAGCAGCACACCGACGAGTTGCAGCGCTTTGCTCAGCAAATCAAGGAGGACCTGGCCAGCACTCATGAGGCGGCCAGGAACGATGTGCTCAGTACGCACCAAACGCTCCTCGAACAGACCCGGCAACAAGTGGATCGGATCATCCTCCAGTACTTGCAAGAGGAAAGGGAGCGACAGCAGCGGGAAATCCGCGAGCAAGAAGAGCAGCGACCGGCGAGAGAGGCCGTGCGAACGGCGATCGAGTGGGTGAGGCTCCAGGAAAAACGATACAGCCGTCATCAGTGGCGCCTCCGGGGGATGGTTGGGCTAGGCCTGGGGGTCTTTCTCGTGTTCCTGGTCTGGCTCTTCTTTGCTCCCCCACTCTGGATTGAGATCAGTACTTCCCTCATCGCTGTGGCCCTGCTAGTGAGTGCTGCGCTCTGGAAGAATCCGGTTCCCGAGGAGAGGCTAGCCGCCGCCAGGCGGGAGATCGCTCTCTATCAGGCCGGAGGCGGCGAGTATGCCCCGCTCTCAGAAGAGGAGCGGCGGGCCTTGCTATTGCTGCGCATTGCCTGAACGTCTGCAGCTGTGCACGCCTCTCGCAGCAGAGGGGAACCCCGGGCGTCTGGGAGAACTGAGGCCGCTGTGAACAGCCCGCGCGGCATCAGAGAAGGATTAGGAGCGCGAGCGAAGGGACGTGACCATGCTCTCCGCCTGCTCAGGAGAGGAAGGTATGAATTGCTTTCTCCTCCTGAGCAGGACCACCGGCGTCATAGGCTGCACCTTGCCAGCGATCACACCCACGTGATACAGGCTGCTCTGAGCTCCTCTTCTTGTCCCTTTGGATGCCTCTGCCCTGTATCTATGCTCCCAGCAGTGCATGCTCTTGCCATGATCAGGCTCACGATGGGCTTGCCTGCAAAGGAAAAATTGTCTTTTGCGCCTTTCTTTCCCAGGAAGCGATAGCCAATGTCGCGCACCGTTTGGAGAAAGAACGGGTGGGACGGAGCAGGTTCGAGTGAGGTGCGAAGCGATAGGGAGCCGCACAACAAGATGTTCTCCCGCCGCAGTTTGCTTGCTCCAGAAGGCCAAGGCCATCTCGCTACGCTGAAGCACGTTGCCGCATTTTCTGATCAGGAAGACTAACAGGTCGAACAGCGGGGTTGAGCGTTGGATCTTCTTCCCACTGCAGAAGACTCGCTGTCCGATGAGGCTGACCTGCAGATCAGCAAATGGTGAGCACCCGCGGTGAGTACCGACGTGGGAAGAGAGACAACAGGCCTGACAGCGCCGGAGCAGCGCTTTGAGCTAAGCGCGAACCAGCGGCCATCAGAGCGGAGCCGCCAGGGAGCTAGCTGCTCCTGCAGCTCACCGTCATTGAGTGGTCGGCGGGCACTGCTAGGCACTACTCCATTTCCAAGGACTTTCTCACCGGGCTAGAACCGGCGCTGTCCTTTCTCGAAAAGGCGTGCCTGGCTTACGCGGGGGGGCTAACGACTCTCTATTAACAGGCGGTTGCTGGGATGCAGGCGGGGAATTTCTGCGCCCTCTGGCTCTTGCTCATCGTTTACGGGGACGCAGGCCGGAGCCAGTCCTAGACAGACCGACACTGCCGGCGCCGGTGACTGCGCCTCGGGGGGGGAGCACATGCCTGTTGAGGCCTGAGTCAACCGTCACCAGGAGTCGTTCCAACTCGAGGAC
>NZ_JADGHT010000091.1 GCF_019683755.1 Thermogemmatispora sp. | reverse complement strand
GCGCAGGGGCTACCCTGGGAGCGCTGGGAGGCTGAGAGCCGTCGCCTGCGTCCCAGCGATCTCCAGGAGGCGGCAGGGGCGGAGGAGGGTCGACCATGAGCGAGGTCTCAGGCCATAGCGGAGAGCGTTCTCCCCAGCGCGAGCGCCCGCGCTGTCCTTTCTGCGGTTCAACGGAGACCGAGTTATTCTCTCTCTTTGGTCAGCAGTTATTGACAGCGCAGTATTACTGTAACCGATGTCATACCCCGTTCGAGTTCATCAAAGGCGATGATGTGCTTGAAGATGCGCAGGCGAAGCTGTCTTCGCCTGAAGAGTAGAAAGGAAGAGCAGCCATGACGACGACGACAGAGCGCGAACGCACGCTAGTCAACTATAGTGTAAGTGATGGGGTGGCCATTATTGAGCTAACAAATCCGCCGGCCAATACCTACAGCTATGAGATGATGCGCCAGCTCGATGAGGCTATTCTGCAGGCGCGCTTTGATGAAAACGTGCATGTGCTGGTCTTACGCGGGGCAGGCGAGCGCTTCTTCTGCGCTGGCGCGGATATCAGCATGCTCAATTCGGTCTCGCCGACCTACAAATACTATTTCTGCCTCCATGCCAATGAGACCCTGCTACGGCTGGAGCAGACCCCCAAGCTAGTGATTGCTGCCCTCAACGGTCACACAGTAGGTGGTGGACTAGAAATTGCCCTGGCCTGCGATATTCGCATTGCGCGCCGCAATGCCGGTAAGATCGGGCTGCCCGAGGTCTCGCTGGGCGTGTTGCCAGGCACAGGCGGAACGCAGCGTTTGGCTCGGGCCCTGCCGAAGAATAAGGCTATCGAGCTGATGACCGAAGGCAAGCTGATCAGCTTTGAGGAAGCTCAGGAGCTGGGTCTGGTCAATTATATCTATGAGTCCGACAACTATTGGGAGCAAGTGATAGCCTATGCGCGGCGCTTCTGTCCGCCTAATAGCGCCTCGCGCACGGTCGGACGCATTAAGCGGGCTGTGCAGTCGGGTGCTGAAGTGGCGCTAGCCGAGGGCCTGGCACTGGAGCGTGAGCTGCAACAGCTCTGTTTCCAGAGCGAGGACGCCAAGGAGGGCCTGGCCGCTTATGTGGAGAAGCGCCAGGAGAAGCATTTCACAGGACGCTAAGCCCAGTCACTGAGTTTCTGCTTTCTCTCACCATTGCCAGACAACCGACCAAGACAGCTCAGCGATGTAACTGGTTCTGGGAAGCCTGGCCTGGGGGCAGCATAACCGAGACAGTGTGGCGCGCGGGAGCGTGGCTATCTTCTTGTCGTTGGCATGCTGCCCCCATCGTTGCCGCTTTACGCTCCTGGGGCGCTGGTGCTACAATATTGGTCAGCTCTGCCAAGGATCTTCTTTTTCGACCGGTACAGCTAGTAGCAAGGAAATCACATGGCGGAGATCCATCTGCGGGAGCGTGACGGCGTCCTCTGGCTCATTCTTGATCGCCCTCCGCTCAATATTTTGACGATTGCCACGCTGGATGAGATCACACGCGCTATGCGAGCCGCGGCGCAGAAAGCACCGCGGCTGCTGGTGATCACGGGGGCTGGTGAGCGAGCGTTTAGCGCAGGGGTGGACATCCGTGATCATCTGAATGGGCGTGAGCGTGAGATGCTGCGCGCCGTCTATGACAATTGCGCGGCCTTTGAGGAGCTACGACATCAGGGTATTCCGACGGTCGCTTTGGTCAAAGGCTATGCTCTAGGTGGCGGCTGTGAGCTAGCGGCCCTCTGCGATACCGTCATCGCGCACGAACATGCCGTCTTTGGCCTGCCTGAGGTAACGCTGGGCGTCTTCCCGCCGGTGGCCGCTACCTACTTCCCCGCTCTGATCGGCTACCAGGCCACGATGCGCCTGATCTTGACAGGAGAAATGCTCAAGGCAACTGAGGCCTTCCGTCTTGGCCTGGTGCATCAAGTACTGCCGGCGCGGCGCTTCCTCAGCGATGCTGAGGAACTGCTAGTCATGCTGGCAACGTTGGGCCGGCGTCAACGACGCTCATAGGAGCCATCCCCTGCCAAGCAGTTATCTAGGTTACGAAGCGTTTGCTCCCCTGATCGCCGGCCAAGCTGCGCTTGTGGCGTGCGCCTGCTTATAGGAAAGCAGGTTCCCTGAAGATAGTTTGAAAACAAGGCCCGAGGCCGCTCCTATAGCGGGTCTCCTTGCCTCCCCTCTTGCGCTGGTCCGAGGGAACTTTTTGAGCCGTTGCAACGTTCTTCCCATGAAGGCAGCGGCCTCAGCGGAACTGCCCTAGCGAGTTGAGCAACGAAGAGATTGTTGGGCGTAAGGAGAGTATCTATGCGTCGTAGCAAGGTTTATGGTATTCGTTGCCGATCATGGTGGCTGGTCATTGCACCTGCCTTAGTGGCGCTGCTCGTGGCACTGAGTGCCTGTGGTACCAACGCCACAACAAGCGGCGGATCAAATCAATCGGCTCCCTCGCCGACCAAGAGCGCAGCAACACCCACGGTCACGACCGTTAAGGGATACGGTACCAGTCATGGCTGTCCCAGCGATGCCGTGGTTACTGAGGCCTTGCCGCCGCAGGCGGTGATCGTGAAGAACACTCAAGACGGACAGACCATCAAAGTGAGCCGGGGCACTCTGGTGGTTTTTGAGCTGCCTTTTGGCCAGCGCTGGGAGACACCGGCAGGCTCTCAAGGGGTGCTGGAGCTGCAACAGCCAGCAGGCTATGCTTCCCAGCAGGCGCACGCCTGCATCTGGCGCTATGTGGCCCAGGGCAGTGGGCAGAGCGAAGTCGTCTTTATGGCTCGTCCGCTCTGTCAGCCGCATCTGCCCTGCCCGCAGTATATCATGCGATTTTCCTTTACTATTGCTGTCCAGTAAGCGAGGAACGACAGGCCAGCGAGACCAGTGGGCCCAGGAGGTCTGTCCCACCCGCATCGCTGCGGTGTGTAGGGCTGGCTGACTGGCTCGCTCGCACTGGCCCTTTCTCTGTTCCGGCTGCCGCAGCGTGTGCCTGGCCAAAGAGGAAGGAAGAGGCCTGCGGCTGGTTGCGAGCCTCAAGGATCTTCTGGCGCGGGTTCAGCCGCAGGCTGATTGCTTGTCGTGGGCGATGACGGCCCCAGACCAGGATCGGCAGAGGAATCATGCAGGGAAGGAAGCCGGAGCAAGAGCCAGCGCATGCTGAGGCCCTGGACAAGCAGGGTAAAGAGGACAACAGCGCCGGTAGAGGCCAGGATGAGCGGACGCTGTGGTAAGGCCAGCGGCAGGGCCAAAGCAAGGGCTAACGAAAGTGCTCCCCGTAGGCCTCCCCAGAAGATCACCAGTTGCCAGGCGAGGGGCAGCTTACCTTGGCGCCCAGGGATGGTCAGCCACAAGCGCGTGGCCAGCAATAGCACCAGAAGCAGCCGCGCTAACAGCACGACACCAATAGCCAGAGCCGCATTGACCAGGCTCGGTACGGTTCCCCCCGGCAGCGATGGCAGGGCAAGCGGATTCAATTGAACGCCGACCAATAGAAAGAGGAGAGCATTGGCGATAAAGGCGACAACGCTCCAGAAAGTGTCGACCGCAGCGCGTGTGCTTGCCGACATGCCAAACTGCCGTCCATAGTTCCCCACAAGCAAACCAGCCACAATGACCGTAATGATGGCCGAAAGGTGGAGGCGGTCAGCCAGCAGATAGAGGCCATAAGCGGCGATGATCGTGATGCTGACTTCACTCAGGGCATCGTCGATGTGACGCAGAACCTGGCAGAGCAACCAACCACCAAGAAGGCCCAAGAGAGCAGCGCCGCCACCTTGTAGCAGGAGGAGGAGTAGACCCATCAGGGGAACGGGCAAGGCGGAGGCGGGGCCATCCGAGCCTGCTGAGGGCGAGGATGCCAGCAGGACGATGGCCAGGAAAACCTGATAGAGTGCGCCCGCTACACCATCGTTGAAGAGGCTTTCGCCCTCGATGATCACCGCGAGACGTTCGTCAAGATGAAGCTGACGGAAGAGGCTCAGCACAGCCACCGGATCAGTAGGCGAAAGAATGGCGGCCAGCAAGAAAGCATTCCCCCAGTCGAGTCCTTCCAGCCAATGGAGTAGAGCCGCGATCAAGCAGAGCGAAAGCAACAGCCCAGGACCGGCCAAAAAGAAGATGCTGCGCCATTCGCGCTTGAGTAACTGCCAGTTAAGAGACCAGGCTCCTTCGAAGAGTAAGGCCGGCAGAAAAACAAAGAGCACTAACTCGGGGTCCAGTTGCCACGGGGGAAGTAGATGGAACATGCTTAAGAGTAGCCCGACAATCACCAGACCCAACGTATAGGGAATGGCCATCCAACGCGCGACCAGGATGGTCGCCAGGGCAACGAGCAGGAAAAGGACCAGATAGCTCTCTACCAGAGGAATCGCCATCCTAAACAGGCCCCCTTTCTCCTCGCTCTGACTGTGTAAAAGATCTCTAAGACGCCTGTGACCGGCTCTGCCCCATCCCCAGATTGAAAAATATCTGGCTTCTCGCTTTGCTCTCCCTAAGCCCTCGGCCGGGCGCCCTGGCCATGCCAGCCTGCTCACGCGGCTGACCTAGCCAACAAAAAAGAAGAGTGCCGGGCCGACCAGACTTCCCGGCACTCCTCAAGCTGTGAGTGAGAACACAATTTATGCTTCCGACGCTTGCATATCTAGTATATGAGGAGAGTGCCGGCGCTGGCAAGGGGTTTCCAGGCTACAATCGTGATCAGCTTTCCCCTAATCGGATTACCAGTCAAGGAGAGAGAAAAGGCATAATGGAGGGTGTTTGACAAAGGCCCCTGATCCGCTTGTCAGTGACGGCCTCCTCTTCTATAATGAGGGCGGCAATTATTGATCTTTAAGGAATTATCCTATGGACGTTGAAGGAGCCTATACACTCCAGGCCACTCCTGAAGAAGTATGGAAATGCCTGATGGATCAACAGGTTCTTCGCCAGGCCCTGCCAGGTGTCGAGCATCTGGAGGCGCTGGGGGAGAATCGCTACGCAATCAGACTCGTTGTCAGGCAGGCGCCGCTGCGAGGCAGTTACGAGGGGACTGTCACAATTTCAGATCAGGAGTACCCTCACTGCTACCGCATCACCGTCGAAGGAGAAAGCCGACACGGCCCCGTGCGGGGCGAAGGTTGGGTACGCCTGTTGCGACGCGAGCATAACACCGTTGTCTCCTATCAGGGAGTCTTGAACGTAGGGCGTGCCGGCCTCCTGCCCGCGCCGGTGCTGCGTGGTACGACCAAGATGCTCATGCAGCAATTTTTCCTGGGACTGGCCGACCAGCTCCGTGTGATGCGTCCGCCAGAGCTTGAGGAAAGCGCTGAGTTGGCAGCACAGCCGAGCCGCGTCGGTACCCAATGCCAGACCCCAGCTCGGCAGCCAGGATCTGCCGCTGCCAGTGGGCCAGGAGCGTCGATCGGCCAGGCAACGCCACTACACAGTTTGGTGCGCCGTCTCCACCTTGGGGGCGGCGATCCGCGGGCAGAAGAGCGCTGGGTCCAGATGATTCGCCGTACAGCCATGTTGGCGGCGCTGCTCCTGCTGGTTTGGGTAGGCACCAAGCTACCACGGCGCTAATCCTGCTGCAAGACAGCAGTGGCGAAGATGGGAGCGGGGCTGAGCGCCAGTTTGATCTATGCTGGTTAAACCACCTGTGCCGGCCCTGGTCTGGCCCGGCGAGCAGGATGAGGGACAGTTACTTTGCCTGTCTCCTGCCTCCTTGACTCGCCAAGGCCTCGCTTCTCTTCTCACCGCAAGTGCAGACTAATAGGAGAGTGCTACTCATCCCCTCGTCCACCTCCGCTACTTACCTTCTCGCCGTCTGCTTCTTGCCCCACACTGCCCTTGTCAGGCTCAAGCAGAGAGAGCCTGGCTTCTTCTTTCCCTCGCTGGTTAGCACTGTCATGCCTCGCCAGCTCGGACGAGTGTAGTGGACGATAGCGGCTTAGCAATTACCTGCTGATTTTTACTGCCGATGGCCGAGATAGGTACGAACACATAGCGTAAAGACTAGATAACCCAGAAGAAATGCAATCACGTACTGGATCAGATCAACGAAGCCGGCTAGCGAACTATCCCAGACAATGTAGCCACTAGCAGTGACCGCGCGGGCATAATCGAAGAGCATACGCACCAGCGGAATAGCTGCCATGAGCGTGATCGCCACCCATTGCCAGCGACGACGCTGCCAGAGAATCCAAATGGCCAGATAGCCAATGCCGCCATAGATGAAGACGTCAGGGATATAGAAGGGCAAAGGCAAATGGAGTACCAGGCCGGAGAGCGTATAATGCCACAGGTGGAGATAATAGGCGAAGAGATCGGCCAGCATATTGATCACTGCCATCGCGAGACCGCCGACCAGAGCCGCCAGAACTGGCACCCGCCCCGGGCGAACAAAGAGCAACACGGCGAGATAGACCACCAGGATAAAGGGAACATCCAGCACAAGGTAGGCTACAAGATCCATCAAAGGGAAAGAACCTCCCAACGCTGAGTCAGTTGTAATATTATGGTGAAAATTTCGCTACTCTGCCAGCCGGTGTTACCTGCGAGTGCAGTTGCAACCGCAGCCGCGGCGCTGGCAAGGAAGGGAGCCTCCCTATGCATATCGTACCTCTGCGTATTGCGCTAGCGCAGATCAACGTCACGGTCGGCGACCTGGATGGCAACGCTGAGAAAATCTGGACGGCGATGCGCGAAGCCCATCAAGCGGGAGCGCACATCGTCTGCACGCCAGAGCTAGCGCTGACCGGTTATCCTCCGGAGGACCTGCTCCTGAAACCAGGTTTCGTCTCGGCGAACCTGCGTCGCCTGCAGTGGCTGATCGAGCGCAGCAAGGAGCTACCCGGTTTGAGCGCGATCATTGGCTATGTCGATCGTGACGAAGACATCTACAATGCGGCTGCCGTCATAGGCGATGGACGTCTCTACGGCAGCTACCATAAACATTATCTGCCAAACTACGGTGTCTTCGACGAGTATCGCTACTTCCAGGCCGGGCGAACGGCACCGCTCTTCCTGATCAATGGCGTCCATGTGGGCATTACGATCTGTGAGGACATCTGGTATCCAACTGGTCCGTTGACCCTGCAGGCCCATGCCGGAGCCGAAGTCATCATCAATATCAACGGCTCTCCCTATCACGCTGGCAAGCGCCATTTTCGTGAACAGATGCTAGCGACGCGCGCCGCCGACAACGGCCTCATTGTGGCCTACCTGAACCTCGTAGGAGGTCAAGATGAGCTAGTCTTTGACGGCGGAAGCATGGTCTTTAATGAGCAGGGTCGGCTGATTGCCCGGGCCAAACAATTTGAAGAAGATCTTCTTGTAGTGGATCTCGATATTGCCTCTGTCTTTCGCTCGCGCCTGCACGATCCCCGCCGGCGCCAGGAACGACTAGAGCTGCGTCCTGAAGAAGTGCCATTGATTGTCGTTTCCAGTGACAGCCTGCCGCCGCCGACACTAGACGGGCGTCCTCTTCTTGGAGCTGGCCAGCGCATCGAGCCAGCGCTAGAGAGATTGGCAGAGATCTACGCGGCCCTTGTCTTGGGCACGCGCGACTATGTACGCAAAACGGGCTTTAGCAAAGCCGTAGTGGGCCTCTCCGGGGGCATCGACTCCTCCCTGACCGCTGTCATCGCTGCCGATGCTTTAGGTCCCGAAAACGTCCTCGGGGTCTCCATGCCCTCAGCGTACTCCTCCGAGGGGAGCAAGACCGATGCCCAGCAACTGGCCGAAAATCTGGGTATCCAGTTGATCACAGTGCCCATTGAAGAGATCTTCCGCACCTCGTTACGCGTCATGGCGCCAGCGCTGGGCGAAGGTGATCACGGTCTGGCCGCTGAAAATCTGCAAGCCCGTATTCGCGGCAACATTCTCATGACCATCTCTAACAAGCTAGGACCGATTGTGCTGACCACCGGTAACAAGTCGGAGATGGCCACCGGTTACAGCACCCTGTACGGCGACATGGCCGGTGGCTTTGCCGTGCTCAAGGATGTGCCAAAGACACTGGTCTACGAACTGAGTCGCTATCGCAACTCGCTAGGAGAGCGTCCCGTGATCCCGCAGGCTGTCCTAGAGAAAGCTCCCTCAGCCGAGCTACGTCCAGGGCAGAAGGATACCGATAGTCTGCCGCCCTACGAGCTGCTCGATCCGATTTTACAAGCTTACGCTGAAGAAGATCGCAGCTTCGAAGAGATGGTCGCGATGGGCTTTGATCCCCTTCTCGTTGAACGCGTCATGCAGCTTGTTGATCGAAGTGAATACAAGCGGCGCCAGGCGCCACCAGGCGTAAAAATCACGCCGAGGGCCTTTGGTCGCGATCGACGCCTGCCCATTACCAACCGCTACCGCGACCGGCCCGAGGCCTAATGACGAGCCAATGTTTCCTAGCCGGTCCGTGCTTCTTACTCTTCCACGGCGCGGAGCACTCCATACCTGGCTAGTAGCCAGCCAGACGAAGCGACCCGAGAGCAGCCGCAGAAAAAGCGAAGAGAAGCGTTCTCCCTATAGAGGTTTGCTGATCTGGTATACTTAAAACTACCAACCGGTGCTTTGATTGTCCTCATGAGTAGCGCAAGGGCCGGGCTAGAGGAGGGGCCACGGCTGACGAGGTGGGGGCTGTTCGGAATAATCAGCGGGGAGCCCCCAGGGGAGATCACTTCCCTGTGAAGGGAGCGCACAAAACTGGCTGGTAACGGCCAGGACAAAACGCTCTCAGTGATATAGCCAGAACAGGGCTATTCCGGGCGGAGAAGGTGCCGTCTGGGCACCGGGGGCGGGCCTTTTTCGGCAGTCTGGAGCAAGCCTGTTCTTTCTATACCACATCACAGACGGAAAGGATACCCTGCCTCATGTGCGGGATTATTGGCTACGTCGGTGCCGCAGGCACCGATGTTACTTCCATTTTGCTCGACGGGCTGCGCCGGCTCGAATATCGGGGCTACGACTCTAGCGGCATAGCGGTACTCACGGCGAGCGGTGAGCTGCAAGTGTGTCGCCGCGCTGGCAAGCTCGCCAATCTAGCGGCGGCGGTCGAAAACGGGGCCCGTCCGGCCCCTGGCTCCCTCGGCATTGGCCATACCCGTTGGGCAACCCACGGACGCCCCAGCGATACCAATGCCCACCCACATGCCGACTGCAGCGGGCTGATCACCGTGGTGCATAATGGCATCATTGAAAACTATGCCGAGCTGCGTCACCGCCTGGAGCAGGAAGGTCACAGCTTCCATTCCGAGACAGACACCGAAGTATTGGCTCATCTGGTTGAGCGCGCCTATCGAGGTGAGGCGCAGGGTAATCTGCTGGAGGCTGTCCGATTGGCTTTGCAGCCCGTACGTGGCTCCTATGCCATTGCCGTCCTTTGCCGCGAGCAGCCCCAGCTCCTGGTGGGGGCCCGCTACAACGGCCCCTTCCTGGTGGTAGGTCTGGGAGAGCGAGAGCACTTCCTGGCCTCTGACATTGCCGCTTTCCTCAAGTATACACGGCGAGTAGTCATCATCGACGAAGGGGAGCTAGTGGCACTGCGTCCCGAAGGGATCACCATTCAGCGTCTGGATGGCACCTTTGTCGAGCGCGCTCCTACGATTGTTGAGTGGGACGCCGAGGCCGCTGAAAAAGGCGGCTATCCTCACTTTATGCTTAAGGAGATCTATGAGCAGCCGGAGGCCTTCAAGCGCTCGTTGCTGGGACGCGTGAGCGAGGCGGGTCAGCTTCATCTCCCCGAACTGGAGGCTCTCCAGCGCTCGGGGGCGCTGACACAGGTCAGGCGCATCATCGTCATCGCCTGTGGCACCTCCTATCATGCCGGCCTGGTAGGGAAATATGTCATCGAGCGCTGGGCGCGCCTGCCCGTTGAGGTCATCACCGCAGGCGAGTTTCGCTATGCCGATCCTATCGTTGGGCCAGATACTCTGTGCATCGCTGTCACCCAGTCGGGTGAGACCGCGGATGTGCTGGTCAGCGCTCGCCAGGCCCGTGAGCAGGGATCTCCAATTGTGGCCATTACCAATGTTGTGGGCAGCGCTGTGACACGCCTGGCTGACGCTGTACTTTATATCCAGGCGGGGCCAGAGATCTGTGTGGTGGCAACCAAAACCTTCCTGGCCACCCTGGCTCAACTCTACCTGTTTGGCCTCTTCCTTGGCCTCCAGCGCAACACCCTGCGTCCCGAAAGCGTCGCAGAGGTCTTGACGGCACTGAAGCAGTTGCCGGCCCAAATTCAGCGAGTCCTCGACCGCGCGGCAGCCGCCGATGACCCCATTGCTTCCCTGGCGCGTGAGCTGGCTCCCCTCCACAGTGTCATGTTCATCGGGCGCGGTGTTGGCTATCCAACAGCCCTCGAAGGGGCGCTCAAGCTCAAGGAGGTCTCCTATATCCACGCTGAGGGTTTCCCTGCTGGCGAACTCAAGCACGGCTCTATTGCCCTGCTTGATCCTGAAACACCGCTGGTAGCCATTGCCACTGCCTCACACGTCTACGAAAAAGTGGTCAGTAACATGCAGCAGGTACGCGCACGCGACGCGCGAGTGATCGCGGTAGCCACCGAGGGAGACGAAGCCATTCGTGAGCATGCCGACGTCGTACTCTATGTGCCGCCAACGCTGGAAGAGCTAAGCCCAGTACTAGCAGCTATTCCGCTGCAGCTTCTGGCATATCATACAGCAGTAGCCCGAGGCTGTAACGTTGATCAGCCGCGCAATCTGGCCAAGTCTGTCACAGTAGAGTAGGAGGGAGCAGGAGAGCGGTGCCGCTTCACTGAGGTACCTGCTCTGTCTCTTCCACGAGGGTGCGAGGGCGAGCTAGCTTATCAGCTTGTTTGCCGGGTATGGGAAAAACAGGGTCCGCTTCCCTATATGGAGGCGGACCCTGTTTAGTGCGAGGTGGTTGCAGCCGGAGGATCGTGAAGGAAGAAGTGTTACAAGGTGAGCGAGAGTGGAATCTGCTTCAGAATGCCCCGGGGCGGTTGATGGTCTGGTGCCGGGCCAGGCTCCGACCGCTCTTCAAGCTAGATGCCCATGATGCGATAGACATAGTTCTGGGTTTCGGCCGGCATACAGCTTAACCAGGCGCTACCACAGGCATTGAGTGCATTTTGCAAGTTACCGGAACCGGCATTATAGGCGGCCAGCGCCTTGGCGTAGTCGCCGCCGTAGCTCCGGGCATAGCTAGCCATCAGTCGTGCGGCTCCGCGTAAAGCTTCTACTGGGTTCCAGGGATCAATACCCAGGCCAGCGGCGGTGCTGGGCAGAAATTGAGCAATGCCGACAGCTCCTGCGGGCGAGACCGCGTATGGATTGAAACCGCTCTCAACATTGATCTGGCGCACGAAATAGACCGGGGAGATGCCGGCATCAAGGGCAGCCTGCTGAGCGATGGCCACATAAGGACTATTGGGGATGGTCATGAAAGGTAGATTGGCCGGGTTGAAGTTAAAGAGCGGCATCCCTGTATCGTTGGCATCGGTTGGCTGCTGATGGGCGGCGATCTGCCAGGCATTCTGCTGACTCTGAATCCATTGTCTGATGCCGCCGAGAAGAGGGGCGGCATTGCCTCCGGCCAGTGGTGAGAGGGTAAGCATGGTCACCAGGATGGCTGTGAACAGGACCGTGAGAATAATCCCCTGGCGCTGGCGAGCGCTCAGGCGCCGTGGATTGGCAGGCTTCTGCACTGGCTGCCGGGGATGCTCGGCAGGAATGACGACCATGCGCCGGGGCTGCTCAAGCGTTGCTTGCAGAGCGGCGAGCAGGTCAGCCAGATTGCCGGTTGTCTGGGGCTGGCGCGACAGCTCGGCGAGCTGATCAGTTGTACCGGAGCGTTCAACCAGGGCCACTGTTGACGTTGAAGCCGGCTCAGGAGTCGCGCCAGGCAGAGAGACAGGCAAAGATGCCAGCGGCTCCGGCCCCACACTTGGGGGGAGAGCCATGTATTGATCGGTCGTCGGCGTCAGTTGCTTCCGCAGCGGCTCCGTGCCAGAGGGAGCAGTGGCATTAGCAAGACCTGGCTGGCCCTGATAAGAGTAAGGTGCGAAATTGGACGTTGTCGAAAGTGGGCCGGTGGCCGGCAAGGAAAGCGGCTTAAATGGAGCAAATTGACGCTGGGAACTCCCGCCGGGCCTGGCCTCCCCGGCCATCGTCTGTGGCGATAAAGGCACCTGTATTCCTGAATCTGAACCTGAACCTGCTAAGTGCGCTCCTTGAGCCTGCTCGCCCGCCGAGTCAGACCCACCACGGTCCTGGAACGGCGGGAACGGGCGAAACTGCGGCATGCTTGATCAACCTCGCTGCTCTGCTGACGTTTTACCTGGTTGTGAGTCTACCTGCATAGACCAATGTGTGTCAATTTAGCCACGCGCAGGAGCAGCGCAAATTAGTACCAAACTCCCAAGTACCAGCCCCAATCTTAACCAGGACGATCGATCTGTGGCATATGCATCAAATGCCGATACAGCCAACTATCAAGAGGCCAGGAAAGCCCTTCTCAGCCGGCAGAGAGCTGGCTCTGAGTCTCGACAGCCTTCAGAAGCTCGCCGGCCTGCCAAGCGCTGAGACTGGTGCGCAGCGCTGCCAGAATAGCCTGCTGAGTCGGAGTGATTGCCTGGCAAGAGACCCCTGGCCGCTGGCTGGCAAAGCCCAGATAGAGCAGAGTGCGCGCGAGACTAAGCGCTTCATAGCAATTAGCACTGGCCAGAGCCTCTAAGAGGACTGGCAAGGCGAATTGCAGACGTTGGCGTGGCAGCAGGCGTAGTAGCTCGCTGCTGTCGGCGACAACGCTATGCCGCGCCCAGGGAAGGGTGTCATACTCATAAGCAACAGCCTGCGGATGAGCGATGGCCCTGACAAGCAAGCGCACAGCTCGCATAGGGGTCTTCGTGCGCAGCAGGCGTACCAGCGCAATAGCTGCCCCCAGACGCACAATGGGAGCCTCTGGAGCCTGAAGGCGAATCATCAGATGGGCGCGCACCTGCTGCTGATCACCAGCAAGCTGACCCAGGGCCAGGACTAGGGCCGCGCGCAGAAGAGCCTCCTCTTCCTCTTCCAGGCGGCGCAGCAGGACAGGTAACAAGTGCGCTCGTCCCTCGGGAAGCCAGGCGCTCAGATAGAGGCTAGAGAGGCGTAGCTGAGGCTCGCTCGCCTCTATGAGCTTCAGATAGAGTGGCAGACCCCGTAGCAAGGCGGAGCGCAGAGACAGAGGCCGCTGACTGCCAGAGGGGGCCACAGCCCCCGACAGAGCTGACCAATCGCGACAACGATCGCGGGCTAGCTTAGCCAAGAACAATACGAGGGCAGCACGATCCGGTAGGGCCGGCTGGGGCAGCAACTCCAACAGGGCTGTTACCAGAAGCGCTTTCTCTTCTCCCGACCAATCTCTCTTGAAAAGCTGATAGAGGGTGGCGCTGCGGAGAGGCAAATCGTCTTGCGTCAGTTGCTGGATCAGAGACAGTGGCATGGGAGACGTCTCGGCTGCAGTCGCTGAGATCTTCTTCTCACTTGTCATAGTAACTAGGCTTTCTTGCTAACCATGAGAGAACAATCTAGTCATCGCTCCGCCCGAGAGGAACAAGGGCAGCGCGCTAGTCGAACATTTTTTTCTAGGTCTGCTAGATTATTCTGACCCGCGCCACTACAAACGGAGAAGGCAGCGGTGGCCTGGCGATGCCACTATCTAGGATGAGTGCAAAGGCGGAACACAGACGATCGGACGTGGTCAGTCTGAACCTGTGACGAAAGCAGAGAGCAGTGTTGGTTGCACAATTAATTGCCGATAGATCTCGCCCATACGTTCGGGCGGATAGGGCATATCGTGTTCGATCCACCACTGGATCAGCGCGATGGAGGAAGCGACCAGGTGATGGGCGGCAATCTCTGCCGGCACTGAGCTATCAGGACGCGGCTTGTTTTGGCGTAGGACATTTTCGCTGCCACGCTGGATGACGTGCTGCACCAGTGAGGCTGGTCCTCGACTGCCTAACAGGACACGCACTACTTCGCTATGGTCTGCAACGTAGCGAAAGATAAGCTGACCGACGGAAGCCGGCTCACTCCCTGAAGATTGCCCAAACAGGATCTCTAGCAATTCATTGATAACCACATCGGCCACATCGCGTAACAATTCATCTTTGTCGCGATAATGTCGAAAAAAGGTTGCGTAACCGATATCAGCACGCTCCGTGATATCACGAATAGTAATGGCATCATAGCCTTTCTCAGCAATCAAAGCTAACAAAGCCTGCGCCAACAAATTTTGCGTACGCTTCACGCGCCGGTCCCGGACATGCATGGCTAGGATGCGTGCCTCCCCCAGGATCAAGAACTGCCCTCGCCGCGCCAGGCTGGCAACGGCAGAGCTTGCCCCGTATACCGTGCTATTATAGCACGTCTGGGCAGAAGAGACGCGCTCTGCTCCTGGCTGCCTTGCTCCGGCCTTCTCTCTTGTGTAGATTTGATATTATGAATATACTATGATATAC
>NZ_JADGHT010000527.1 GCF_019683755.1 Thermogemmatispora sp. | reverse complement strand
CTCTCAAGCTGCTCCTGAGAAAGCTGAACTGGATTTGAACAGTAGGGACAGTGCAAGGGACAGCGATAGGTTAGCTCTGCTAAGAGACCAAAAGGGCGCAGCTTGCTACTAGGGATGCCCTCAGAGGTATCCTGCTCTTCTCTATCGGCTGCAGGCAGAAGATTCATCTCTTGCTCCTCAAGATACATGGTAATCTTCCTTCCTAGTTCTGAGCCGGTTTATTGGCATCTGCGCTACAGGAAGTCTGAAGCAACTCCAGACGAAGCGGGCTCGGTCCCTAGCCTCACCCTGGTCTACTCCAACAGGGCAATGAGATTCTGATCTCTGAGTGAGCAGAGGCACTCATAAACATCGCGTTGCAATTGCTCGGGACTAGCCTCGTAGCGGCTAGCCAGCTCCCGAAGAATCTCCGCCAGAGTATGCTCACCGTTGCAGAGCTGCAAGATAGCAGCGGCGGTCTCGTTGAGCATTAGAACGCCCTCGGGGTAAAGCAAGATAGGCTGGCTGCTCAAACGATCGATCTCCAGCCGCGCTCTAGGCAGCAGACAGGGTCGGAGGTGGTCAGAAGGCGGGACCCAGTGCTGACTATGATGGCTCATAATCGACCTTCCTGCGGCAGGAGACTGGCAGCGCTGGTATTGGAGGGAGTCAGCGCGCTCTCGGCGGCCAGAGGGCCATAAGCGAATTGGAGAGCGTCGAGCATGCTCCACAGCACATCACATTTGAAGGCAAGGGCCTGCACGGCAGCCTCTTGAAGCTGGCGCGTAGTGCAGAAGCGTACGGTCAACTCCAGTGCCTGGGAGGCATCGCGCGGCGCCTGCTGTAGACGAGCACGGAAGTAGTCCAGCCCCTCGGGGGCAATCCAGGAGTAGTAGCGTTCGAAGGCTGCCAGACGTTCACGCATCAGGTCGGGAGCGAACAGCTCTGTGAGAGAAGACGCAATAGCCAGAGGCCACGGCTGCTGGCGGGCGAAAGTTACATAAGCATCGACGGCGAAGCGTGTTGCGGGCAAAACAAGTTGACCACTGAGCACCTCCTCGCGCGCGAGGCCACTGGCCTCTGCTAGCTTCAGCCAGGCAGCAATGCCGCCCTCGCCGTCGCGCTCGCCATCGTGATCACGAATGCGCTGGAGCCAGAGGCGGCGCACCTCTGGAAGGGGGCAGTTAGCGATGATGGCAGCATCTTTCATTGGGATATGCTCTTGATAATAAAAGCGATTCGCGATCCAGGCGCGAATCTGCTCAGGGGTCAAAGCTCCCCGGTTCATTGCCTGATGGAAGGGATGGAGATGATGGTAGCGAGTCATACCCACGGCCCGTAGCTGGGTCACGAAGGTCTCGCGATCCCACGGCTCAAAATGTTCTGCACACATGATAGCCTCTCTCTTCGCTGTGACTTTGCTCCGCTGGCTGGCCTCTCTCCTTCCGAAAAGCAAAAGCTGCTGCCTTGGTCATAATCTGAATTCCAACCCATCCCAGCCGACAGTGACCCCTGCGGCACGTACGGCAGCGTGCTGGGGAGATTCCTCGGCCAGGATGGGATTAGTATTGTTAATGTGAACATAGATCCGATAGGGAATAGGAAGCGAAGCCAGCCAGATCAGGCTGCCCTCTGGTCCGCTAATTGG
Organism: Thermogemmatispora sp.; assembly: GCF_019683755.1. Classification (GTDB taxonomy): domain Bacteria; phylum Chloroflexota; class Ktedonobacteria; order Ktedonobacterales; family Ktedonobacteraceae; genus Thermogemmatispora. The sequence continues at coordinate 520 of NZ_JADGHT010000527.1, read as the reverse complement.
AAGGTGGCCCATACTGCTGGCTGTTTCCTGGGCCAAGCCCTGCTCTTGCAGCTCATGCTCGCTCCAGAAGGTTCCGTCAAGGAGAAGCGCGTCGCAGGCCTGCAGGTAAGGCCGCAGATGTTCCTCCGGGTAGGCCAGACCTGGCAGGAAAAGCAGACGTCCGCCCGTCCGTTCATCCCTAAGATAGTAACCGAAGCGAAAGCAGGAGTGAACCGAGGGTGAGCTAACCTCTGCCATATAGCGCGGCGGCCTGCCAGCCAGTGGAATGGCCTGAAAGAGCAAGCCGCTGGGGCGGCCCGAGGCAGTCAGCAACGGTACAAGTTCCCTGGCTGGCTCGCGCCACTCAATGCTACAATAGTGAGCCAGCAACTGGGGGAGAGCAAGCCCCTGACTCAAGGCCTGCTGCACTGCAGCAGGCGCATAGACAGTCAATGCCGAACGCTCTCGAAGGAGCAAGAGACCAAGCGTATGATCAAGATCGGCATCAGTCAGTAAAATCGCTTCGATAGGGGTGCCGCGC
>NZ_JADGHT010000526.1 GCF_019683755.1 Thermogemmatispora sp. | reverse complement strand
GCTCCTTCAGGCGCTCAATCTCCTGGCTCGCTTCTGGCTGCTCACGGTCACGCTGCTCTTCACGCTGCTCTTCACCCTGCTCCTCATGCCATTCTTCAACAAGGCCAGACATGGCATACTCCTTCCTGCTCTGACACTGGCCCGGCCTGGCTCAGCCTCTCAATCTGATCCTGCCCGGCTCAGCTTTGTCCACCTGCCATATTGGAGTAGAGTCCAAGATTTTAAAGGAGTCATTGAAATACTGACTTAAAGCCATGACTACTACTCTCCTATCGAATCTTAGACTATCGTAGCAGTTTTGTCAAGGTAGCTAAACTGTTAAACTCCTGCGTAGAAGTATTTTCCGCAAGGCCAACTTATGATCCGTTTGCGCGTCAAGGAGATTGCGGAGGAAAAGCAAATCAGCATCTCTCAGCTAGCCAAGCTTGCCGATGTTGACTACAAGACTGTCCGCAAGATTTTTCGTGATCCGCAAGTTGTAATCGATCTCTTTACACTAGACAAGCTCTGCTGGGCCCTGGAGGTGACTCCGGCAGAACTCATCTATTATGAGCCGACGCCGCCTTTGATCTGGCAGAAGCGTCTGGAGCAGCTCGCAGGGGAGCAGAAAGACAAGGGAAAGAGACGGGTGGATCAGGAAGAGCGAGATTACGAACAAGAGGAGCAGTAGCAGGGCGACCTGAGTTGAGCCGTGAGCAATAGCAGCAAGGAGCGCGCAGATGGCGAGGCCAGTGAAGCTCTTCTATGTCTACGCGCGGGAAGACCGCCCCTTTCTGGAGCGGCTAGAGCAGCACCTGGCCCTGTTACAGCGTCAGGGTTTGCTGGCCACCTGGCATGATGGTGCCCTCTTGCCGGGCAGCGACTGGCGGCGGGTCATTCGCCAGCAACTGGAGCAGGCTCAGCTTATCCTACTGCTGGTTAGTCCTGCCTTTATGGCCTCTGACTATTGCTACGGCGTTGAGATGCAGCGCGCTTTAGAGCGTCAGCGGCTTGGCCAGGCCCAGGTCGTACCGATCCTGCTGCGGCCTGTAGTCTGGGAAGGCGCCCCTTTCGCCCACCTGCAGGTTCTACCTGCTAATGCCCGGCCCATCTCGACCTGGGCTAACCAGGACGCTGCCTTTGCCGAAGTTGTCGGGGGGCTGCGGCGCGTCATCGCTTACCTCATGGAGCAGGAAGACCAACGCGTGTATAATAGAGCACAACAGCACGCTTACAGAAAGGGGTCGTCGTCCGTGTCCACTGAGGTCCTGATCAGCACGCCCGCCGCACTCACACCTACCTTACTCAAGCGAGCCATTGAGCGCTATCGCAAGCAGCTTCGCTCGTACGAGGGCTTTGCCACTCATGAGCTGGCCCGGCGCACCGCCTTCCAGCGCCTGCTCGAGGAGACTGCCAGCGCAGTCAATCTCAAGCTGATCCCTGAACAGACCCTGCCTAATGGCCTGCGACCTGATGGCGTGCTTCGTGATGTCAACGAGTTCTTCATTCGTGGCCTCTGGGAGGCCAAAGCGCCCCACCTCGACCTCGAACGCGAAGTCCAGCGCAAAATCGAGGCCGGTTATCCTCTGCGCAATACCCTCTTCGAGAACAGCCGGCGGGCAATCCTCTACCAGGACGGTCAGCGCTTCCTCTTCAATCTGGACGACGACAGCGAGCTGCGCGATCTCCTGACCCGCTTTCTCACCTACAGCGAGCCGCAGATTGCTCGCTTCGAGGCCGCCGTTGAGGAGTTTCAGGACCGCATTCCCGAGCTGGCGGCCCGCCTCCTGGAGATTATCCAGCAGGAAGCCACCCAGAACCGTGCCTTCATCGCGGCGCTCAACGACTTCACCACTCTTTGCCGCAGCAACCTCAACCCGCAGATCAGCCAGGCAGAAATCGCCGAAATGCTCGTGCAGCACCTGCTCACCGAGCGCCTCTTCCGCACCGTCTTCGACAACCCCGATTTCGTCAGCCGCAACGTCATCGCCGCCCAGATCGAGCAGGTCATTCGCGCCCTGACCAGTCGCGCTTTCAACCGCCAGGAATTCCTCCGTTCGCTCGATCACTTCTATCTGGCCATCGAGGAGGCGGCGCGCAGCATCCGCGACTGGACCGAGCGCCAGCGCTTCCTCAACACGGTCTACGAGCGCTTTTTCCAGGGGTTCTCGGTCAG
>NZ_JADGHT010000525.1 GCF_019683755.1 Thermogemmatispora sp. | reverse complement strand
GAATAGATGATATCTTGTATTTATTTTTGCTAGTGGTGTAATAATAGTGAGACCTTGCTTTGGGGATATGAGGTTATTGGAAGATGCTTGTGATAAAATCATTCAAGGGACGATTGAAGAAAGTAACTCAAGAGATTACCCTTGAATCGGGCACCTCGGTGCCGATATCTTAAGCATTCAAAGGACAGCCCAAGGAGGTTCAAAGTGAATTCCATTAGAGCTGTGCCGCGTGCCGTAAAAGAAGAGAGGAACTGGCTCCTGCTCCTCGCTGCTCTTTGTGGGGGGTTGGCTCTCGTGAGTCTGCTGCCCCTGCAGGGTGCAGGTGGTCACCTGCATTGGTTACTTTACATGGTAGCGACCCATCGTCTTGGCATTCCCCAGGCGATTGGGATGCTGCTCAGCGCCCTGCCGGGCTATATCCGGGGGCTGCCCTGGATCATTCAAGGGGTCCGCTGGATTATTACCTGGGTTGCTTATGATGGGATTAGTGCTATAGGCACCATTCTGGCAACGATGAGCGCCACTGGTTGGGGAGGCATCATCATAGCGATCGCGGGCGTCGCTTTTCTCGGCTAAGCAGCACGCTAGCGATTGATCTCTTTTCCACAGTGGCGAGGAGAGCGATGCGACCGGCTCCTGCATCGTTCTCCTTCGGTGGTAAAATCCCAGCAAAGGAAATTTTGTAAATATTTCAAATAAGGCTGACACTACAAGCCTTTGCTGTTTGAAGGAAACGTATCGAAGTCATTCTCTCTGAGGAGAAAGCGGCCTCCAGAGGGATTCGACGAATGCTATTCGAGCATGAGATCGTATCACGAAGGAAAAACGGAAGGTCCTTTCCTTCCGTAACTGCCTCACTGGAGGAGGAGCCCACTCGTGACAAACCTGAGAAAACTGCAGGGCGTCGATCTCCTGGCAGCTTTCCATACGGCGTCGGTAGTAATCTACCCGCTGATATGGGTGCCTGTCTACCTGCGCCCGCTGCCGGTGCTGGCCCTCTGTCTTATTGTACTTTGGGAGAGAGGCGGGCGGCTACCTGCTGGAAAGGAGAAGCCCTGGCCAGGGAGGGAGCCGGGGCCGCATTGGTCGCGTCCGTTGCCATGCTGGGTGGCCTGGCTCCTGCGGTTGGATATGCCGGCCCTGACGGGAGAGGCCATGACTCTCCGTTGGCGCCTCTCGCTGGTAGCTGAAGCCAGGGGCTACGCCCTGCGTTTTTCCCCGGAGCAGCCACTAACATGGAGAGAATCCGCCCAGGCCATCGGCGTGGTCCTGCTGGCGCTGCTGCCCGCCTGTGGTCTCGTTCTCACAGATTTCAAACTCCTGATAGCGGTGTGCACAGCTCCCGCCCTCATATGGATACTGCTCCGCAGGATAGCCTTTCAGCGCTATCTACGTGAAGAATTAAAGGAGCTGCCCGAAGGCGTGGCCTTACTGCCGGAGCCGGCGGTCAAGCTCTTCACCTCTTATCTGCCCCAAAAAGATGCCCCTGCTTTCTCACGTCGAACCTGGTCGGGGCAACAAGAGATCTACCTGGACGCCTGGCTGCAAGTACCGGTCCAGGTGCTGCAGGTGCTGCTGCTCCATGAGCAGGGTCATATTGCTCGTGGTCACACGACTCGGTTGCGTAGTCTATGGGACTGCCAGCTAGGGGCGGTGCTGGTGGGCCTTCTGGCTGCTGTGTGCCTCCCGCAGTTCCTCGACGAACTGAGCGGCCCGGTTGCCGCGCTCTGTCTGCTCCTCTGGAGCATGCTGGTCATGGCGCCGTTGCTGGGCAAGCTGCTCTGTCTGCGGCGCTGGGAAAAAGAGGCCGACCAGTGGGCCGTCGCTCATCTGGGGCCGGGAGCCCTGGAGGCTGCCCGTCTCTATCTCCAGCGCTGTTATTCGCTGGAGGGCGCGGCATCATGGTGACGAGAGCAGCCTTCCCCAGGCGCTATCTGTTAGAGTATGCCTTGCTAGCAGCGATCGCCCTCAGCGCGCTGATCCTCGGAGTCCAGTGGCCTATCGAAGACTGGCCGACCGCCAGCGCCCCTAGCGGGCAGTTCTCCCTCTGGTTTATCTTGGGCAGCAATCTGCTCCTGATCCTCTGCATCGCTCTGGGGAGCGCCCTGACAGGGGGCTTTGTGGGCGGCTGCGTCATCTTCGAGAATCTCTTTGTCTACGGCAGAGTAC
>NZ_JADGHT010000524.1 GCF_019683755.1 Thermogemmatispora sp. | reverse complement strand
GTATTGATCTTATGTTGAAGGGCATCTTTCATCCATTGAAACAAGCGATCGAGGATTTCTGTCTTTAGATCATCCAGTCCTTGTGGTCCAACAGCGTAAAACTGGTCGTTTTCGTTGTCGTTAATTACGCCAGAGAGCCGTAACAGGGAGTCCCCCTTATTGCGGAAATCTCCGGGCAACCGCTCCCCATCTGGTTGGCCTGCCAGTTTGCGTACGACTGGTGGGATTGAAGGATTAAATTGGTCCTTAAACCGATTGGTGAAGGTATTGAAAGAACCGTCAGGATCACGGAGGGGGGGCAGAGCCGGCAGGGGTTCTTGATCAGGTCCGCTGCCCATCTGAGCCTGATAGAGGGCCAGGGACTGAGCAACGATTCCCTTGAGCTGACTGGCGGTACGCCGGTTGTCGTCCTGGGGATCGGTGAAGGGCGAGGGGTGCTGTTGCCTGTCCTGCCAGCGCTGGATGCTGGTCTGGATCTGAGAGTCCAGGTCGTCAGCGGTGCGCTCGCTAAGCTGGGAGGCGAGCAGCAGGCGTCCGACGAGCGTAGTGGGATCGTCCCCGGTGAGCTGATAGGCGGCGTCGTTGAACTTGCCGAAGGTAGTTGCCAGGGCGTCGGCACCTGCTCCGTGCATGAGGGGGCGTCCCTGGCGATCGGTGGCTGAGAAGAGGGCAATCAGGGCGTTGGCGCAGTTCTGGACGCAGGTGATATGAGTCTGGTTGAGGGGGGTCACCTGCTGGCGCAAGGAGCGCAGGGGGCCAAGAATCGTGAGTTGGACGTGGGCCTGCACTTGGATCGGGTCGTCACTGGTGCTGGTGTCTGGGATGCTAGAGGGAGTGAACATGGGCAACCTCCTTGGTGAGCGTGATCAGGCCTGGATGAAGGGCGGTGGTGAGCAAGATGGCTTAGGGAGCATAGCCATGGGTGGGTTGGAAGGAGTCGGCCATCTGCTGGTCGGTGCCCTCGAGGAAGTCGGCGGCGGCGAAGAGAGCGCTGGCCAGGTCGGTGAGCCAGTCGTAGGAGGCGCGCAGGCGCTGGGCATAGGGGACGAGACAGGTGAGGATGACGTCGGCCCATGCAGGATCAACCTGGTTCTCATCCGTGAGCCAGTCGTGTATCTGCCGCCAGGTGGTATCGTGCTGCTGAGTGGCGCTACTGACCTCAGCCAGGGCGCGGGCTGCGGTCTGGCGAATCTGGAAGAGAGAGTAAGAGACAGGCCGAGGGCTATCAAGGTGGGAGGACGATATGAAGCCCATAGGTAATGCTCCTGTGCTACGGTGTGATCAGTAGTAAGGTGATGAGTAGTGAAGGCCTGAGAACCTGGCAGAAGTCAGGCTTCAGGTCGGTAAGACAGCTTACTATGTAAATAATAAGAAGCCGAGAGAGAGATGTCAATAGGGCGATTAATGATGAGGTAGCCCAAGAGGTGTGGGATGATAGGGGAGAGAGGGGAGAAAGAGTAGAAAGAGGAGTGTCTGAGGCTATCAAAGCGGCTGATGATAGGCTAGCAAGAGGAGAGTGGCGGGGGAGGGAAAGGGGGCCAAAGAACGGCTGGTGCACGTCGTCTCCCTTGTCCCTCGCTAGACGTAGAGACTGTTGAAGGTGAACGGCATCTGCTGGAAGATGCCATTGATGCAGTGAGGTAACGCTCTGAAGGAGATAAAAGAGGAGGAAGCCTCGCTCTCAAGGCTTGCTAGGAAGGCTCTCCTCTGAGGAGAAAAGCTGAGTGTAGCCCAGCCTGGGTGGGGCCAGCGTCATTGGCTAGCAGGGAACGGAGGTAGCTGAATGGAGGTGGAGGCTGGAGAGTGGAATTGTAGGGTGGGTAAGAAAAACACCCCTGGTGACAAGCTGAGCCCCGATAGTCATCGCTCGCCTTCCTATAGTTGGGATGAATCTTTGAAACAATGGCAACTGGCCATTCCCTGGTCAAGTTGTCGATTAGCCAGCGCAGACTCGGACAGGCTGCGTCCTCATCTGCAAAGTTGACTGCTTGTGATCCTCTCTCTACCTGTCAAATATGATATACTGACAATGTGAATGAAGCACCTACTAAGTTATGATTATTATCATAAATATCATGCTCAGTTAAACCAAATATATATCTACTCTGCTGATTTTTTGGGACATATTTTTTTATATATTGTGATACTGGATAGAAGTTATTGTGTAACCA
>NZ_JADGHT010000090.1 GCF_019683755.1 Thermogemmatispora sp. | reverse complement strand
GCTATACGCTGGGCAATCTCTATGCAGCGCAAATCTACTACACTCTACTCAAAATCTTTCCAGATTTCAACAATCGGCTTGAGCAAGGAGAAACATCTTTTATCCTGGAATGGCTGCGTCAGCACATGTACGTTTATGGCATGATCTATCTGCCCGAGGATCTCATCAAGCGTGTCACTGGTGAGGCGCCCAACGCTGACTACTTTGCTCACTATCTCAAGGAGAAATTTGGTCGTCTTTATGGGCTGACTGATTGAGCCAGACTCGGGCAATTTGGCGAGTGACAGAGTATGCAGCAGGAAGGGTAAAGCTCGAAGAAAGAGCACAATAGCGGCGCAAGACTCGATGGGCAGGCAGACGGCAGAAGAGAGAAACAAGAAGAATAACCACCCCATGCTCGAGTCCTGCCTGCCCTCGCTGCCGCTCTAATTCGTGAAATCCTCGGTCACCCAGACGTAGCCCCGGCTATCAAGGTAGATCCCGATACCAATGCGGTGAAAGGCACTACTGAGCAGGTTACGCCGATGCCCATCATTAGGAGGCTGCTCGTTTAGCATGCTGCTCTCAATGAGCTGCACGCCGCTCCAGGCATCAGGTGAGGCCGAGGCATAGCCCACATTCTCGCCGCATACACTCCAGGTGATCCCCTCTGCACTCACGCGATCGCAAGGGGCAGCTTCGCCGGGGCAGGCGTGACTGAGACCACAGTGAGCCATGTTCCAGCTATGCAAGCGCGCGCCGGCTGAGAGGGTCCCATCCAGCGTATAAGCAGGCAGACCCTGACTGGCCCGATCGCGGTTGATGAGGGCCAAGAGCTGCTGCCGTAGCTGACTTTCCTGACTTGTCTCTGCGGGAGGAGCTCCATAGGGGCCGCTGCCCCCAGGCGCCAGCGTCGGAACAGGGGTAGCTGCTGGAGAGCCAGAACGCCCTGCGGTGGGACTGGGAGCTGGCGTCGAACGAGAGCGCCCGGTTACGCTCGGGGTCGCCGTCCCCTCGCCGTGACCCGTGATGCTAATAGGGGTAGCTGCTCCCATAGCCCCGGAAGCTGTTGCCGTTGCCCGTGGCCCACCTGCAGGAGAGGATCTACTGCTCCCCGGCGTGGCTGATCCTTCCCCTGACGCCGGACCCATGGCCGGCAAACTTCCACAACCGGCCAGCCAGGTCAATGCTAGAGCGAGGAGCAGCAGCCACGCCAGCCGCCTCTTGCTCATCACGGCCTCCTCCCTTCTCCAGGCTTTCGGTATCTACTCTGAGGCGAAGTCACTCTCTTCAGCGCTTGAAGATCAGTCTGGCAGCAATTGTAACATAAGCGGCCCAGCACGTAGCGAGCAAGCAGAGAAAGCGGAGGATGACTAGTACTGAAGTCCTGGAGAAAGAGAAGGTGGAAGGCTCAACCGTCTACCTTGCACAATACGATTGTTCATCCTCTGGCAGGCATGGCTGGGCGCGTTGACAATGCCGCATACGAAGCAGTACAATTCGGGCAGGCATCTCTTCTTGTAGGACAAATGTGGCTTGTGGTAACAGATGGGAAGGAAACCGAGGCATGTCTGAAGATACCCAAGATCAAACAGATCATGCTTTTGAGCGTGCCATTACCACCCTGTGCAACTGTCGGAGTCTGATCCGTCATCATCCTGAGCTGCCAGCATTCCAGCGCGAACAACTGCTTAGCGATATCGAAAAGACCCTGGAACTCTTGCAGACCTGGGCCGCCAAAGCAGCCCAAGAAGCCCTGTTGTCCGCCGGGCCAGCGTCCCAACGGCCTTCACATGAGCAATCGACCTTACGCGCCCTCTATCAGCTCTATCAGGAGCACGTCAACTCACCGCAAGCCAGCACCCAGGTACTCAGTGCCCGCTTCAACGAAACCCTTACAACCCTGAAGGAACTTCAGGACCTCATTCAGGAATGCAGCGATCTCGATCTAGAGAGTGATCAGCACCAACTCAGCACTGCCCTGCAACGGGTCGGAGCCTTCACGGCGGACCTCTACTGTCTCTTTATGGAATTCCGTCGCTCGTTGGCGGCGATTCTTGACGAGCAAAGCAGCTACATCCATACCGAAGAATTGACCAGCCTGCAGCGCCTGCGCCTGCCAGAGGAAGCAAAGCCAGCGCCCCCCGTGCTACGCTCCCTGCACCTGCGTGAAGACCATCGCCGACTCGACGAGCAGAGACAGGCCCTGACCAGCCGGCTCGGCGACGCCACAGCCTTTCTCGTTCTGCTAGAGGAAGGTCTCCGCAGCGACCTTAAGCGGCGCAATGAAATTATCAGCCACCTCCATAGTATCGGGCAGCTACTGCGCGACATGGCTGGTTTGCTCGCTGGCTACGAAGAAACGCTGAGGGCCATCCTCTAGAATCAGAACAGCGGAGGGTCAGGCCCGTCAGCGCTTCTTCCTCGCTAGCCCGCTTTGCGCGGCCAGGGACTGTCTGGCTCGTAAAGAGGACAGACAAGCGAAGATAGGGGAACAAGCCAGCAGAGCAATGCCAGGTGCATATGCTGCACAGCCCGGGGGGCGTAGAGAGCAAGCAGACAAGCGCTGTCTGGCCTAAAGCGCCGCCAGAGCCGCCTGTGCCACCTCCATGTCCTGAGTATAGTGTCCGCCGCTCACCCCGATGCCGCCAATAATCCCCTCGGCAGTCTTAATAGCGAAGCCGCCACCGAAAACGATCAAGCGATCCGTCTTAATGATCCCATGCAACAAAGGAGGATCGTTCTTAATAAACTCAAACCACTCGTGGGTTGCCATGCCCCCGAAACTCACCGCTGTATAAGCCTTATCCTGAGCGATCTGAACGCTCAAGAGCGGCGCCCCATCCATGCGGCTGAATGCCTTTAAAGTACCATCTGGATCGCAGATTGCAATACACATTGGTACACCAATTTCGCGAGCTTTAGCCTCAGCAGCAGCGATGAGGCGATGGGCAGCTTCAATCGAAATGCTCGGCTTCTGAAAGCTATTCTCGGCCATCGTCGGCTCCTTTCATTGATCTCCAACAAGAGCAAGATCCAGTCGACCAGCACAAGCAAAGACAGGCGTCGCTTCTTGAACGGCATCAGAAAGACACTCAGCCCAAGCCAGCGCGTCCACAGCGTAGCCCAGCCGCTAGAAGGCAGTCTAGCCAGCAGCCTCTAGCTAAGCGATCGGCCCTGGCAGGCCTAACCCTCAGCCCTGTTGAGGAGGTGAAGCGGCCTCCTGGCGTCCACCATACACACCATAACGAGCCTCTAGCTCCTGGATAAAAGGCAAGCCGACCAGCTCGGTAAACTGCTGGAAGCTCACTGACTGTTCAGAGAAAGCCAGAGGTGTCTCTCCTCGCTTCAGTCCTTCCAACAAACGCAGCATGGCATGGGTGGCGGTAAAGAGCAGGGCGACGGGGAAAAGTACCAACTTAAAACCCAACTCCCGAATCTCGCTCAACGAGAGCGGAGGAGTCTTCCCGCTCTGCGCCCAATTGAAGAGCAGAGGCACATCGGGGAAAGCCTGGACAATAGCGCGCAGCTCCTCCAACGTACGGGGGGCCTCAATAAAAATCACATCGGCTCCTGCCTCGCGATAGGCGCGACCGCGGCGTAGGGCCTCCTCAAAGCCGAGCACCGCTGCGGCATCGGTGCGCGCAATGATCACAAAATCAGGGTCCTGGCGAGCTTCCACTGCTGCGCGCACCTTCTGGACCATCTCCTCCATTGGAATCACCTGCTTCCCCTCCATATGCCCACACTTCTTGGGCCAGACCTGATCTTCAAGATGCAGTCCGGCCACACCGGCCCGCTCATACTCGCGCACCGTGCGGCGCACATTCAGTGGATTCCCATAGCCCGTATCAGCATCAGCAATCAGGGGCACCTCGCCGGTCACCGCCGCCAGCGCTGCCGCACGGCTCACCATCTCACTCATAGTTAGCAAACCAACATCAGGCATTCCGAGCACGCTGGCCGACGTGCCAAAGCCTGTCATATAGACCACAGAGAAACCAGCCTGAGCAATCAGGCGCGCGCTCAAGGCATCGTAGGCTCCCGGGGCCACCACTAAATCAGGGCCGGCCAGTAACTGGCGCAAGCGCGTTGTCACTCGCATCCTAATTCCCTTTCCTTCTCTTCTCCTCCCGCACACGGGAGATACTCGTGGCTGGGCTGGTGGGCATCTCCCAACCAAAGCAGAACCAGCTATTCTGCTACTGGCAAGTGTAGCCTATGTACTGCCTTGCTGCAAGCAACCTACAAGGCAAGCCTCTGCCAGTCAGCAAATCACCAAGAGAAGGCCGCGTTCTGGACCGGGATTTGCCGCCGGGCGGAGGCAGGTGTTATCATAGAAGAGGCAACCTCTTAGTGTAGCGATGACAATAAAAGCTCAAGGGCAGCGGCGAACGAAGAGCGCGGCCGCTGCCGTAGATTGTCCCGCGTGGGAATAAAACCGGCCCGCAGGCTCTTTCCACTAAAGAGAGGGGTAGAACAAAAGAACGGCATGATGCCTTGACCAGAGGAGAAGAGCATGGCAAATCCCTTGTTACAACTGAAGGACTACGGACAGAGTGTTTGGTACGACAATATTGACCGCGCGCAGCTAGAATCCGGGGAGTTCAAACGTCTCCTGGAGGAGGATGGCATTACTGGGGTCACAGCCAACCCTACCATCTTCGACAAGGCCATTAGCAGTGGGCACGCCTACGATGCCCAAATTGAGGAGCTAATTCGCCAGGGGAAGGGAGTTGAGGAGATCTATGACGCCCTGGTCGTACGCGATGTCCAGACCGTAGCCGATCTGCTGCGTCCCATCTACGAGCGCAGCGCTGGGGTGGACGGCTATGTCAGCCTGGAAGTCTCACCGGACCTCGCTCACGATACAGAGGGGACATTGGCGGCGGTGCGCCACTACTGGCAGCTCGTCAATTGCCCAAACCTGATGATCAAGATTCCTGCCACCCCTGAAGGGCTGCCTGCCATTCAACAGGCCTTAACCGAAGGCTACAATATCAACATTACCCTCATTTTCTCCATTCAGACCTATCGTGAAGTAGCCGAGGCCTACCTGACAGCCCTGGAGAACCGCAACGCCGAGGGGCAGGACATCGGTAACATCGCCTCGGTGGCCAGCTTCTTTGTCAGCCGCGTTGACACCCTGGTTGACAAGCTGCTTGACGAGAAAATCAAAGCTACTGGTGATCCTGCCGAGCAGGCTCGGCTCCGCTCGCTGCAAGGCAAAGCGGCTATTGCTAATGCACGCCTGGTCTATCAGGAATTCAAACGCATCTTTAGCTCACCGCGCTTTGCTGCCCTGCGCCAGCTTGGTGCCCACGTACAGCGTCCGCTGTGGGCCAGCACCAGCACCAAGAACCCAGCCTACCGTGACGTTCTCTACGCGGAGGAGCTGATCGGCCCCGATACGGTCGATACCATGCCCTACGAAACGATCGAGAAGTTCCGCGATCACGGACGGGTTCGCTACAGCATCGAAGACGACCTTGATGGCGCACGGGCCCTGTTCAAGGAGCTGGAGCAACTCGGCATCTCCTACGAGGCGGTCACGCAGCAGCTCCTCGAGGAAGGCGTACAGAAATTCGCCGACTCCTATCATCAGTTGCTCAACACCATTCGCGCCCGTCAGCAGGCGCTCAAAGAGAGGCAGGTTTCGCGGTGACAGCACAACAGGAGCCAGAGCCACAATTTGAAGCCGAAAGTGCTCTTCAAGCGCAGGTGCAAGCGGCGTGGCAGCGTCTGGATAACGAACAGGTCGCGCGGCGGATCTGGGAGCGCGATGCCAGTCTCTGGAAGAGCGACCCGGCGGTCCAGCAAGAGATCCGCGAGCGCCTCGGCTGGCTAACCGTTGCCGGCACCATGCAGGAGCGCCTAACGGAGATCGAGAGCCTCGTAGAAGCGGTACGGCGAGACGGCTATCAGTACGCTGTACTGCTGGGGATGGGAGGGAGCAGCCTCTGTCCCGAGGTACTGCGTCTGACCTTCGGCGTCACGCCCGGCTACCTGGACCTGTTCGTACTCGATACCACTGATCCTGACACCATCCGCGCCGTTGAAGAGCGCATCGACCTCAATAAAACGCTCTTCATCGTCGCTTCCAAGTCGGGCGAGACCATTGAGACGCTCTCGCACTTTCGCTACTTCTGGCAACGGGTCAGCGAGTTGGGCGGCGAGAGTGGGGCCCACTTCATTGCGATCACCGATCCGGGTACCTCCCTGGAGCGGCTCGCCCGTGACCATCACTTCCGCCACGTCTTTGCCAACCCGCCCGACATTGGAGGACGCTACTCGGCGCTCTCTTTCTTCGGCCTGGTCCCTGGTGCTCTAATTGGTCTCGACCTCAAGCGACTGCTAGAGCGTGCTCAAGCGGCCATGACTCGCTGTAGTGCCGTACGCGCTGCCGCTGACAATCCCGGCTTGCGCCTCGGGGCGATTCTAGGAGCTCTCGGTACCCACGGGCGTGACAAGATCACCTTTGTGCTCTCCCCAGCCATTGCCAGCTATGGCTATTGGGTTGAGCAGCTCATTGCCGAAAGCACTGGTAAAGAGGGGCGTGGTCTCTTGCCTGTCGAAGGGGAGGCCTTGGGCGTTCCCGACGTCTATGGCGATGACCGCCTCTTCGTCTACCTACGGCTAGAAGGCGACGACAACGCCGCCCTTGATGAGGGTCTGCAGCGCCTGCGCGCCGCAGGTCAACCGCTAGTACGTTTCCAGTTGCCTGACCGTTATGAGCTGGGAGCCCAGTTCTTCATCTGGGAGCTGGCCACAGCGGTCGCTGGCATCTTCCTACAGATCAACGCTTTCGATCAACCCAACGTCCAAGAGAGCAAGGATAACACAGCCCGGCTCCTGGAACGCTTCCGTCGGGAAGGGAAGCTCCCCGAGCTGGAACCAGTCGTCAGCGAAGGAGCGCTGCGCATCTACGGCAGAAAGTTGAGCGAGGGAGAAGAGGGTCTAGACAACTACCTGCGTGCCTTCCTCGGCCAGGTACGTCCAGGCGACTACATTGCCCTCATGGCCTATGTTCAGCGCAGCGAAGTCAATGAGAGCGCCCTGCAGGCGCTACGTCTGCGCCTGCGTGATCGCTACCGCGTTGCGACAACGCTCGGCTATGGTCCGCGCTTTCTACACTCGACCGGCCAGTTGCACAAAGGTGGGCCCAACAACGGCGTCTTTCTCCAGATCACCGGTGATATGCAGCAGGACATCGCCATTCCGGGCGAGTCCTATACCTTTGGCATCCTGAAAGAAGCGCAGGCGCTGGGCGATCTCTTCGCCCTCTCCGCGCATCAGCGACGCAACATCCGCATTGCTATCGGAGGTGATCTGGCTGCCGGCCTGCAGGCCCTTGCACAACGGCTGGCCCCCGTAGAGACGCAAGGCGACGGACAGCCCTCGCGCTGAGGAGACACTAGCAAGCGCACAGAGGTGCGTGGAAGAGCCGTGCCGTCTTGAACCCTGGAAGGAAAGCGACACTACCGGGCAGGAGGAGCAAGGCATCTGCCAAAGGGCAGACCTGGCAGGCTCCTCCTTCAGCAAAGTGCTGCCTAGCCGGGGGCGGCCTCCGGCTCAGTCGGCTTGCCAGCCTGCCTGGCCCGAGCATATGGGAAGATCTTCAGAAGATTTTAAATCTGCACAAGTATTGCACTACAATGAATATAGCCGATGACAGGCGATGAGAGGTCCTGGTTACAGACCCGGTAACGGACGAGCAACCTGGAACTCAGTCGAGAGCGTCTATTGTCTGTCAAGAACAAGTGATGACCAGGAGAATATCATCGATGCCTCAACGCAGCGCGGTCGAGGCGCCCAATCCCCTACGCGAAGGGCTGCGCATCAAGCACAGTCCTGAGCCCTGCGCGATGGTGATTTTTGGGGCGACTGGCGATCTCACCCATCGGAAACTCTTGCCTGCTCTCTACAATCTAGCCTTAGAACACCCGCTGCCAGCGGGCTTTTCCGTCATAGGCTTTGCGCGCCGGCCTTACACCGATGAGCAGTTCCGAGAGCAGGCTTTTGAGGCTATCAACGAATATTCGCGCCAGAAGCCCATCAATCAGCAGGTCTGGGAGAGTTTTGCGTCCGGCATCTTCTACCTGCAGTCTGACTTTCACAACCAGGCGGGCTACGAAAAGCTCAATGCCCTGCTCAATCGGCTGGATCGGGAGCGTGGCACGGGCGGCAACCGCATCTTCTACCTGTCGACACCGCCGAGCCAGTACCCTGAGATCATCCAGCGCCTGGGAGCAGCCGGCCTGAACAAGAGCCGCAAGGGCTGGACACGCATCATCATCGAAAAGCCTTTTGGCCATGACCTGGCCTCAGCCCGAGAACTGAACCGCCAGGTGCTGCGCGTTTTCAAGGAAGAGCAGGTCTATCGTATCGATCACTATCTGGGCAAAGAGACCGTTCAGAACATACTGGTCTTCCGCCTGGCTAACGGCATCTTCGAGCCAGTCTGGAATCGCCGCTACGTGGACCATGTCCAGATCACCGTAGCGGAGAACATCGGCCTTGAAGGGCGAGCGGCCTACTATGAAGAAGCGGGCGCGATTCGCGACATGGTGCAGAACCATATGATGCAGTTGCTGACCCTGGTCGCGATGGAGCCGCCGATCGCCTTTGACGCCACAGCGGTACGCGACGAAAAGGTCAAGGTGCTGCATGCCCTGCAGCCGCTGCAGGGGCAAAATGCCCTGCTCAACACCGTTCGTGGTCAGTATACCGCTGGCTGGATGAATGGACGGCTGGTGCCTGGCTATACGGAAGAGCCTGGCGTCCGGCCTGATTCCACCACAGAGACCTACGTGGCCCTTAAGGTCTTCGTTGACAACTGGCGCTGGGCAGACGTGCCCTTCTACCTGCGCACTGGCAAGCGCCTGCCCAAGCGCGTGACCGAGATCGCTATTCAGTTCAAGCAACCGCCTTCGATGTTCTGGCAGCGCAGCAACATCCAGGGGCAGATCGAACCCAACGTGATTGTGCTGCGCATCCAGCCAGACGAAGGCATCTCCTTGCGCTTCGGCGCCAAAGTCCCGGGCACCGAGATGCAGATCCGCTCGGTCAACATGGACTTCTTCTATGGCTCATCCTTCATGCGTCCGCAGCCGGAGGCCTATGAGCGGCTGCTGCTAGACTGCATGCTAGGTGACTCCACGCTCTTCACACGCCGGGATGAGGTAGAAGCGGCCTGGGAGTTCATTCAGGGAATTATGGATGCCTGGGCCGAAGCGCCGCGCGAGACCATCCATCCCTATGAGGCTGGGACCTGGGGCCCCCAGGCCGCCGACGAGTTCATTTGGCGCGACGGGCGCCGCTGGCGACGGCCCTGATTCCTCGTGTCCGCGCCAATAGCGCGGACACAGCCACGGGGGCAAGTGGCAGACTTGTGTACAGAGCACAAGCCAGATAAGGATCAGCGGCCAGGCAGCCACGGTCGATCGTCTGAACCTGGCTGCCTATGTGTCCTTGTCCGCCAATCTCGCACCTGGAGTGTGCCAGCCAGACATGGGGGACTGGCTGACACACGCACTGCGCCTGTCTGTCGGTCCTGCTGCGCTGCTGATCCTCCCCAGACTCGCCTAGCAGGAACAGATAGTCGGCAGGGCAGTAACATAGCATAGCAAACAAAGTACTGGCGGGCGCCAGCCGAAGCGCCTAGTGCTCGCTGGCCACTGCCACCAGGCTACGCGAGGAGCTGTTTGCCTCGCGGTACCTTGCCCCCTATGTCCTAACAGTCAAGTAAGCAAGAAACTGCAGTAGCTGACGCACGCTATCCAGGCAGGACGGCCTCCGCCCGTCCGTCAGGTGCCTGGAACGATGCCGTTCTCTAATCAGGGGAGATCTGGAATGACTGTGGACCTCGACCTATCCCCGGGGACACGCTCGCTGTGGGCCGGTAAGGCCATTCCCTGGGAGCATCTGGAGGAAGAAGTGGCTTTGCTCTGGAAAATGGCCGCCGATAACATGCGCATCGGCCAGAATATGAGCGTGCGCACCAGCGTGCTCAATCTGGTAATCTGCGCACCCTCCACCGCGCGCGCTCGCTATGTTAGCAATCTGCTGCGTGATCTGCTCAGTACACATATCGCGCGTGTTGTCATTCTGATCCTTGAAGACGATCGCGACGCGCCGGCCTCGATCGCGACCTGGGTGACCCTGCGCAGCTTCCCAGTCATTTCAGACCTCACTCGTCACCATTTTGAGCAGATCACAGCCCTGCTCAGTGGGCCGGTGGTTGAGCATAGTGCTGCTCTTTTGCAGAAGCTCGTCAGACCTGACCTGCCGATCTATCTCTGGTGGCTTGATGAGCCTCCGGCCGGCGGCGACCCCCTTGACTCGCTGGCCGCCATCAGCCAGCGGCTTATCGTCGATTCGGCCAGCTTCCAGACACCAGGGCCGACCTTGCGCTTGTTGGCCTCGCTGTTAGAAACGCATCCAAGCTGTGCCATCAGTGACCTGAATTGGGGACGGCTCACACCGCTGCGCCAGTTGGTCGCCCAGTTTTTTGACGGTTTGGAGTATCGTCCCTACTTCGAAGGCATTCAGCGCATCGAGATCGAGCATGCCGTGCTCGAGGCGCCGGGTGGTAGTGACCGCCGTCTCCAGGGGGCCGCCGCCACTCTGCATCAGCGGCTACAGGAGCCTGCCCGTGCCCTATTGATGGGAGGCTGGCTCAAAGAGCGTCTCACCTGGCGCCGAGTCGCCTGTAGCGCTTCCTGCCCCGGCAGCGTCGAGAGCCTGCCGCCAGGAGCCTATCACTGGTGTCTGGAGAATGGGGCTGGGCAGCCAACGCGCATCGATATTCGTCCGCGTGCCGAAGGAGAGGTCCCGCCGGGAACGATTTGCCTTCTGCGTCTCACCAGCCGGCTCGAGGATCAACAAGCACTGTTCAGCATCAGCCGCCTGCCTGGCGACAGCGATCATGTCCTGACCTCCATCGAACTTGAGCAGGAACAGCCCCGGCAGCGTACCCTAAACCTCAATGAGCAGCGCCAGGAGAGCCAGCTCTTAGTTGATGAGCTAGAGATCACTGGGCATGATGACCAATTTGAGAGGATTTTGCAGGAGCTAGCTGCTCTGCTTGCCTGACCTAGGCCAGCCATCCTGAAGGCAGCGCCTTCGGGAGCCTCCTCGGGGAATGAGCGGGAGCATCGGCTCTTAGCTGCTTACTCGCAAGTTATGCATCTTTATCAGATCTCAGAGAGGATAGAACTAAGGAGATGCAGCAACAGATCGCCATCTATCCTGACGCCGAGAGCCTCAGCCAGGAAGCGGCGCGTCTTGTAACGCGTCTCGCCCAGGAAGCCATTGTCACCCGTGGGCGCTTCACCCTTGCCCTTGCTGGAGGCTCAACGCCACGCAAGCTCTACAGCCTTCTAGCCAGTGAACCCTATCGCAGTCAGATCGACTGGACGCGCGTTGAGATCTTCTGGTCTGACGAACGCTGCGTCCCACCTGATCATCCAGAAAGCAACTACCGCATGGCTCACGAAGTCATGCTCAGCAAACTGCCCATTCCTGCCGCCAACATTCACCGCATGCCGGCAGAGCAGACCGACCATCAAGCTGCTGCCGAGAGTTATAGCGCCGAGCTGCGCCGTGTCTTCAGCACCACGGGAGTGCCCGTCTTCGACCTCATTCAGCTCGGCATGGGTCCTGAAGGGCACACAGCTTCACTTTTTCCTCACCAGCAGGCCCTTCACGAGCGCGAGCGTCTTGTCCTGCCCGTCAGTGTTCCCAAGCCGCCGCCTGAGCGTCTCACCTTCACCCCGCCTGTCATCAATGCTGCGCGTCACATCCTCTTTCTTGTCACCGGCAGCGACAAAGCCGAGGCCATCCGAGCGGTGCTTGAAGAAGAAGGCGCGCCCGATGACTATCCCGCGCGCCTGGTCCATGCCGCCGCAGGTGAAGTCACCTGGCTCCTGGACACAGCCGCTGCGGCAGCCCTCCAGAGGAGGCCCTCAGCATGACGACCGAGCAGCCGACAGCCCGAGCAGCCCAAGCGCCACAGCCGCCGGCGCCCATTGGTCTTGTTCCCTCTATTCTCAGCGCTGACTTCAGCCGTCTTGGACAGCAGGTGCGCGAAGCCGAAGAAGCGGGTGTTCAGCGTATCCAGATTGACGTCATGGACGGGCACTTTGTTCCCAATATTACAATGGGGCCGCTTATTGTCGAAGCCGTGCGGCGCAGCACCAGCCTTCCGTTAGAAGCACATCTCATGATCACCAACCCTGAGCACTACATTGAAGCCTTCGCGCGGGCCGGGGCTGACGTCATCATTGTCCACCAGGAGACCTGTCCTCATCTACACCGTATCGTGCAGCAAATCAAAGAAGCTGGCAAACAAGCGGGGGTAGCGCTCAACCCCTCGACGCCCGTGTGGCTGCTAGAAGACATCCTCTCCCTGCTTGACCTAGTGCTCATCATGACCGTCAATCCCGGGTTTGGGGGCCAGGAATTCATTCCTGAGACGCTGCCCAAAATCGCGCGCGCCAGGCAGCTCCTCAACGAACGTCAACTCCAATGTGACCTTGAAGTTGACGGAGGCATCAACGAGCACACCGCGCCGCTGGTCGTCCAGGCGGGGGCCAACCTGCTCGTAGCCGGCAGTGCCATCTACAACGAGCGTGAGAGCGTTGCCGCAGCCGTTGAGCGCCTGCGGCGGGCCCTTGCTCTTAGCTGATTCCCACCAGTTGATTCCCTTCCTCAACTATCCAAGGGGCACGTGGCACCAACCAGGAGATCGGCAGAGGCGTGCTGACCCGTTCCAGAGACAGACTGACCCTGAGCGCCTGGCACCTGGCAGATCTGGCACGAGCGGCAGCCTTGCCGGGCGCGTCCATACTCGTCGAATCGAAGCCATAGCGATCAGGTGATACAGGCCAGGTCAGGGGCAGTGACGAGCGCGCATGTGGCCTAGCACAAGCGACCATATGTCCAGCTTGCTCTTTTGACCTGACCAGGCTCAGACGTTCAGACGAGCCGCAGCGACCAACCACACCGCAGCATGCATGACAGCTCTCTACAGCTCTCTCAGGAGGCACAGGACATGTACAATGACATCACCGATGTTCCAGGTATTCGCGTTGGGCACGATACCAACCTAGAAGCTGGCACCGGCTGCACAGTGATCCTCTGTGATCCCCCCGCGGTTGGCGGTGTAGATGTCCGTGGTGGAGCCCCAGCCACGCGTGAAACTGATCTTCTACACCCGCTCTGTCTTGTCGAGCGCGTCAATGCCATCTTACTGACTGGAGGCAGCGCCTTTGGACTAGAGGCGGCCGCTGGTGTCATGCGCTATCTCGAAGAGCGTGGTCAAGGCTTTCAAGCCGGTAACGTGCGCGTCCCTATCGTCCCAGCAGCCGCCATCTTTGATCTTGGCCTCGGCTCGGCCCACATACGACCCGATGCTGCCGCTGGCTACCGGGCCTGTGAACGGGCGAGCGCAGGCCCGATCGAGCAAGGCAGCGTAGGAGCTGGGACTGGAGCTACCGTAGCCAAGCTTGGCGGTGGTCACAAAGCGGTTAAGGGCGGGCTTGGCTCAGCCAGCACCCAACTAGCTGATGGAACACTTGTCGGAGCCTTAGTAGTTGTCAACGCCGCGGGCAACATTGTTGATCCGCACAGTGGAGCCACGATTGCAGGGGGGTCAGGGGCCGCAGAAAGCCCTGAGCAAGGTCGCCATCCCTTCAGCAACACCACCCTGGCCGTGGTTGCCACCAGTGCCACTCTCAGTAAAGCCAGCGTCAACAAAATAGCGCAAATGGCTCACAACGGCCTGGCGCAAGTCATTCAACCGGCGCACACCATGTTTGATGGCGACATAGTTTTCGCCCTGGCCCTAGGAACAGAAACAACACCTCCCCCTGATCCTGCGATCACCGCAGCGCAGGTCAGCCTCATAGGGGCCGCGGCAGCCGCCACCCTGGCAAGGGCCATTATTCAAGCTGTTCGCCGCGCCACCGGGCTCCACGGCATTCCGGCACTCGCCGACCAGCCGGGTCAGCCTGAAAAGTAAGACAGGCACTCGACCCGCTCAAGCGAGGGCATAGCAAAACGATCCCCATTGCTATGCCCCCTGAGAAGCGAGCGAGAGACGCATCATCCTTGGCCGGCAAAAGGCGCACAGTCGATCGATCCAGGCCAACGCGGACCCTGACTGAAGCGAGGGAGCGAGGCAAAAGCGCAAACTAGTCGCTGACCTGGCTGCCGGCGGGCAGAGCGGGCCAGAGCTTCAGTCAAAGCTAGGCGAGGGCCGGCCGATACTGGGCCGTCATCGAACCGGCGCTTACACAAGTAGCGAGCGAGAGCAGGCGAAGCACATCACGGTTCCAGAATCAGTAACAGCAGCAGCCCTCCACTTAGCAGCGTAACCAAAACGCAACACAATACCAGGAGACGAAAGAGAGGAAGACGGGCCGCTGGAAGCGAAGCGGGCGCCGCCGTAGGCGCTTGCCATTCAGCGCGCAGGGGCAGATCGCGCCGCGTAGCCAGCGTTTTCAGGCCTCCGGCTGTCGACTCCCGTGCAGGAGAAAGGCCGTGCGAGCTGCGTATTCCCAATGCCGAGTGCGGCTGCTCCGAGGGGGGGAAGACAGGAGGGGGAGTCACAGGCAAAGCG
>NZ_JADGHT010000089.1 GCF_019683755.1 Thermogemmatispora sp. | reverse complement strand
CAGGCTGTAGCGGGGTGGCCTGGCAGAGAGTTACAGAAGGGGGAAACGACAACGTGCCAGCCTTGTGGAAAGACTGGAAGATCTGGGTCAAGAATGCCCGCCCTTTCTCGCTAACGGCGACCGTGAGTCCGCTGCTGGTCGGTACAGCAGTAGCGGCCTACGAGGGCACCTTTCGTCCGGGACCTTTCATCCTGGCGCTGCTAGCAAGCCTCTTCCTCCAGATCGGCACCAACTACTTTAATGAATATTTTGACTATCGCTATGGCCTCGACAGTCCGCAATCGCTTGGGGCCAGCACAGTCATCTTTCGTGGTGAAATGACGGAGGGTCAGGTTTTAGGAGGTGGCATCGCCTGCTTTGTGCTGGCTGCCCTGCTCGGTTTGGTGCTCGTTGTGCTCTGTGGACCAGCGATCCTACTCTTTGGTCTCATTGGCATGGTCATCGCTTATTTCTACAGCGCCAGACCGTTCCAGCTTGCGGCGCGCGGCCTCGGTGACCCGCTTGTCTACATCGCGATGGGCTTTCTCATGACCTGGGGAGCCTACTACGTACAGATCCCGCGCTGGTCCTGGGTAGCCTTCGCCGCCAGCGTGCCAGTAGGCTTCCTGGTGACGGCTATTCTCAACATGAATAACATTCGCGACTATGAGGAGGACTGCGCTGTGCGCAAGCTGACCCTGCCTGTACGCCTGGGCCAAACCTTCGCCCGTCGCTATCACGCCGTGCTGGTCATAGGCAGCTATCTGGCGGTCAGTCTCTTTGCGCTCGCTGGCTTGCTGCCGCTGCACACCCTCATTGTCTGGATCAGCTTCCCATTGGCTTTCATCAACGTACGCGCCGTGCTCACAGCGCGCGAGCGCGCCGCCTTTATTGTTGGTTTCAAGCGCACCGCCGCCTTGCATCTGCAGTTTGGCCTGCTGCTGGCCCTGGGAATCACTGCAGCAGCCCTGCTGCGCCCGCTCGGTCTCTAAACCTGGGCAGGAGACAGAGGCCAGGGCGGCTTGTGCTTGCCTTGGATCGAAGATGAGGAAGGAATGGAAAAACCGGTGACTGGGGATACCCTGCTTGAAGAATCCTTTAGGCGTGCTGGAGGTAAGCGCTCCTACGTCCAGCGTCTCTTTGCACGCATTGCGCGCGTCTACGATCTGCTCAATCGCCTGATGAGCTTTGGACTCGATCGTCGCTGGCGGGCTTTTGCGGCCCGTTGCCTGGCACTAGGACCTGGCGAGATTGGCCTGGACCTGGGAGCGGGGACGGCGGATCTCTCCATTGCTGTCATTCAGCAGGCCGGACCGGGAGCGCGCATGATCGGTATGGATATTACGCCCGAGATGCTGGACCTGGGGCGGCGCAAGCTTGCGCGCCTGGGTCTGCAGGATCAGATTGAACTGCGTGTAGGCGACGCTGAGCATATCGATTTGCCTGACAACAGCGTTGATGGCTGCTGCTCCGCTTTCATGATGCGCAACGTCACTGATCTGCGCCAGACCCTGCGCGAGATGCTGCGCGTCGTACGACCCGGCGGGCGCATGGTTTGCCTGGAGATCAGCCATCCGCCTGGTAAGGTGCTTGGTGCCCTGTTCCATTTTTACTTCTATCGCATCGCGCCGCTCTTCGGCGCCATTATTGGCAAGGCCGCCGAAGAATATCGCTACCTTCCGCGCTCGCTTACCCACTTTCCAGACGCGCCGACCCTCAAGGCTATCATGGAAGAGATTGGCTGGAGTGCCGTGCACTTTCATCGCCTGAGTGGCGGTATTGTAGCCGTGCACGTTGCCACCAAGCCGACACCCGCGAGCCAGGCCGGCTCAGAGACCGGCGCCAGCAAGGTTCAGCCCCCTTCGGCTTAGGCAGAGCAGCGCCACCTGCCGGTCAGGCAGCGGGCTACGCAGGCCAGGGAGCGCCTCTCCTCCGGGGAAGGGCGAGCGCAGATAAGAACACGGACGCTGAAGCCAATAGCACACCCGCCGCAGAAGCTTGGGTTGTTTGGTTGCTTATGCTGCGAAGCGAGGAAACAGCCTTGACAGAGCGCACCACTGCTGAGAAAGCAACAAGCATCAACTATCGTCATTTCTTCCTGCAACTGCTAGAGGCTGCGCCCTGGCCGGTGCTCGTCATTGATCGCACGCTCACGATTCGTTACTATAACCGCCAGGTCTGCAGTCTTCTCAGCGTCACAGGGCCACTGCACAAAGAAAAGCTGGATCGGCTCATCTCTAGCGCTGCCATCATCCAGCTCGTGCGTGAGAGCATCGAAGGCAATCGTTCGCAGAGTGCCGAATTCAACGAAGGGCCATCGGGTCCCTGCTGGAAAGTCTCGGTCACGCCCTTAGAGCACCAGAAGCCACCAACAGGCCAGCAAGGGCTGACGGAGTACCACTACTTTGCCGTGGCCATCGAGGATCTCACCGAGCTGCGGCGCCTGGAGCGTGTCCGCCGAGACTTCGTGGCCAACATCTCCCACGAATTGCGGACCCCCCTGGCCTCGGTGCGCCTGCTGGCCGAGACCCTGGAAGATACGATCGAGACTGATCCTGAGCAGGCGCAGGTCTTTGTTGAGCGCATCGAAAAAGAGGTCCAGTATCTGACCTCACTGGTCTCCGAACTCCTAGAGCTATCGCGCATCGAATCGGGCCAACTCCCGATGGTCATCGAGCCGGTCGAAGCGCAGCAACTAGTACGCGAGGGCATGGCTCGTTTGCTCCCCCAGGCGCAGCGCCATCGTGTGAAGCTGAGAACGGAAATCCGCGATGGTCAGGTATTGGTAGCTGCCGACAGCAAGCAAATCGGGCGCGTTCTGGTCAACCTCATTCACAACGCCATCAAATTCACGCCCTCCGGAGGAGAGGTCGTGGTCGGGACCTTTGCCGAGCCGGACGGGCGTAGCCAGCGCTTCTTTGTGCGCGATACGGGGGTTGGCATCCGCCCCGAAGACCTGCCGCGCATCTTTGAGCGCTTCTACAAAGTCGATCGCTCACGCTCTAAATTCGACCATATTGGAGCCGGTGGAGGGGGGAGCGGCCTGGGCCTGGCCATCGCCCGCCACATTGTTGAGGCCCATGGCGGGCGCATCTTTGCCGAAAGCACCGTCGGCCAGGGAAGCACCTTCTTCTTTACCCTGCCCGTTGCCCACGCCGAGCGTCCAACTTCCTGACAGACCGAGAGCGCTCTTGGCTACCTAGCCTATCTTGGAAGCCGAAACATCGGAGGCCTGAGCCAGCGCCGGCCCCCACGAAGTCACCGCGCGTGGTGTCAACATAATCACAGGCAACTGCTCCAAAGTCATCCGCTGATACTGAGGATAGCGCGCCCGTAAGAGAGCCACAGCCCGCTGCTGCCGCTCATCGCCCGGATACAAGAGAAGCGCCTCTCCTTCGATCAGCACGTAGCCAAGGCGCGACCAGTCATCCTCATAGTGATCGATCAAGAGCGCCGCCTCAGGCCGTGCCTCAATATTGCGCACCCGGCGCAGCGCCGTGACGGCCACACGCTTCGGCTTCTCATCGAGAGGCGTATAAAAGCACATCCCGTCAAAAGCGTAACAGACCGGCACCAGATGGGGATGACCTTCAGCATCGGCTGTGGCCAGGCGCGCCACTCGCTGCCCGAGGACAAAGCGCCGCTCCTCCTCAGTGAGCACAGCACGCTTACTCATAAAGCGCCTTCCTTCTCCTTCTGCTCTTCGCGCTGACAGGGCCTGTCTTCAACAACGTGCGCCCGATGCCCGTCCGGCGAGAATCGTCAGAGCCGGTGACAGCGCAGAGGACTCCAACCCTGTCAGCGACCAGCTACCGCTATCTTCTCTACCTGGGGCACAATCTCTGTTGCCAGTAGCTCGAACGGCTCCAGCTCGTGGACGTTCGGCAAGCTGAAAATAGCGTGATCGATGCCTAGCTCGGCCAGGCTGCCAAAGAAGTCCACAGCCGCAGCGGGCGAAAGCGAGCCATTGCGCCCATCGCGTGTCAGGCGCAGAGTGCCTAGCGTGGTCTTCTCGATCTGCTCGTATGGCCTACCAATCTCCTCACAATGCTCTCGCAGAACATTCAACTTATGCCGTAGTTGTTCACTACCAGCATAGGCGAAGAGATTGCAGGCATCGGCGTAACGAGCGACCAGGCGCAAAGTTTTCCGCTCGCCGCCGCCGCCGATCAAGATTGGCGGATGGGGCTGCTGGACCGGACGCGGCGAATTCAGAGGCCGCTCGAGCTGGTAGTACTTTCCCCGAAATGGGCGTTCATCACCAGCCCACATCTGGAGAGCGATCTGTAGAGCCTCCTCCAGACGCTCAAAGCGCTCGGCCAGAGGCGGGAAAGGCACCCCCAGACCGCGGTGCTCCTCCTCATACCAGGCGGCGCCGATGCCGAAATAGCTGCGCCCATGTGAAAGCACATCGAGAGTAGTTGCCGTTTTCACCAAAAGACCCGGATGACGGTAGGTCACGCCGGTCACGAGGGTGCCCAGGCGAATGCGATGCGTACGGCCAGCGGCAAAAGCCAGCGCCGACCACCCTTCCAGCATCTCATGCTCGGCTGGTCCCACAACCGGGATCTGGAAGAAATGATCCATAACCCAGAGGCTATAGAGGCCAGCCCGTTCGGCCCGCTCGGCGATGAGAGCAAACGTATCGCCGAGCGCACCCTGCTCAATAGGCCAGGTAAAGTTCGGTACCTGTAGACCCAAACGCATGCCAGAGACTACCTCCTTGAAAGGAGTGAAGAGGGACAGACTTACTTTATTATAGTGAGTGTGATCTAGAGGCTGGGAGAGTGGCTGGTGGCCCTTCTGAGGCGGGCTATATGCTTCGAGAAAGAAGGCAGGAGGGCTTAGCGCACCATAAGCAGAGGAGCCGTAAATTTCTATCTATTGCACCGTCTAAACGAGTGCGATACAATGTGCGCAATGCAATGGACACTGAGGATGGTCCCTGCTAGAGCAGCAGAATAGGCACCGGGGGATATACTGGAGGCAGAAGCGGATAGGAAGAGAGGGGGCCGACCTACTGGTGTCGAGGAGGAGCAAACCGCGTGAGCATGTCGCTTGAAATTGCGCGCCGCATTGCAGAGGCATGCAAGCAGCGTGCCAGAGAATTACGCAGTCCTGTTAGCATTGCTATTGTCGATGCTGGAGGGCACTTAGTCTTGTTTGAGCGCATGATGGCGCCGTATGGCTGGGCCACAGCCAACATTAGTATTGCCAAGGCCGTCACAGCAGTGATGTTCAACCAGCCGACAGACGCGGTCGCCCAGTGGGGGTCGGCCATACCGGGTTTTGCATCCAGCCTGGCGGTCATGACTCAGGGGCGCTTTATCATGGCAGCCGGTGGCTGGCCGATCCGCCTCGGGGGGGCCACCATTGGAGGCATAGGCATTAGTGGGGGGAATGCTCCGGGGCGTGATGACGAGATTGCCCGGGCCGGCCTGGCCGCCCTGGAAGCTCTTGCCCCCGCGCTGCTGCCCCAGCTCCAGCCTCATCTCCAGCCTTCTGTCGCCTATCCTAGCAGCTCGCCCGGACTTAGCCACGAGCTAACGGGGGCCGCTCACAGTGCGGACTATGCTCTCCAGGAGCAGCCTACTAACCAGCAAGCGGTGAGCGGAGAAGAGCTGAGGGGACAGAACAGTGAGCAAGTTCCTCAGAGCGAGGATATGGCCTCGCGGAAACATCTTGCGGGAGGTCCCTCATGACCCGTGATACCGACCAGCGCCCAGTCAATCCAAGGCGGCAGCGCCCGCTGCTGGTGATCTCCACTAACGCGGGTGCCAGCACTGACCAACAATCCAAAGGAGGGGGGCAGCAAGGGCCGGCACGCGAGGAAAAGCAGGCCGTCTCTCCCGCTGAAAACCAGGCGGCCGCTGCCGCTCAGAGCGGTGGTGCCCGGCGTCAGCCCGGCTTTTTCGCCACCGTGACCCGGTCGGCAAAAGAGCAGGAGCGCCAGAGCCTGCAGGCC
Organism: Thermogemmatispora sp.; assembly: GCF_019683755.1. Lineage (GTDB taxonomy): Bacteria > Chloroflexota > Ktedonobacteria > Ktedonobacterales > Ktedonobacteraceae > Thermogemmatispora. The sequence continues at coordinate 8,749 of NZ_JADGHT010000089.1, read as the reverse complement.
GATGCGGGTAAGATGCGTCTCTGGAGAGCCTTGCGCCTGCGCCGGGGGCAGACTTCCGAAAGCGGAGAAACTACCAGCGGGAAGCGTGCCGACAAGACGGCTGGCGAGACAGCGATCAGAGGGCAGCAGAAGGCCATGCTACGCAATGTTAAGAAGTCCCAGTCTGGCCAGGAGACGACGAACGTCTCCCGTAGTGCCCCTACTGCAAGCAGCAGGCGGGTAGCTGCCGACGCGACTGACCAATCGAGCCGGCCGCTCCTTAAAACGCGCCACTTTGTGGGACTATTCATCTACATCATTGTGGCCACTCTGCTTGAGGTGCCTCTGGCCTACATCTCGCAGATCTTTCACCTGAACCAGATTTTGTTCCAATTCTCGATTTTTAGCTTTCCTGTAGTCATTACGCAGGCGCTGGTAATCTATCTGGTCTTGCTTGTGGCCTTACTGATCATCCTGAACCACTTTGACCTGTTACCCTTTAGCCGCACGGCGATGAGACAGGAGAAAAGTGTCGCTCAGAGTGGCCAGGGCAAGACTGGAGCCAAAGGAAAGGGGAAGAAAGAGAGCAATAAGGGCGAGCATGATCACCTCTACGAGGACTATCGTGATTTACGCCGCTATCTACGGCGGCGGGCCCGTAAGCGTTAGCGCCGGCCCTCTGAGAAACCGTCTGCCACTGCCCTCATTCAACTGGACTTTCGGGCACTGGCCTTGACAGCAAGGCTAATCGTGCCTATACTTCTCCTACAGAAGAACACATGAGCGGCGGAAAAGAGCCGCCCTCAGCCTGATGCTTGTGAGGTGGCGAGCGCGCCACTGAGACACATACTGCACGGCACGCTAGCACGCCAGCCGGCGCGCTGCGTGACAGCAAGCAAGGCCAGAAAAAGGATAGACGATCTTATGCTCAGCAGGCTCTGGCAACCACAACTGCAGTCTCAGCAGATGGCAGAAGCGCGCTTCTGGCAGAGTGAGCGCGCCGTGGTTGCCTGCGCTTTTTATTACTACTTTTACTTTAGCCCTCCAGCATGCTGGTGGGCCGCTTCAGGCTGAGCTGAGCAGAACCACCTAATCCGTGCAGATCCCCAGCATGCTGGAGTAAGCAGAGGCGAAAAACCTCTGCTTTTTTATTTCCCTGGAATCTTGCCCTGTCTGGGAGCATGCAGTCAGGAGTTCAGGAGAAAGGAACGGACAGCTGTATGATCATCGTCATTGATGCACAGGCCAACCAGGATGAACGCGCCGCCTTATTGGCGCTTGTAGAGCGGGTAGCCGGTCATCGGCGACCTGTTGCCACCACCTGTATCGGGGAGAGCGAGGTCATTGCTATCGATCAGGCTGCCCTCGATACCCAGGCCCTGGATGCCATCCGCCACCAACCCGCTGTCGCCCAGATCCTTACCCCCACCACTCCCTACCAGCTCGTCAGCCGTCACTTCAAAGCCAGCCCCAGCCGCATCGTCGTAGGAGATGCCCGCCACTGTGATCCCGTCATTATCGGTGGGGAGCAGGCCATGCCGGTCATCATGGCCGGGCCCTGCGCCGTCGAGAGCCGCGAGCAGCTCCTGGAGACGGCGCGGGCCGTCAAGGAAGCCGGCGCGACGGTTCTGCGCGGCGGGGCCTTCAAACCGCGTACCTCGCCCTATCAGTTCCAGGGGCTCGGCATCGAGGGCTTGCGTCTGCTGGCCGAAGCCCGTCAGGAGACAGGCTTGCCAGTGATTACTGAGGTCATGGAGCCGGAGATGGTGGAGGTCGTGGCGGACTATGCCGACATCCTGCAGATCGGGGCCCGCAACATGCAGAACTTCCCCTTGTTGCAGGCCGTGGGCCGACGGGGGCGAGGAAAAGCAGTGATGCTCAAGCGTGGCCTCTCCGCCACCATTGATGAATGGCTGCTAGCCGCCGAATACATTGTCGCTGCTGGCAATCCCAACGTCATCCTCTGCGAGCGCGGCGTGCGTAGCTTTGACCCGCAGACCCGCAACCTGCTCGACCTCGCCTGTGTCCCGCTGCTACACGAGCTAACTCACCTGCCAGTGATCGTCGATCCCAGCCATGCCACCGGGCGGCGCGAACTGGTGCCCACGATGGCCCGTGCGGGCATCGCCGCGGGCGCCGAGGGCCTGATCCTGGAGGTCCATCCCGATCCGAACAGCGCCCTCTGCGACGGTCGCCAGTCCATCACGCCGGCTGAGCTGCGCACGATCGTCTATGAAGCGCGTCTGATGGTCCAGATCATGCAGGACGCCGACAGGCTATCGCAGGTGGCCTGACAGCCAGTGCGAGCTGCCGGGTACCCGGCAGCCTCCACCTCCGATGGCGACGCCGCCAGCGCAGGCAAGGAGGGGAGAAGAAGGAGCAAGACCGCCCGCCTCGAACGGCGGCCTGTGGCAGGAGCTGCAGAGCATAGGGGTGCGATGAGGCGCCCTTTTTTTATGAGGCATGAGCCGGCGTGGCAGGGGGGGACAGAGCCGGGTGAGCGAGTGGGGAGAGGTTCGCGGCAAGACTGGGAGTGCAAAGAACTGGCAGAAAACTCTATCTCGACTCTTATCAAACACCTGTGGTATACTCTTTGTTACAAGCCAGAGAGCACGGGGCAAAGACCGGGAGACGGTCATTGCGTCTGTGCTAGCGGCCAGGTCGAATTATGTCGTTTGAGAAGTTGCAAGTCTGGTTTGTTTGAAGTCATACCGACAGGATACGAGCATGCCAACACGTGTGATCATTGCCGATGATGAACCCATTCAACGCATGGACCTGAAAGATGTCCTCACCAAGCAGGGCTACCTGGTCATTGGTGAGGCCGGTGACGGGCAGAGCGCTGTGAACCTGGCTCGCGAACTGCGCCCGGACCTAGTGATCATGGATATTCGCATGCCCGATATGGACGGCATTGCTGCCGCCGAGATTCTGACGCAGGAACGCATCGCACCGGTGCTGCTGCTGACTGCCTTTGGCGATCAACCGCTGGTCGAGCGTGCGAAGCAGGCTGGTGTCGTGAATTATATTGTGAAGCCGCTCCGTGAGAGCGAGGTGGCCCCGGCCATTGAGGTGGCTCTCGCCCGCTATAACGAGTTCCGCGCAATGGAGGGGAAGGCGAAGGAACTGAGCGAGCAGCTTGAGACACGCAAAGTGGTAGAGCGGGCGAAGGGACTGCTGATGCAGCGCTATGGCCTGACCGAGCAGGAGGCTTTCCGCAAAATCCAAAAGGCCAGCATGAACAATCGCAAATCGATGCGCGAGGTGGCGGAGGCTATCCTGCTGACCAATGAGATCAACGAAATGTAGTCTGGCCAGTTGAGTCGCTACCTGGCCAGAACGATCACCTGGCTGAGCCTGTTCTACGGGCGGGGGAGAAGGGTGATGTCTGGCTCGGCGAGCACTAGGTGAGCAGTGCGACAGTAGGATCTGCAATGCTTAGAGAGAGCAGAGAAGGCTCAAGTCGGGGGCGGCGCTGTGGCCGTCCCCTCCCCTCTGGGTTGTCCTCGTTGCGCGTCACATCACATGAGGTCGCATCGGCTTAAGGAGAGCTAGCTGTCTCTCCCGTCCGCCTTCTCCGGGGCGAGACGCGTACGCAAGGCAAAAGTAAGAGGGAGAGAGGCAGAAGCAAGCCAGAACAGAAGGAAAGATAAGGAGGGCATCAGACGGGAGCGATGCAGCCGACGGTTTCTGCTACTGAAAAGGTTGTCACAGTTGTCGGTATCCGGTTCCGTCCCGCCGGGCGCATTTACTATTTCGATCCCCAGGGACAGACCTATCGCACAGGCCAGTATGTGATTGTCGAGACGGTGCGTGGGGTGGAGGCGGGCCGTGTAGTGATCCCCGCAAAGAAGGTGGCAGAAAGCGAGCTGAGCGACCCCCTGAAACCTGTGCTCCGCCTGGCAACTGAGGAAGAGCTGCGCATGATGCTCTCCTATAAGAGTAAGGAGAAGGAGGCGCTAGTCCGCTGTGCGCAGCGTATTGCTCAGCACAAGCTCCCTATGAAATTGGTAGAGGCGGAGTATACTTTTGATGGGAGCCGTTTAACGTTCTATTTCACCTCGGATGAGCGCGTTGACTTTCGGGCCCTGGTACGCGATCTGGCAGCTACCTTTCGCACACGCATCGAACTGCGCCAAATCGGTGCGCGTGACCAGGCCAAGCTTCAGGGTGGCGTGGGTCCCTGTGGCAAAACGCTCTGCTGCAGCTCCTGGATCAGCGATTTTGGCATTATCTCGATCAAGATGGCCAAAGAGCAGGGTCTGCCTCTGAATCCTGCCAAGATCTCAGGGGTCTGTGGCCGTTTGCTCTGTTGCCTGTCCTATGAGAATGACAACTATATCCAGGCCAAGAAGCAGATGCCGCAGATTGGAACGATCCTGGAGACGCCCAGCGGACCCGGCAAGGTAGTTTCGATCAATGTGCCTAAAGAGACGGTCGAGGTCATGTTAGAAAGCGGGGCGACCATTCAGATCCCCGCCCCTCAGCGACGGGAGCACGATCCTGACCCAGGCCCAGCTTCAGGGCGCGCCCCATCCGCGGGTGGTGCTTGTTGCCAAACCTGCCGGCTGAACCCTCATCGTCAAGACGAGCCTGCGGCCCCTAGCGCCGGCTGTAGTTGTGGAAGCTCGGGCACTGGCCCCTGTCCGCGCTGCGGTTCTCAAAGCGGTTGCCGGTCGGGCTGCAGCACAAAAAACAACACCAATCTACATCAGCAACGGGTGGATTAGCTTTTCTGGTGCTGAGAGAGGGAGGCGCGTCTATGTCTTCACAATGGATGGACCCGGGCCAGGCCGATGACCTCGTCGCCGGCGCCATCTGGACTGCCCCGGCCCACGAGCCGCAGGCGGCGCAAGCCGCCCACCAGGGTTCATTAGCTGCTGAGGCCTCAACTGCCGTATCCGCTCTGCCGGAGACAGAGGCGGATACCGAGGGCCTGGCTGATGATGGCTATCCTGCCTCGCGTTTTGAAACGCTGTGGTTATTCCTCAAGCAGTTTTCTCCTGTACTTCTTCCGCTGTTATTTGGCGCTGTTACGTTCTTGCTCCTGGTGCCGGCTGCTTTGCATGGCAAGGCCTACTTGTCGCATGCCGGTCTATTGCCGGCGGCTCTGATCCTGCTGGCGATTGCCATTCTGCATGGTGTCATGCTCTATTATGCGGCTGACAACGCCGTGTTATGGTCGCTGGCCCTGGCTTGCGGGGTAGCCTTATTCCTCGTCGCCGGCTCTTTTGCTCTCTTTGGTCCTCTCGTCAGCCTGATCCTGCTGATCCTGGTGGTCGTGGTCGGGGTTGCCATCTTGCGCTATCTGCTTCATCCCGTCCCCGAGGGCTATGTCGATATAGTCTTCGCCTTCGGGCAGTATCGCCGCACGCTTTTCCCCGGACCGAACCTGCTGCTTCCCTGGGAGCACGTGGCGCAGCGTTTGAATACGCGGCGCACGCAATGGACCTGCCCGCCCCAGGTAGTGCATCTGACTCCTGATGAGGATGTCTATCTTTCAGCAACGATCTGCTATCAGCTTCTGCCCGAAGATGCCTATCTGGCGGTAACCGAGGTCAATAACTGGGAGGCCAGTCTCCAGCAGCTCCTGCTGACGACCATCCAGGCAGTGGTTTCAACCTTCAGCGTCGGCTATTTCCTGGCGCGTCGCTCGCCGGCCTATGGGGCTGCCTCTTCTTTTGATGAAGGGATCACGAGTTGGGAGGTGGTCAACAGCGAGCTGACGGAGCGCATGCAGGATCAGGTAGCGATCTGGGGGGTCCAGATCCACTGGGTCCACATTCATGATGTGGCGGTGGTGCCGCGTGGCTCGCTGCCACCAGATACGGACGCTATGGAGACAGTAAAGGCTGAGGCCAGAGTGGCCAACGGCTCTCAAGGAGGGCAGGAGGCTGCTCTATCTGGGGCCGGTGCTGATATCGGCGCTGCTCAGAGCCTAGCGGCAACGGCTCGCGCTGCCGATTCCACTCCCGGTCTGGGCAGGACCGCGAATTCTGTCCAGGCGCAGGCTGAGGAGCGGAGCGCGGCAGCTACTTCTTCCGCTCCGTCGCCATCACCCAAGACGCTGAAAGAAGAGATCCTTGTAAGCACCTATAATGCGGTGCGCGAGGGGCGCATTACTGATCCCGAGACAATTGCTTCGATCGCAGCGCGCTTTGAGGCGGTGGCCAACGATCCAGAGCTGAATCGCCTGGTCAGTTTTGATGCGGCACGGGCAGCCCGCGCCCTGCGCCAGCGTGCTGAGCTGATTCGCGAGCAGCGCCAACGGATGCGTGCCTATGCGCCTCAGTATGCTGATCAAACAGAACTCGAGCGCCCTGGCCGCGACTAGCCTGGCCCTGCCTACAAAAAAGCAGCGAGCCAGAAGACCGGCGCTCAAGCGTGCGACTGACAACGCTTGCCAGATAGAGAAAACTGGGCGAGAGCAAGACGCCCCGCCATCCGCTGGGCTGGTTGCTCTCGCCCTCTTGTCTTGTTAAGGGAGCCTCGCCTCTCTTTGCTCATCAGCGATGGCGCGGCGAGACTCCGCTCCTCCCTGGCGGGCGGTGGTCACTGCTCGAAAACGACCAGCGGGTTGGTGGTGGGCGTGGCGTTGGCCGGCGTGTTGATCGTCACTGGCTGATTGAACTTACTATAGTCTACGGTAGTGTTGTTCTGCACGCTAAAGACGCCACTCAGGCCGGAAGCGCTGGGCGTTGGCGTGGTTGCTAGCAGCTTGTTCAGATCAATATCCACATTCATCTTGAGATTCAGTTCGTGAACATAGAAGTTTTGCTCATCAATCCAGAGGTCCAGATTAGCTTGCCGCGGCGTTATGACCTGCTCGATTTGCTGCAGATCACTCTGGCTGAGGCCGCTGGGGAGCTGCCCAAAGGAGCTAAGCAGGTCCTTGAGAACGTCTTTCCCAAAGGCGACGCTGATGTGGCGCAGGCTTTGACCGTGCAGCATCTGGTCTCCATGATCGCTGAGCTGAGCTTTCTGCGCCAGTGAGAGCAGGCGACTGTACTGCTCGTTATTGGTTACTCCCAAGAAATTGCTTGAGCCGCTCAAGCTGCTTGCATCCAGGACGTACCACTGTCCCTGCTTGCTCTGCAGATAGACCTTCCCATCTTTCAGGATTTCCTTGACCTGCAGGTCTGTGCCAAGCCCTGGCACGCTCAGCTTGAGCTGGAACGTGCCCTGATCTGGAAAGATGTCATCGCCGCTGCCTTGCGCTGAGAGGGCCAGATTAGAGGGCGTCGTGCTGCTCTGACTGCTTGGGGTGGCGGTTCCCTGACCTTGCACCTGCAAGTTTTCCGTCAGAGCCAAATCCATATGGACGGTCTTCAGATGCTGCATGCTCGTAATGGCTTTCTGCAGCACTTGCCCTGTGGTAAGCGTGCTTTGGGTGTTAGTGCTGCCACTGCTACTGGCGCTTCCGCAGGCACTGAGCAGAAGCATCAGGCCAAGCAAGCTGGCAAGAAGAGCACTGATCGATAGCCGGCGGATGAGCATGGCAAGCTCCTTTCTTCGAATGTTTCTTTCCAAGAAAGGATAAACGAGTTAGTGCCAGATCGATCAAACCGGCCACTTCATCCTCTGTGTACTGGTAGATCGCCTGACCCAGCTTTTATCGTTGAAATCTCCACTATCTTGGAGCATGAGAAAATCCCGCGCAGATGGCAAGATAAGAGCTGTGTGCGTGTAGTGCTCGCCATCGCTGCGCGGGCTTGCCCTGCTGACTTCGAGGTCAATGCAGCAGCTCCTTAGCTAGCCTGAAAGACAGAGGCTGGGTCGTCGGTCGGGATAGCGTTTGAAGGGGCGCTAATGGTCAGCGGTTGATTAAACTGCTTGAGATCAACGATGCTGGAGAGATTCACCATCAGCGTTGGAGGCAGCAGCGTGCTCGCCACGCCTGCAACCGGCGTCAGCAGGCCCTGAGTGTCGGCGTTCATGGCCAGCTTAAGCTGCACCCGGTGCAGGTAGAACTGCGTTTCGTCGATCCACAGGTCAATGGTTGCCTGGAAGCTGCGCGTCTGATTGACCAGATTGTCCAGGTTTTGGCTGCCTATCGCTGTGCTGAGCTGGGTATTGCTCATGAGCAGTTGACGCAGGCCCTCTTTATCCAGAACGGCGCTTATGTGCCGTAGACTCTGGCCAGCGAGGGTCTCATCGCCATGATCAGTGAGGCGACTATGCAAAGCCAGTGTCAGAAAGGCATTGGTATCTAGCTTCCAACCGGCGAGCAGGTTCCCCCCTGCCGTCTGGAGGTGTGAGGCATCGATGACGTACCACTGCCCACGCGGATTCTGCAAGTAAACCTGCTGACCGATAATAATCTCCGCTAGTCGGGTAGTTTGGTTCAGTGTTAGATTCAAGGCCTGCTTCCCATCGGCTAGCGATTGCTGACCAGTGCCTGTCACATTGAAGGTCAGGCTGACAGCGGGGGAAGCACTGGCGGTCGTCACCGGCGTAGCAGTTCCTGGCCGGGGGGTCGCACCGGCGATCACACTAGCCTGACCCTGGTTGGTCCCTTGCAGCGTCCCACTAGCTGTCAGCGTAAAGGCGAAGCTCTTGAGCTTTTGCATGGCCTGACTGCTCTTTTGCAGGACCTGGCCAACCGAAAGCTGACTGCTCTGCTGCGCTGGGGTAATACTCACAGTGCAAGCACTCAAGAGCAGGATCAGGCCGGCCCCTAGGGCAAGCAGGCCGGCTCGCGCTTGGTGCTCTGCTCGGTTCTTATGTGCAAGGCTCTTCATAAAAAGACTCCTCTATGGATGCTCTTGTT
>NZ_JADGHT010000523.1 GCF_019683755.1 Thermogemmatispora sp. | reverse complement strand
CTCATAGCCGGCAAAACCCAGCACCGTAAAAATCATACCCAGCAACACGCCCTGCCAGCCGCCGAAGCCCGATAGCGTGCTAGAAGCCGGATTGAAGATCGCCAGCGTATTGCGGCCCCCGGCATCAACGATTAGCCATAGTGCCAGCAACAAGAAAACCCCGATCTCGATACAACCCAGCACCACACCCACATCGGCAGAGACCTTAATGCCGAAATAAGTCAGGAGGAAAATCACCAGAGTGAAGATCACAGCCCAAATGATCCAAGACCAGCTAGCACTACCCAGTGGCAGGATCGAATTGGCCACCTGCACAAGAACTAGCAACTGCAGCGGCACGATCAGCAAATAGGCCAGATCAAAGACCCAGCCAGTCACCCAGCCAGGCACAGAGCCGAGGGAGCGGCTGATATAAGTAAAGAAGCCGCCAGCGGAAGGCAGATGGCGGGCCAGCTCCCCAATATTCAAAGCAATCAGCACACTGACCACTAGCGTAATTGCCACCGCCAACGGAAGAGCCGCCCCGGCATAGGGCACAGCGGCGCTCAAACTAAAAGCAACCGCAGAAGCCGGTGCCATCGTCGTAATCGACTGGAAGAGCACGCCGGGCAGCCCGATCGTCCCGGATCGCAGATTGCTCTGCTCCTCGGTTGGTGCGCTAGACTTAAGCGTCATGACGATCCACTCCTTTACAGCAAACAAAATAGCTGCGGGATAAGCAGCGAAGCGTGTGCAGTAGGCAGCTCACCACACACGAGCGACTGTGGCCCCAGCGGGACAGAGCAACAGCATAGAATCACCCAAAGCGAGAAAGACAGCGAGGACATGCCAGCCTGACCAACTGAGATATTGGACCCTGCTCCCGCGCTTTCCTATCAACAAGCTAAGAAGATAGTCGCTCCGGCACCCTGGAGCAGAAAAGAGTAAGCTTGCTTAGGCTTCGAAACTCTGATCCTGCCAGGCGGCCTGGCTGATGGCGAACATACTGGCGATACCGCAGGCCACCAGACAGATCACGGTCAAGCCGCCCACAATGTACCACCATTGACTATTGCTGATCTGCTGGGGGATCGACGAGTACAATAATGTTACAACCATTGCTATCAGACAAGCAAGAGGTGCAATGATAATGCAGAGCCACAGCACCGGAAGCGGCACCACCAGCAGACGTAGAAAGCGCTCACGCTGGCGGAAATAGAAGACCGCCAGATCGACGAAGATAAAGATCGAAGAGAAAGCCCAGACCAGGATAAGCACCGAGAGCGTCACATTAAAGACCACCTGGGCCAGATCAGTAGGCTGCCCCAGAGGCAGCAGATAAGGTAAGAAAAAGATTAAGGCGGTACACAGGCAGGCTACCACCGTCTGGAAGATAATAGCATTGGAGGGCTGGCGGTTACGGTTCAAACGACTCAGGCCCACCGGTAAAAAACGGTCGATGCTAGCCACCATCAGCAGGCGCGCGAAAGCGACATTCAGCAGCATAGCGAAGACCGGGAAATAGGCGATGACACAAACCGCAGCCAGATTGCCCACAAACTTCCCAAATACCCGATCGACCACACTAATCACAGCGATAGGCCCCTGGCTGGCAGCATCGGGACCAAGAACGACCAGGAGCGCGAACGTAATCACCAGATAGCTCAAGATGACAAAGAAGCCACCCCAGGAGACATGACGGGCAGCGATTCGTTCACTGGCCATTTCTGAGCCGAAGATCATCGAGACGTCAGCGCCGAGATAGGCCAGCACCACGCTTCCGTAGAGCGGGAAATTTGAAGGAGTAATACTCCAAGAATGCAGATCGTAAAAAGAAGTTGCCGCCTGGTGCCCAGTGACCAACCAGATCAGCGCGGCTCCGCCGAGCAGGACGATTACTGCATAGGTCAACAAGGTAATCACATTCACGACCAGGCGCACCGTGCTCATGGGCCTAAGCCCTAAGACAGCAGAGATAATCAGCAGCCCAATACAGAGCAGGCCCTGCTGCCAGGGCTGAGACAGCCAGGAGGGATTCAGACCCTGGATAAAGGTGATGCCAATGCTCAGGCAGGCGACCATTGCCAGCAGGCCCGGCATCCAGAAAATCAAGCTAGCAAAGAAGCCCCAGAAATTTCCCAGCGCCCGATGGGTCCAAAGGTAGGTAGAGCCTTCTTTGGGGGTAAAGGACGCCCAACTGAGCAACACCAATGACGCAGGGGATAAAGA
>NZ_JADGHT010000522.1 GCF_019683755.1 Thermogemmatispora sp. | reverse complement strand
TTGTCGGTGCTGGTACTGGTGACCTTCATTCGTGATATCCCTTCCGAGCTGCATGAGGCAATGCGCCTGGATGGAGCCAGCCATCTGCAGATTCTCTGGCGGCTCGTCATTCCACTCTCGCGCCCGGCCTTGATCACGGTAACCATCTATGAGTCAATCCAGGTCTGGAATGGCTTTCTCTTCCCGCTGGTGCTGACTCAAAGCCCGGAGGTGCGGGTGTTGCCGCTTGCCTTGTGGAGCTTCCAGGGACAGTATGCGGCTGACGTGCCGGCCATTATGGCGGCGGTCTTCCTCTCGGCTGTCCCGATGCTCTTGCTCTACATCTTCGGTCGGCGGCAGTTGCTGACGGGCTTGCTGGCCGGTTTCAGCCGTTGAAGCGGCCTGACAACTAACGGGGCGGCAATCGCAGGGTAGCGCTGCCGCTCCGGGGAGCCGTGGCCAGGCAATGCCACCGTCTTGTCTACCAGGGTGGAAGCCATAGGCGCGGGGCGTGGAAAGAAAAGGAAATACAAGGGCGAGGTAGCCAGGGCGGTGGCTGGCACTGCGCGGTTCGCTACAACCATGAAAACGGGAAAGGATAGCATGACATCAGGTATGCTCACTACGCAGGGGTCACAGATTGTCAATGCAGAGGGCCAGCCCGTAATCTTGCGCGGCGTCGGGCTGGGTGGCTGGATGAACATGGAGAACTTCATTACCGGCTATCCGGCCAATGAGGAGGCGCAGCGTGAAGCCTTATACAAGGTGCTCGGCCCGGAGAAATATCGTTTCTTCTTCGATCGTTTCCTGGAGTACTTCTTCGGTCCTGAAGATGCGCGCTTCATCGCCTCTCTAGGTCTGAATCTCGTGCGCATTCCGATCAACTATCGTCACTTTGAGTCGGATATGGAGCCCTTTGTGATCAAAGAGGAGGGCTTCCAGCATCTGGATCGTGTAATCAATCTCTGCGCAGAGCAGAAAATTTACACCATTATCGATCTGCATGCTCTGCCGGGGTACCAAAACCAGGATTGGCATAGCGATAATCCGACACATAAGGCACTATTCTGGAAGCATCGTCATTTCCAGGACCGAACGGTACATCTCTGGCAGGCTCTTGCCAGCCACTATCGTGATCATCCCTGGGTGGCGGGCTACAATCCGATGAACGAGCCTGGCGACCCCACGGGCGAGCTGATCGAGCCGTTCTATCGCCGCCTCTATGAGGCTATTCGTGAAGTTGACCCCAACCACATCATCTTTTTCGACGGGAACCGCTATTCACAAGAGTTTCATATGTTCCATGAGGTCTGGCCCAACACGGTCTTCACGGCCCATGACTATGCTGAGCCAGGCTTCATCTATGGCGGTCCCTATCCAGGCTACACCGATGGCCAATACTTTGATGCCAGGGTTCTCGAAGAGGTCTTTCTGAAGCGCACCGCCTTTATGCGTGAGAAGGGCAGCCCGATCTGGATCGGTGAATTTGGTCCTGTCTATCGAGGCGAGCCGGAAGCCGATGCCATGCGCTACCAACTGCTACGCGATCAGTTGGATATCTACCATCGTCATGGTGTGAGCTGGGCAATCTGGACCTACAAAGATATCGGCCTGCAGGGGCTGGTCTATACCGCACCTGATTCGCCCTGGAACGAGCTGTTAGGCCCATTCCTGGAGAAAAAGGCTCGCCTTGGCGTCGATACCTGGGGAACCCTGGATACGCAGATTCGCCATATCATGCAGCCGCTGGAGGAGACCTTTGCGCGTGAGTTCCCTCACTATACTCCTTTCCCGTTTGGGGCGGGCTGGCTCATTCGCCGACTGGTGCGCCATATTTTGCTAGCGGAGCCGCTGCTTGAGGAATTCGCGGCGCTCTTTGCTGGTTTAAGCGAGGAGGAGCTTGATCGCCTGTTGCAGTCCTTCCGCTTCGAACAGTGTCTGCAGCGTGAACCGCTCAATGAGATTCTTAAGGAGTATGCCCGGCGATGATTGCCTGCTAGCAGACGCTCAGCGCCAGTAGATAGGTAGGCCAACAGAATGTCTGGGATATGGCGGTGCTCGTGCTTGAGCCGAGCAGATTTCTCCCCCTTTTGAGCACCGCGGTACCCGACCCTGGCTCCCTTTCCTCGAGAGCCGGTGAGGCTCTCGCACTAGCCTCCCTGTCCCCGGGAGGAGCGGCGGGCGGTTGCCAAGCCTCTGGTGGCTTTGGAGCCCCCCCCCCGGCGAAAAATGGTGAA
>NZ_JADGHT010000088.1 GCF_019683755.1 Thermogemmatispora sp. | reverse complement strand
GCTAATGTCTTTGACGAAATTGAATAACTATGTTAAAATAAAAAGCAGGGACACTAACCATTCCTGGGCCAGGTAGCAGGTCGTGGCGGAGCCTGGCCCTGAATTGTCCGCAAGGAAGATTGCATCAAGAGGCCTGGGGAGATGACTGCCCCGGTGAAGAAGAGAGAAGCATGCACCGGTTGATAACCAGAGACCCTGTGAGTGGTGGAGAGCTGATTGTGACGCGCCTTGAATGCCCGGAGAGCGGTGTTGTAATCGAAGGGCGCTTCAGTTTGGGCTGGATTGGGCGCCTCACTCCCGAGCAGCTTGATTTTGTAGAGCGCCTGGTCAAGAATCGTGGCAATATTCAGAAGCTGGCGAGCGAGCTGGATATTGCCTACAATACGGCGCGCAGCCGGCTGGACGAGATCGTCGCCGCTCTTGGGGGGCCGCCCGAAAATGAGGCGCGTCCCAGCGTTGATCGGCGCGCGATTCTGGATCGTCTGGCTGCGCGTGAGATCACGGTTGAAGAAGCAATGCGCCTACTGAGAGGTCAGTCCGATGGCGGTTCCCGCTGAGGAGCGTGATCGCATACTGCGCTTAGTCGAGGCTGGTCAGGTTAGCGCCGCTGAGGCCGCTCGTCTACTCGATGCTCTGGCTCCCTCGCCTGCTGTGGAGCCGGCCATTCGTGCCAGGCCGCGTCAGCGCCTGGTGCATATCCGGGTCACTGATCTGCTGCTCCATCGTCCCCGGGCGAGCGTGACGATCCCGGTGGAATTGATCGAGGTGGGTCTGCGCCTGGCGACACGCCTGGCTCCTCAGATTAGTGGAAGCGCTTTAGAACAATTGCTGCGCGCTATCGCTCAGGCCTCCACCGGGCGCCTGCTCGACTTCCAGGATTTGGAGGAGAACGAGCGCGTAGAAATTTTCCTCGAGGAACGCTAGCAGAGAGCCGAAACTCCGGTACCTGAGCGTCAGAGGTTTAGCCTGCAAATCGTTGGCAACTTGCTCCTGATAGACTGGCTCTCTGGTGAGAGAGCGCGGCAAGGAGCAAATTGTGTTTCTGCCTGGCCAGGCTCAGCCTGGGTCTGTAGGCCCTTGCTCACCCTTGTCACTCCTGTCGCCCATTCGCTGGATCTCGTCCGTCAGCCGCTCTGGCGCGGAGTGGGCGTGATCGAGGGGATCTCCAGTAAGGATCGAGCGGAGATTCCTTATCGTCTCTGCTGGCAAGCTAGCCAGGTTGCTTGCTCACCGGCTCCGGTTACTCCGCTCCTGAAAAAGCTTGGCCTGGCCTTTGAGGAGGTAGCGATATGCAGCAAGCGGTAAGTGTTGGTCCACAGCCGCATATCCGGGTGGGCCGTGTCAGTGGTGATTTAATCGTGCGTTCTGGCAAGTCGCAGCGTGTGGTCATCGAGACCGATGGGGTTTTGAGCGGGGGACCGAGCTGTGAGGCTGAAGGCCGCTTGATGGTGGGGGATTGTCATGGTGATCTAGAGCTGTTCCTGCCTGCGGATGCTACGCTACAGGTAGACTGGCTGGCTGGTGATGGGAGAGTGCAGGGCATTCGTCGCTGCGAGCTAGGGAAGGCGCGCTCTGATCTGGTGGTGGAGCGTATTGCTGAGGCGCTGGTGGTTGGTCATCTGGAAGGCGATCTAGAGGTGCGAGGGGTGCCCCTGGTGCGCGTGCGTGATGGAATCGGCGGCGAGGGTCTGGTGAAGGATGTCGAGCAGCTTGAAATTGCCTCGCTGGGGGGTGATCTGGTTGTTGAGGGCGCGGGCGCGGTCTTGATCGGCTCGGTTGGTGGCGATCTACGCTTACCCGCCGTTGCCACCTCGCTACGCTGCGGGCGTGTTGAGGGCGATGCGCTGGTGCAGGGGGGCAAAGATACAGGCGTCGTGCTGGGGATGGTCCAAGGCGATCTAGAGCTGGTTGGAGCGGCTCGCGTCCAGGTGGGAAACGTCGAGGGCGATGTGATGTTGCGCGATATCAGTGGAGAAATAGAGATTGGACAAATCGGGGGCGATCTCGATGGTCGTGAGCTGGCTGGCCACCTGAAGATCAGCCAAGTGCTCACCGATGCCGTCTTGAAACGGGTGCGTGCCTCCCTTGAGATTGGCTCGGTAGAGGGCAGCCTCTCGCTGCAGGCAGATTTCCCAGAAGGCTCTTCAACGCGCCTGAATGTCAATGAGGATGTGGTGCTCACACTACCAGCGCAGGCGAATCTCACCTTGCGGGCGGTAGTCGGCGGTGAGGTCAGCGGACTTGACCTCGGTCAGGGTCTGGAAAAGGGCCGTCTGCTCTCGCTGGTCTATGGCTCCGGTGCAGCGCAAGTGGAACTCTACGTTGGGGGAGACCTGCGCCTACAGGGAGAAAGCTATCCACATGTGACTGAGGGTGTCTTTCGCCCCTTTCTCTGGACCTGGGAGGACTTCGAAAGCGAGATGAGAGCATTCGGGCAAACGATGGCAAACCTGGGCCAGGAGCTGGCTCATGATGTGAAGCGCCTGGCTCAGGATCTGGCACGGGAACTGGCCGAGACGGGAGAGGAGTATGGTGCTCACTGGTCTGATGAGGTGCTGCGCATCCTGGAGGAGCAGACGCGACGCGCTCGGGAACGAACGGCGAGCTGGGAACGTCGTTTTGCTCGTATCTGGCCTCGAGGTGGTGGGCCACGAGTGCGTCTGCGCTTCCAGGAACATGAGTGGCAGATGGACCCGGAACGTCTCTATCGCATGCTTGATCAGGCCCAGCGCGCGACTGCTGAGGGTGTTGTGGGGGCAATAGAGGCTGTGGAACGCGCTCTGCGCAATCTAGGACTCTCCTCAGCGGCTCAAACACGTCGGCAGACCTCATCAATGGCCCCTGGTGAGTCCGGTCCAGAAAAAGCCGCGGCTGCCGCAGCTTCTCTGGCGAATGCAGCCTCATCGGCATCTACTGATCAGAGAACTGATGAGGAACAGGTGCAGCCGCAAGTTGCCGCAGAGCCAGCGGCTCAGTCGCCCTCTAGCGAACGTGAGCGCGAGGCAATTTTGCGCATGGTGGCGGAAGGGCGTCTCTCGCCAGAAGAAGGGGATATGTTGCTAGAAGCCCTGGATGATTAAGGTCGCCCCTGTCTCGCGCTCCCCAGCGGCGGGGCGGCAACGGGGTATCTGATTCTGCCAGCACAGGCGCAAGATCAAGTCGCCGAGTGAGAAAACAAGGGGTCTGGCCGTTGTCATGTTGCTGGCGAGAGAAACAGAGGTCCCTGGTTTCTGTGGCCCAGACGACCGCTCACTTGCTTGCTACCTTGCTGCCTTGCCGCTGCACAGCGCCTGCGCCTGCCTTGTTTCTCTCCATGTGCATAGCCTAAATGCCGCTTTTCAGACCTTGAGTCTGCACAACTAACGTTCTCCACGGGGCGAATTGTGGTATAATTACAACCGCTATCAATATTTCTGACCACGCGGAGCCGCCACGAGAGGGGTTTGTTTTGCCACTGGCACTTTCTCTTAAAGAATCTCAGTTTTTGCTAGTATACGGAACGTATCCTGTATCCACCCACTATTTCAAAGGATCAAGGTAGTTAGATGCAACAGAGCCGAAACTGGCGTGAACTGCTGGCAAGCCTCATTAGTGACCCGCGGCAGAAACAAATGCTGGCCAACAAGTTGGGGGTCACGCCGCTGACCTTGACGCGCTGGGCCGAAGGAGAGTCACAACCGCGTCCCCAGAATCTGAGGTTATTGGCCGAGGCTCTCCCTCAGTATCGCTCGGAGCTGCAACAAGCTTTCAGCGAGGAATTCGGCCTTTCCAATTTTGGAGAGCCGATGTTAGAGCTGGAAGAGGAAGAGATCCCCTCAGCCTTCTATGCTCGTGTCCTCAATACCCATGCCACGGCGCTAGCTATGCTGCGCTTCTGGTCCATCGCCAGCCTCATCCTTCAGCAGGCGATTGGGCAGCTTGATCCGCATCAAGTTGGCATCGCGATCACGGTGGTGCAGTGTATGCCACCCTCTGGCCCCAACAGCAAGGTGCGCAGCCTGCGGAAGCGCGTTGGTATCGGAACCGGCCCCTGGCAAAGCAGTGTGGAGCAGAAGGCTGGTTTTTTGGGAGCAGAGTCGCTGGCCGGCTATACCGTGGCCCAGGGGCGACTGATCGTGATCCAGGACCTGACGCGCGATCAGGGCTATTATCCGGCGCGTCCGATCGAGGGAGAGGTGGGCTGTGCCATTGCACCAATCCTGCGCTCTAGCTGTGTTGCTGGGGGGCTGTTAGTCTCCAGCACGCGAACTGACTTCTTCTCGCCTGGGCGCAGTCGTCTTGTGCAAGAGTATGCGGACCTCCTGGCGCTGGCCTTTGAGCCACATGAGTTCTATGAACTCCAGCGCATTGATCTGCAGGCGATGCCCCCGCTAGAGATCCAGGAGGAATATTTCAAGCATTTCCAGCGACGTGTCGCTGCTTTGATGCGTGAAGCAGCTCTGAATGATCGTCCGCTGAAGGTGACGGAGGCAGAGCAGTTAGTCTGGCAGCAATTAGAGGAGGAGCTGCTACAATTGCCTCTGCCTGAATTACAGGAGTGAGGTTCAGATCGGGGAGAGCGCAGCCGGGGGTGTATTCCCGCTCCCTTCGCTTCCTCGCGCTGCCCTCACCCTCTTGTTCCTCCTCCCTGGCTAGCTCTTCTGCTCTGCATGCCTGCTTGCCGACTCCTCTTCTCCACCCTGTCAGCGCCCTATCCGCCAGCACTGGTGGCCCAGAAAGTGCTGGGGATCTGCCTTCTCCTTGGAAACGAGGAGATATGAGAGATGGCCTCCCTCACTTTCTCTCTCCCTTCCGCTGCCAGGGGCGACCTCCTGGGGTCATGCGGCTAGCGCGCTTGGCTGTTCCCCATACCTGGGTCGCATTTTTCAGCGAGCATGGCGAGGAGGGAGCTACCTACGGCAAGGAGCCTGACCCGTTGCTGTACGGGAGTGATGAAGGGTGACATGGTGAAGGGGGACATTCAGCAGTCCATTCACCGTGGTGAGTAGCGGCTCCTGGGCTGAGAATAAAGCTCCATAGCCCTCGTGCTGCTGGACAGCGGGAGCTGTTTGCCTGTCTGAGTAGAGTCTAGCTTGGACAAGGAGGGCCTGCGTGATCCCCACCCCAGCCAGCAGATGATGCTGGCGGTTTCCCTCGCTATCGTATAGGGACGGGCTTTCCGCCTGAGTTTGCATTACAGGCTGTTTGTGGAATAAGATGGGAAGGCCGGGGGCATTGAGGGCCTCCTGAGCATCTACTACAAGGTAGCTGAGATGGCGAATAGGTTGCGGAAGGAGTGTTTATGCAGAAGCGACGCTTAGGCAATACCGACATGGAGATCACGCCGCTGGGATTAGGAACGTGGGCCATTGGTGGGGGCAATTGGAGCTTTGGCTGGGGGCCACAGGATGACGCCGACTCGCTGGCGGCGATTCATAAGGCCCTTGACCTGGGAATCAACTGGATCGATACGGCGGCAGCCTATGGTCTGGGACACTCAGAAGAGATCGTTGGGCGGGCAGTGCGCGAGCGTGGCCCCAACGAGCGCCCGTACATTTTTACGAAGTGCTCGCTTGTCTGGGATGAGACCAGCAATGGTCAGGTGCGCAATGTTCTCAAGGCTGATTCGATTCGGCGTGAGGCAGAGGCAAGCCTGCGCCGGCTAGGGGTCGAGGTGATCGATCTCTATCAGATTCACTGGCCGGTGCCCGACGAGGATA
The DNA here is from genome assembly GCF_019683755.1 of Thermogemmatispora sp. Classification (GTDB taxonomy): domain Bacteria; phylum Chloroflexota; class Ktedonobacteria; order Ktedonobacterales; family Ktedonobacteraceae; genus Thermogemmatispora. Next base: position 9,083 of record NZ_JADGHT010000088.1, on the reverse strand, counting down.
TTGAGGAGGGTTGGAGCACCCTGGCCGAGCTGCAGCGTGCGGGCAAGGTGCGCTATATCGGTGTCTCGAATTTCGATGTGCGGCAAATGGAGCGGGCGCGGGCCATTGCTCCGATTAGCTCACTGCAGCCACCCTATTCGCTGATTCATCGTGAGATCGAGGCTGAGATTCTGCCCTACTGTCAAGAGCACAACATCGGGGTGATTGTCTATTCCCCGATGGCTTCGGGCCTGCTGACGGGGCGCATGACAAAGGAGCGCGTGGCGGCGCTGCCCGATAACGACTGGCGGAAGCGTCATCCCGATTTCCAGGAGCCACGTCTGTCGCGCAATCTGGCCCTGGCGAAGCTCCTAGAGGACATCGGCTACCGCTACGGGCGCACGGCGGGCGAGGTAGCGATTGCCTGGACGCTGCGCCATCCAGCGGTGACCGGAGCGATTGTGGGGGCACGTCGGCCTGAGCAGATCAGCGAGGTGATCGGGGCGGCAGAGTTCCGTCTCTCGCCCAGCGATCTGGAAGAGATTGAAAATTTCCTGCGTGCCAATCCCTGATGGATCGTGGCTAAAGAAAGGTCAACTCTGGCGGTGAGGCCGGACAGGCCTCACCGTCACGGCGCCAGCCGGTTCCTAACTCTTCCCCCCAACTCTTTCCTCGCTCTGCTCCGCTCCGCTTCGCGGTCCCCACATTCTGCCTCTCCCGTCTGCCGTTATCTTTCGCCTCTCATTTCAATTTCCGCCTGGCTGATCTGCTGGGCCTGGTTTTGGTCAGGGACGCTGGCCTTGCTGAGGTGAGTGGGGCTGGTGGGCGCCGAACGTGGCTGGAGCGAGATGAGGGCTACACTACCCAGGATGATGAGCATGGCTAGTAGTTCGAGGGGCGTAACCTGCTCATGAGCAAAGAGGACCCCCAAGAAAACGGCTACCAGCGGGTTGACGTAGGCGTAGCTGGTGGCTAGAGCGGGCCGTACGCGGCGCAGCAGGTAGCCGTAGGCACAGTAGCCAAGGAGGGAGCCAGCGCCGACAAGATAGATGAGAGACAAGAGCGCGCCCGGCGCAGGCGGCAGGCTGGGGCGCTCGCCCAATAGCAGGCCAATGCTGAGCTGGGCCAGGCCTCCGGCCAGCATCTGGGTAGCGCTGGCCATCAGGCCAGAGGCCAGGGGCAGGCGCGTACTCCAGACGGAACCCAGCGACCAGCAAATAGGGGCGATGAGAAGGGCGATGGCCCCCTGGGGGTTAGCCCGCAGGCCGCTCTGCAGGTTGAGCAAGATGACGCCGGCGAAGCCGAGGAGCAGGCCGGACCATTCAAGGCGTCGTGGCCAGCGCCCGCTCAGCCCAGCAAAGAGGGCCGTCCAAAGCGGGACGGCAGCCAGGGCAATAGCGGCCAGACCGCTGGCGACCCATTGTTCAGCAAATGCAACCATGCCATTGCTGCCGACAAGCATCAGGACGCCTATACCTGCACCCGCCAGCCACTGACGGCGGCTGGGCCGCGGCTCGCCGCGCAGGCGCAGGAAAAGATAGAGCAGGATGCCGGCACAGACGAAGCGTAGGCCGCCCATGAGAAAAGGTGGAAAGCTGGTCAGCGCCTGGCGCATGCCCAAATAGGTCGAACCCCAGATGAGATAGAGGGCAAGCAGGGCCAGGATGATGCCCAGCCGATCGACAGGGCGCAGGCTGCCCTGTCGCTGGCGGGCCGCTGCGGCCCCTGATCGCTCAGGACTAGTGGCCAAAACGAGACAATCTTTACTCACAAACGTTTTGATTTGTTCTCTCCGCATAGCTCTTAATAAATATGCTGCTAATAAGGTAAATACGGACAAAACGATATGCTAGGACACCTTGGATTAACTGGCGTCACAGGGCGGGAAGCGGTTCGCTCCGTGGCGTAGCTGGTGCTGATCTATCTGGCTGGCTGGATCGGAGGTGAAAGGCAGGTGTCCGAGTCCAATCGGGATCGCTTGCAAGGGTATCTATACAAAATTCTAGGCGCCTGCGCGTCCCCTGGCTACAGCCAATAAAGGGCAAGTGAGAGTGGATTGGCTCTTGTTCTGGTCAGGCGACCGAACTGCGCTAGGCCGACTGCTCCGTGTTTGCTCGTTGAACGGAAAGATAAGGAGGGGGAGAGGACAAGGATCAACGCCAGCGACGTGCGGCTCGGGGACGCTACTCGCCTGTGCTGCGCACCGCTGTTGGCTCGCCCTGGTCTGATTGCAAGCCTGGGAGGCTTGTCGAGTCTGCTCGCTCCATGCCCGACCCGTCTTCCTGCTCTCCTGATCTGCCGGCTGGCCGAGCGGCGCACGCTGGGAGGCCGAGCAGTTGGAGAAGATGCGCACCCGCGGCCAGGAGCCGCGCGGCGATCGTTGGAAGCAGACCTATCGCGAGCCGGCTGGCCGGATACCAGCAGGCTGCCACCGCCGCCTCGCGGCTGGTGCTGGGCCACCGTGGAGCAGCTCGTTGCGAGGAGTGAGTATGGAACCTCCATTAGGTGTGATTAGAGAACTCGGCGAGAGCCTATTGTAAGAATTCCTAATATTGTCGCGAATATTCCGGATCTTAGGGATCTAAAGAGCCTATCAAGCTTAGTGACGAAGATGGCCTTCAGCGAGGAGATCTGCTTGTATGTAGAACAAATGGTAGTATCAACCTGCTAGGTAAGTCTGCTGTAGTACATACTGATTTGGAACCAAGACGTGACTTTGCCTCGTATCTTTTACGGTTTCGCTTTTTAGAGAAGAGCATCTTTCCCTTCTGGTTTCATTTCTTTATCAGTAGTGAGCACGGAAGAATGTTGATTAAGGATAACGCGATTTCCTCTGCAGGTCAGCATAATATTAGCCTATCCGCGCGGCATTCAATGCCTATCCCCCTCCCTCCGCTTGAAGAGCAGCGGCAGATTGTCGCCGAAGTATCCCTATTTGTTAATGGAGCCTTTACATTCCCATAACAGAGCCGTAAAGCAGAGATAAAGCTCTGGCGACATACTCGCAGCGTGGCAATTGGATAAGCAGAACATGAGCATCACGAGTGCGCGACTCATCACGACCGATCAAAGGCCGAGGAGCCGTACGTGCTTGTACGTGCTATTCACGAGGAAGTGAAAAACCTTGCAGAGTCATACTGGAGGATTCCTCACCTGTGGCCACTGTGGTACCCCGAACGCGCCCGGTGAACAATTCTGTATCAACTGTGGTTACACGCTGGCCGGACCGCCAACCGGCGTCTATACTGCCGTAGCCTCCTCGTCAGCGGTCACCGGAGGAGATCGGCGGATCACTGGGGCCCTTAGTCCTGGTGCCCTGCTCAGCGGACGCTACCGCATCGTCGCCCTTGTTGGCAAAGGGGGCTTTGGAGCTGTCTACAAAGCCCTGGACTTGCGCTTCTCGGCTCGCCGGCAGGTCGCCATCAAAGAGATGGGCGACGCCCTGCTCACCCCCAGCGAGAAAGCACGTGCCCTGGCCGACTTTCGTCAAGAAGCAGATCTCCTGGTTCAGCTCCAGCATCCCAACCTGCCCAATGTCAGCGACTTCTTCGAAGAAGCCGGCAAAGCCTACCTTGTCATGGAATTCATCGAAGGCAAAACGCTAGCGAAGATCCTGGAAGAACACGGCGGACCACTCGACGAAGCGACCGTCATGGGCTGGGGTCTGGAGCTATGTGCTGTCCTGCACTACCTGCACACTCGCTCCCAGGTGATCATCTTTCGTGACATGAAGCCAGCCAATATCATGCTGACTCCAGAAGGGCAGCTCAAGCTCATTGATTTCGGCATCGCCCGCATCTTTAAGAGCCAGGTCACACGTGACACCACCCTGCTCGGCTCTCAGGGCTATGCTCCACTAGAGCAGTACGGGCGCGGTCAAAGCGATGCGCGCTCCGACATCTACGCCCTGGGGGCCACGCTCTACGAGCTCCTCACCGGTGAGCTACCCCTTGACGCCCCGGCCAGGCGCCTCAATCCTAGCCTCTTTCAGACCCCACGCGCCTTGAACCCGCAAATCTCTGCCGCCAGTGAAGAGATCATCCTGACGGCGATGGCTGAAGATCCAGCCCAACGCTATCAAACTGCCGCTGACATGTACATGGCAATCCTGGCTGCTGGCTTCAGCACCCCTGGCGCCATGAAAGGCTCCCTTTCTGGCCTGCCCAATGTCGCCGCGACTGGGCGAACAGCCTCGCCCGTGTCCCCGCCACCGGTGAGCGCTCTGCCAGTGACGCCGCTGCCCTCCGGCAGTCCACCGACGCCGGTAACCCCATTACCCGTAACGCCGGGCCAGGGACCCCAGGCGCAGCTTGCCGTTCGAGGAGGGAGACGCATCTCGCGCCGCCTGCTGCTGACCGCAGGGACAATGAGCCTTGTCGCGGGCGCTGGCCTGCTCAGCCTCCCTTTCTTCCTCTCGCGCCAAAGTAGCGGAGGAACGACGGGAGTGGCCGGGCAGATTGCTCTCAGCTTTGTCTACAGCACCGAAAAAGAAAGCTGGATCAGCACCGCCATCGCAGCCTTTAACCAGCGCGGGGTGACCCTGCGTGGCAAACGCATCACCCTGCCGCAAGTCGAAGAGCGTGGCTCGCTCGATGCCCGAGGCCGCATTCTCAATGGCCAACTGCGGCCCATCGCCTGGAGTCCGGCCAGCACACTGGAACTCAACCAGCTTAATGATGCCTGGAAGGCCGCCCACGGAGGCAAAGAGATCGTGGCCTCCTCAGCAGACCTATCACCACGCTCGCTCGTCTTCAGCCCCCTGGTCTTTGCAGTCTGGGAAGAGCGCGCGCGCCTCCTGCTTCAGCGTTACCGCACCATTGACTGGGAGGCCATTCACAGCGCCGTTCTCCTCAAAAACGGCTGGCAGGACCTGGGGGGGCCTGGCGACTGGGGTCAGGTCAAGCTGGCCCAGACTCGTCCCGATCAGTCGAATAGCGGCCTGCTGAGCATTACCCTGCTGGCCTATGCCTACTTCCATCAACAGCGAGGCCTTACCAGCGACCAGGTACGTGACAAGGGTTTTCTGCGCTACTTCGGAGATATTGAGGGAGCCGTCACCCAATTTGGGCGCAGTAGCGGCACCTATCTAGAGCGTGAAGTCATCCTCAAAGGGCCATCCTCCTATGATCTGGCCTTCACCTACGAAAACCTCGTGCTGACCTGTCAGGCGGAAGCCCATCAGCGCCAGGGCATGGCCCTACTCCCCTTCTATCCAGGCCTCAATCTGCTGAGCGATCATCCCTTTGCCATCCTTGACGCCGAATGGGTCACCAGTGAGCAGCAAGAAGCGGCACTTCTCTTTCGCGACTTCCTCCTCGGCGAGGAGCAGCAGCGTGAAGCCCTCAAAAGCGGCTTCCGACCCACCAACGCCACGGTCACCATCTACGACCGCGTTGAGGACAATCCTTTTCTCGGCCTGGCGGGCAGTCTCAAGATACCAACGCAGCTTGGCCCCGAGGCACAGCCGCCAGCCGGCCCTGTGACCGATACCTTGCTTCAAGAGTGGCTCAGCGCCTACGGCAATAGTGCCACAGCCCCCAGTTAGCTGGCCTGGCAGAAGGGGAACAGGCAGAGGAGAAGCGCGGCCCCCAGGGCTGTGAGAGATGCAGCCCCAGCTAATTATCAAGCTGCCTCATGCTTTTGACACGAAAGGATCGTCAAGGACCATGGACAGAGAACACGATCGTGCGACCCTCAGCAGGCGGAGGCGGAGAACGCTCTGGATCAGTCTCTTTTGCTCTACCTGTGCTTTATTGTTGCTCTTCACACTGCTGCTGAGCTGTGATGCGCCCTGGAGCGTCACCGCTTCGCCGACGCCCACACCGGCCCCCTATGCGGTGACCTGTCGACACCATTCGCATGATCCAGTGACTCTCACCCTCTACTACGGCTCCGAGAAAGAAGCCTGGATGAGTGATGTTATTGCGGACTTTAACCACCACCATTACGCAGCCTGTGATGGTATTATCACCGTCAACGCCATTCCCATTGGCTCCGGTGCCTCCCTTGAGCAGATCCTCAATGGCAGTATCCAGCCTGACGTCTGGAGTCCTGCCGGCAGCGTCTGGCTCAGCCTGCTCAATGCCCGCTGGCACCAGAAGACCGGGCGAGACCTGATCGACATGGGAGCCAAGGCCACGCCCTCACTGGTCAGCAGCCCTGTCGTCATCGCCATGTGGAAACCGCTAGCTGCAGCGCTGGGCTGGCCACAACGCGCCATCGGCTGGAGCGACATCGCGCGTCTGGGAGACGATCCGCGGGGGTGGGCCGCCTATGGTCATCCCGAAGCGGGCAGCTTCAAATTCGGCCACACTCATCCTGCATATTCCAACTCCGGGCTTGACGCCATCATCGCCATGAGCTATGCCGCTCTAGGCAAGCAGCGCGGGCTTACCCTGGCAGATATCCAGGATCTGCGCGTCCGCAACTTTATCGCCGACATCGAAAAATCGGTCATTCACTATGGCGACAGCACCGGCTTCTTTGCCGATGAAATGTTCAACAAAGGGCCCAGCTTTCTCAGCGCGGCGGTCATGTACGAAAACCTAGTTGTTGAAGCCAATGACGGCCACAGCTATCCCCATCTTCCCTTTCCCGTCGTGGCTATCTACCCCAAAGAAGGCACTTTCTACAGCGATCACCCCTATGCCATTCTCCACGGCGGCTGGCTGACGCCGGCCAAAGAGAGCGCTGCTGAAGTCCTGCAAGCCTTCTTGCTGGCGCCCCAGCAGCAAGCCAAGGCCCTACGCTACGGCTTTCGTCCTGCAGTCCCCTCGATAGCTCTTGGCGCTCCCATTGACAGCGCTCACGGCGTCGACCCAGAGCAACCGCGGACCACCCTGCAGGTTCCCTCGGTGGACGTGGTCAATGCCATTGAGAACACCTGGCAGGCCCAGAAACGCCATGTCGCCGCCATGCTCATTCTAGATACCTCGGGGAGCATGAACGAGGGCTTCAACGGGATGAGCAAGATCGACGCCGCGCGGCAGGGCCTCAGCGACTTTGTGCGGCTTATGAGCGACGACGACATACTTGGACTGACGACCTTCAGTGATCAAGCCAGCGTCATCAGTCCGCTCTCGCCAGTTGGTGCCAAGCGTCAGCAAGTCCTCCGACAGATCGCTGCCATTACAGCGGACGGCGGTACCCGCCTGTTCGATACGATTGCTGAACAAGTCCAGGCGCTCAGCCGCTTCACCACCAATGACATCAAGGCGGTGGTCGTTCTGACCGATGGGCAAGATAACGTCAGCAAACTTTCTCTCAATGAACTGCTCCAGCGCATCACGCCGCAGGGGGAGGACGCCGGCAGAGGAATCAAGGTCTTCACCATCGCCTATGGCAACGATGCCGATGCGGACGCGCTGAAGTCGATCGCAGCAGCCACCGGTGCCCAGGAATATGCTGGCACACCGCAGAACATCCGCACGGTCTACGATCAGATCAGCCTCTTCTTCTAAGGGCACCTGGCCGAGGCCGAGACTAAGGCCGACCGAGAGGGGGCAATCAGCTCGCTGGTCTGAGTCGCTTGCTTGCTTGCTCTGTTCAGATACATCAGCGAATTCATGGGCCTTCCCTTATCAACCTAGGTGCCGTCTCACCGCCTACAGTCCAGGCCGGGACGAGTCAGCGTCTTGCTGATGGTGCCAACGAGCAGAAAAGGGAGGAAAGGAACGCCTCCCGTGCTACTCTCGGTCTCCGCTGCCGAAGCCCACGGGAAGCACTCCCCATCACGAAAGACGACGCTCTTGGCGAGAATTGGTAATCAGGCCCAGCTAACCCTGACCTTGTCAAAGCAGCCTGGTGGCGATAGAGCTAAGGCACTCGCTGTCGGCGGCCTACCCAACAGCATCCAGAGACGACCTGCTCTCTCTTGGCGCTGGGAGAGGAGAACAGCTAGCGGCAGCTCAAAGCTGCTTGCCTCTCGCCTGAGCGCTCTCTCTTATCTAGGCGGCGGTCTGCCTGCTGGCTCTCGGGCCTGGTGGCATAAGCAGCAGCGAGGCTCGTCCTCAACCTCCCAAGGCATTTGTGCTAGCTCTTCTCCTGCGCTACAATACAGAGAACGAGGAAGCCATCGTCAGAGAGCAGCAGAAGCAGAGGAGAAAGTGGCGTGCGAACCAACCGAGACAGCTTTGAGCAGAGCGGCCCTATGCCTGCCGGCATGGAGCTGCCTATTCTCATCAATCGCTGGATCGTTGCATTCAATGCTCACGACGTCGACGAGCTAGTCGCCCTCTATCACGATGGAGCCGAACTCTTCGACACCGGCATGCGCCACGCACGTCGAGGCCATCGAGAGATCGCACGCTGGTTCAGCCAGCGCTTTGCCAGCATGCCGACCATCCAATACACACCTACACGTCGCTTCTTTGGAGATGGGCAGGCCGCAATCTGCTGGATCGCCTCCGGTACCACGCCGCGCCTGCTAGGTCAATCCTGGCTCTCGCGGCCATTTCAAGTTGATGGTGTCAGCATCTTTACTGTCAGGCAGGGCCTGATTCTGCGCCAGAGTGACTACTACGACCATTTTTCAATCGTCGAGCAGGTCTTTCCACCGCTGCGTTGGCTCCCTTTCAGGCTCTAGGCTCAATCCGCAGCGCGGAGCAAAGCAGACAAGGGCCAGTGCCGTCAGAGCGCATCATATCTGGCTTAAGGAAAAGCCCTGTTCAACCGGGGCAGAAGCCCACGGGCCGACCAGGCTGGAAAGGACTGCAGCCCTCGGTCTGGCCTGATCAAGGCTCATGCCATCTGGCCAGATTGGAGGGTCGATCCTCAGACTGGCTTCCTTACTTCTCTGTTAAGCAAAGAAAACACTTCGCGGCTTCTCCTAGTCAGCCGCGTATTGATTGCTCTCCTGGAAAGGAAAGCGAGTTGAAGAGCCACCGCTCACTCTCTCATCCAGGGGGCCGTTGCTCCCCGACCCGGATTCCTCTTCCCTGACGTGCTGTCTCCCTCCTCATCCTTCCCGCGTCTCCCGGAACACGCTCAACCAGGCCTGACGGGTGAAGTATACTATCATCTATCGATCCGCCCGCTTGTTGATCTGGATCTGTGGACCATTGAGCCTGATTCCCTCTCCCATTCGTTTGCATTAACAAAACGAT
>NZ_JADGHT010000521.1 GCF_019683755.1 Thermogemmatispora sp. | reverse complement strand
GTTCTGACCATGACGGCCACCCCCATTCCACGCACCCTACATATGGCCCTGGTCAACCTGCGCGACATGAGCGTTATCGAGACCCCCCCCCAGGAGCGGCTGCCGATACGCACCGCCATCCGCGAGTACGACGAAGGGCTGATTCGCGAGGTGATCCTGCGCGAGCTTGACCGCGGAGGCCAGGTCTTCTTTGTCCACAACCGTGTCGCCGGTATCCAACTGCTGGCCCAGAAGCTCCAGCAGCTTGTGCCTGAGGCTCGCATCGCCGTGGCCCACGGGCAAATGAATGAAGAGCAACTAGAGCGCATCATGCTGGGTTTCGCCAACGGCGAATACGACGTGCTGGTCTCCACCACCATCATCGAAAACGGCCTGGATATCCCCAATGCCAATACGATCATTGTCAACAACGCGGCCCACTTTGGACTCGCCCAGCTCTATCAGCTACGGGGCCGCGTGGGACGCTCAGCCCAGCAAGCCTACGCCTACTTCCTTTACAACAAAGAGGCCCGGCTCACGCCTCTGCAGGAGAAGCGCCTGCGCGCGATCTTCGAAGCTACCGAGCTGGGGGCCGGTTTCCGCATCGCCATGAAGGATCTGGAACTACGTGGCGCTGGCAATCTGCTTGGTGCAGAGCAATCAGGCTTCATGAACTCGGTAGGCTTTGATCTCTATTGCAAGCTGCTGGCGGAGGCCGTGCAAGAGTTGCAAGGGAAGAAAGAAGAGACAGGCACTCCAGGGGTCACCATTGACCTGCCACTGGATGCCTATCTGCCGGATGAGTATATCGGGGATCGCACCCTTAAGGTCAATTTCTATCAGCGCCTGGCCAATCTGACCACCCATGAACAGGTGGAGGCGATCACGGCAGAACTGACCGACCGCTTTGGGGCACCGCCGCCCCCGGTGCAGAACTTGCTCACGCTCATCCGGCTCAAGATCGAGGCAGCTCACCAGGGCATCGAAGCCATCTCGCTGAAGAACAATGAACTGGTGATCACCGTCAGGCGCTCAGTGATACCCAATCGCGTTGCTCTCTACCACCGTTTTCGCAACGAGGCCCGCGTCCAGCAAGGCGTCATCCGCATTCCACGCCGCCTGCTGGGACCAAACTGGCTACAGCAGTTGAACGAGCTGCTGCCCATGATGACCACGGCTGCTTGATCTGTCTGCTTTACCAGCAGGCGGACAGGCGTGGGAAAAGGTTGGCTCACTGGCTGGCGCAACTCTCGGGTTCGTCCTGTCAGCGACCCGCTTGCTCAGTCAGATAGCGACCAATCCCTGCTCTTGTAGCTCAACCAGGATGCGCTCAATCTCCTGCACGCTCTTCTTCGTGCAGCGGGCGAGATCCGCCACTGTGCGCCGCCCGTCAACCAGGAGATAGACCGAGCGCTGTCTCCGGCTCAACAGCGATAAGACACTGAGATCGTCGCTCAAGCGCCGGGGCACCAGCCACTCAAGGCCGGGCTTATAGCTACTACCGTATGTGGATATGCCAATATATCCCGCGGCATCATCATTGACCTTCTCCGGCGCGAGAGGAAGCTGAGGATTCCCCTCGCCGCGCGCCACACTGGGCAGCAAGGGGGTCAGGCGTGCCACAGGAAGAGGGGAACTATCTGGGCGAATGGGGTAAGGAGCGTCTGGGAAAAAGGCGAAACGAATCGGGCTCCAGGTCAGCAGGAGATTAAGAGCATCCTGGCCAGCGAGCTGGCCAGCGGCAGCATAGACAGGGCGGCCTGCGCGTAAATAGATCTCCCCCTCCTCAAGCTGGCCATTGCGCAGACGCTCAACACTCAGCAGCCCTGTCTGTTGCCTTGCACGGAAAAACTCCAGTACGGGTAGAAGGCTATCAGCAGCATTTTCACGACCTTTGGCCATTAGGCATAACACTCCCTCTCAGGGTCCCTCCTAACAAGAGCCACCCGCCTCCCTTTAGGAAGCATTCGTTCTCTTGCCAGTTACTAGAGCGGGTAAGCTGTAAAACGCTGTATCCCCAGGTCTTAAAAATCCTCATATTGCTATACGTGTTATACCATAGTCACACGGGAGCGGGAAGGTGTAAAAAACATAAATATTCCCATAGGGAAGATTTTTAACGAAATTTTTATGGAGGTCCTGTTTTCAGAGGTAGGAGTAATTCATACTATAACAAGCAAGAGGGAAGGTCTGTGAAGAAAACTGAGCTATAAGCAGGAGGATGTTCTGCCTCTGGAGAGGGG
>NZ_JADGHT010000087.1 GCF_019683755.1 Thermogemmatispora sp. | reverse complement strand
CTTTAGAGTATACCTAATGATAGTTTCTTTGACAAGTGAAATATCCTAAGATAATCAAGCGAGCACTAAAATGCTACTTCTGTAGAGTGCGATTGATGATAGGAAGCGGGCTGCGTTGTAGCTGAGCACGGAGACGATAGCTGATGTGGCAGGCGCAGGGCATGCTGCTGATCACCCCGGCTTTGAGGAACTGCAGAGCCTCCCCTGGATCCGCCTTGCAGGGGGTGGTTTGCACCTGCCCGAGATCATAGCGCTCCAAGAGCAGCCGCACCCAGCGATAGAGCCGCTGCTGCCGCACCGCCGAGGGACGATACTTGTGCGCCACGACCTCCGGCTCTAGCTCAGCGAGCAACGGCGCCACCTGTTCCTCGGGCAAGCTCGCCTTGAGTACCCGCGGCATCTGCGGCGAAAAGCGCAGAATGTCCACGGTCATCCGCTTGAGCCGCGACCCCAGGATATCGCGGATCTGCGCAAACAGCTCGTGGTAGGCCGCGCGGTAGCCCGCCACCGGAATAATCGGCCCCAGTCGGATCGTGTGATCAAAGGCCCCATGATCAATGGCCCAGGCCAGTCCGCGCAGGCGGGCCTCCGGCGGGGCCCCGCCCGGTTCAAACTGCGCCGAGATCGCCGCCGGGTTCAGACTGATCGCCACCAGGGCCAGCCGGCCCTCGAGCTGCAGGTAGGGTTCGTAGACCCCCTTGGTCAGGAAAAAGGAGACGATCCCGCGCGCGCTGGCCAGATCCAGGATGGTCTGCACCAGCGAGCCACGCCCGTGCTCATCCACAAACCAGGGATCTTCTTCGACAGGACCGCCCAGCTCCGCCCAGTTGACCACGCTGCCCTGCGGCAGCCGGTCGAGTTCCGGCATGACCTCCTCCAGGTTGAGGGCCACGCTTTTGAGTCCCATCCCCTGCAGGCCACGCAGGTAACAGAAGCTGCATTCGACCGGACAGACCCCTTGTGCGTAGTTGCCGCGCAAGAAGCCCCGGATCGGCTCGGCTCCTCGCTCCTCCTCTGGCGACCGGGTCCCAGCGATCCAGGTCTGCCGGCCCCGACGGTAGGCGACGATCGGCGTCCAGGCCCCGCAGGTCGTGCCAGCGCCTCCCACGAAAGGCGCAATGAACTGGGGCGTGCCAGCTCCCCCACGGCGAATCAGCAGCAGGAGGCGTGGCTTGCGTTGAGCCTCAGGGACGTCCGGCCAGAGCTGCTGATGGAGGCGCAGGGCCTCTCGTGCCACCTCACTGCGACTCCTGAGACGTCGCAGATGGACCGCCGCGACCAACGGCGCGAGCTGCGCCGCGGCGGCCTTCGCCTGGTCCTCTTCGTGAGGATTGTGTGCGTGCAGCAGCAGGTGAGCGGGACGCGTCGGGGAGATCCGTCGGCGATTGGCCAGCAGCCGCCTGGCCCGTTCCCCGGCTGCTCCCACCGCCACCGCCGCGTCCAAGGCCACCAGATCAATCTCAGCCAGCCGGCCTAGCATCGACGGCATCCGCTCCTCCCGCCTCTCAAGCATCAGTGAGCCTGCCCTCTCAGAGTGATCTCCACTTTGTTCTTGCTGATCCGATAAGAGCTGCGCCTCTTCCATCGTTGCAGGATTTGGCTGCACCTCAGCCTCACCCTGCTCACAAAACGGCTTTATCATCCTGGTCCCCCCATTGAACTCATAAGCATTCGTTCCTAGGCAGTCAGTCGCTAGATCGACACTACAATCGAATTTTTGTTCAAATATCCTCATAATTATATACTGGACAGAGCGATGAAGTCGAGAGAGCAGGGACAAGAGGCTAAAAAAGAGCACAGTGGCACCCCACTAGCCCCACAAACGTCCCGTGGTTTGTCCCGGTTTCCATCTTGACAGACAACTGCTCTGTATGGTATCTAATCAATAAGCCAACGCAACCGGTTGCATAGTGAAAGGCCAAGCGGCGAGAGAGGCAGGGCAACGGATCGCAACGCGGCGACCGGCCCAACAAGCGACGAGAAAGCGGTCAGGGGGTCTCTGATGACCACACAGGAGGAGCAGCACCCAGCAAATGCCGGCCCGAGCGAGCCGCGGCAATCAAACGGACAAGTGAGCCAGACACTGCTCGAGTTGAACACGGCGCGGCCCACACTGGCGGAGATTGCCCGGCGGGCAGGTGTCAACAAATCCACCGTTTCGCGTGCCTTACGCGACGACCCCTCGATTCCGCAAGCCACACGTCAGCGCATTCGGGATCTAGCCGCGCAGCTTAACTACGTGCCCAACGCCAGCGCCCGCCATCTTAATCATGCACGTACCGACACGCTTGCCTTTGTTTCACGCGCCCTCAACCTGGATGCCGGTGCAGGAAACGCCGATCCATTCCTGGTCGAATTACTCGCCGGCATCGCGGACGAGGCCGCCAATCACCATTTCGATGTTCTCCTGGTACGAGCCGAAGAAGGCGAGCGCGAACTTGCCGTCTACCAGCGCATTCTTGGTGGCCGGCATGCGGATGGCGTGATTCTTACAGACCTGCGCCCAGACGATCATCGCCTTGCCTATCTTTGCCGTCATCGCTATCCACACGTACTCTTTGGTCGCTCTGCCGAAGACCTCGCCGCGGCCCGCCTTTATCCCTATCCCTGGGCCGAAGTTGACAACCGTAGCGGGGCCAGGATCGGCACCGAGCACCTCATCAGCTTAGGGCACCGACGGATCGCCTTCATCGGTGGAGGAGACACCTACCACTGGGAGCGTGATCGGCGCGCCGGCTATCGTGAGGCCCTGGCTCGCGCCAACCTGCCTTACGATCCACGTCTCTGTATTCCAAGTGGCATCTCTCAGAAAGACGGCTATCTGCTCACACAGCAACTGCTCTCTTGGGAAGAGCCACCAACGGCCATCTTTGCTATCAGCGATGTGCTCGCCGTTGGCGTGATGCGGGCAGCCCTTGACGCCGGAGTTCAGGTCGGGCCAGCCTTCTCCGTGATCGGCTTCGATGGCCTTGGACTAGGCTCATACTTGACACCTCCGCTCACTACCTTACGTCAGCCCATCAATGAGGTGGGGCGCATCCTGGTGCGCCTGCTGTGCGCCGTCTTGCGCGGGACTCCACCAGAAGAGCCACATGTCTTCCTACAACCAGAGTTGATCATACGCGCCTCAACGCGTGGCTATTGATGCAAGCCGACACAGCGCTCAAAGTAGCAGCTTTTCGTACTTTGCAGGCCAGAGAAGCAGCACCAGTATCGTCAAAGAGGAGAAAGAAACTGTGTACGATAAGGATCAGCAAATAGGTCCAGCTATACAGGCAATCCCTGATAGGAAACGCTATTACGCTCTCAGCGGGCGGCGCCTCTATACGATCGCCACCCTGGACGGCAGCTTTCCTGACATCGGCTGGCACCAACCAGGCGAGATGGGGGGCCTGTGGGCTCCGCCGCTCAAGCTGCTTGACGGCTACTGGTTTGCGCTGCGTCTCCCTGCAAGCAAGGAAGTACTTTGGCTGACTCATCCCGAGCGCTGGCAATGGACAGCCGCCGGCGTGACCCTCAGCTACACGCTTCCGACCCTGGGCCTTTCGATCGAACGCTGCGAATGGATCATACCTGACGAGAGCGCCCTTGTGCTCCAATTGAGCCTCAATGCGCAGCCACACCTGACAGGGACAACGGTCAACGAGGTGCTTTGCGGCCTAGTGGTGCGCAGCGATTTGCACGGCGCCTGGATGGCCGAGGAACGCCTTGGGTGGCACGACGGGCAAGATCTGGCCGATTATGATGAGGAACTGGCCGCCGTCGTGCTGCGCGACGCGCTCCATCCTACGTGGACAGCCTGCGTAGGAGCCACCGTCGCCCCCGTCGCCTGGCAGGTAGGTGACGCGATTTGGGGACCGGAGCGCACTGGCGGGCGCGGCACCGGCGCCGCGCTCTGGTACCGTTGCCAGATCTCTCCCGCTGGATCGGCGCAGCTCAGTTTCCTCATCACCGGCCCCGCGCGTTCCGCGGGGTCGGCTGCCAACCTCTTTGCCCGCCTGACAGAGGGAGAACAGGTCTCAGGCGGCCTGACGCCCGTGCTCGTCGAAGCTCAGCATCGCGCCCGCGCTGAGTTTCTCTCCCCCTTCGAGCACTGTGCTCTTTCCTCGCCCGACTCGACCTTCAATGAGGTCTTCGCCTGGTCCAAGGCCAATACCGCACGCTTACTACTAGAGGTGCCAGGCATCGGCACCGGCCTGATGGCCGGTTTGCCCGATTTCCCCTGGTGGTTCGGCTGCGACACGGCCTACGGGGTGCTGCCACTGTTGCCCACCGGTCAGACCGCGGCAGCCGTGGCCAGTCTGCGCACCCTGGCCATCTTCGGCGAACGCTGCGACTCCCACAGCGCTGTACCTCATGAAGTGCTCCCCTATGGTCAGATTTGGGCGAGCGGTAATCTGGTGGAGCTGCCGCTTTTTGTGCGCGCACTCTACCATACCTATTGCTGGACGGGAGACCGCAGCCTGCTGGCAGAGCTGTTCCCTTTCTGCCTGCAGGCCCTGCGCACCTGGCCGCTGGCAGACTGCGACCGGCGCGCTAGCCTGGTTCCCCATGGCAAGAGCATTGTAGAGACGCCGGAGATGGCTAGCGATGACGTGCAGGCGCTAGATGTGGCTGCCTACCTGGTCGAGGCTCTCGATTGCCTCGCCGCCCTGGCCACGGAACTGCATGACCCTGGGTTGGCTACCGAACTGCGCCAGCGCGCCGCGCAGACTCGCGCCCATGTGCGCGACGCCTGGTGGCTGTCACGCGAGGGCCTCTTCGGCGATCTCTACGCTCCACCCTCCAGCCTGCGCCAGCATCAGGCCCTGCTACAGGCACGGGCCACGGCGGCCTCCGCTGAGGCATGGAAGGCCGAGGCCCAAGCCATGCAGGAAGCAGCAATAGCCCTAGAGCAGGCGCTCACTGAGCAGGCTACAACGGCAAACCCGGTTAGTTGCCAGATAGAGGATGTTCCTCGCCCTTGGCTGCTCTACCATATGGTCCAGGCTCTGGCTCTGGACGCCGGTTTGCCTTCGCCCGCTCAGGCCCACTCGCTGCTGACACGCCTTGAGACGCCCGAGTGGCAGGAGACTTACGGTCTGGTGCTCAATGCCCGGCGCAATCGGGCAGTCATGACCCTCCCATCTGGCGCCCTGGCCGCCGGCGCAGCTCGCTACGGTCGCCCTGATCAGGCCCTGGCCTGGATGAAACGGATGAGCACCGCCTTTGGCCTGGCTTCACCAGGAACACTGAGCGAGTATGCACCTGATGGCGGTTGCTTCCTCCAGCTTTGGTCAAGCTATGGCATCGTTTGGCCAGTGGTCCATTATTTCTTTGGTATCCGCCCCCAGGTAGCTGCACGCCGCTTGCTCTGCATCCCTCAACCACCCAGCACCTGGCCTCGAGTCAGCCTGCGCCGCATCCCTGTGGCCTCCGCTTCTCTTGATGTCGAGCTGACCGTAGAACCAGATAGCCTGTACGTCCAGCTCACAATCAGCGAATCAAACTGGGAACTGCTGCCCGGCCTGGCACTCTCGCCCGACCAGCACGTTCGCGAGGCTCGCCTGAATGGCAGGCCCGTGACGCTCCGTCCGGTCCAGCTCACCGGATTCGAGGGGCGCACGATCTGGCTTGCTCCGGCCTTGCAGCAGGCGACTACCTATGAGCTGCTCGTACGCTGGTCTGTCTCTGCCGCCACGGCTGATCCCTACCATAGGAGGTGAGCAAAGCTGGCGTACCTGAATTACTCTATCTGCTTATCAATTATCTTTAATCAGTCTTTCTTGCAAAGATGCAAGAACCTATGAGCAGAACAGTGACAGCATTTGTGCTTGACCTGTTCCCCCTATCTGGCCCCAGATCTGTCAGATTCAGCCGAGGTGAGCTGCGGCGGACGCTCAACGATCTTGGCGCCCACGGAGCCGCGCCGCCTGACGCGGCTGACAGAGAGATCGGTAGAGTAGCCGATGAGAGCAAACGAAGGAGTTCACCGATGTCAAGCAAAGCGAGAAAAAAGAGCCTGTGGAGTGCCTTGATGGCCCTCACTCTCGTCGCCCTCCTCACCGCCTGCGGCGGCGGCAGCAGCACCGGTGGAGGCACGACCAGCGGAACCGGTGCCAGCGTGACAGGGCCTAAAAACGCCCTGGTGCGCTGCCCAAGCAACACCAACACCACAGCAGCCAGCCCCGAGACTGGCCAGATCCATCTGGTTGTGGCTGGCTGGGCCTCGACACCAGCGGAGGATGCGCTTGTCAAGCAGGGTCTCCAGAATTTCGAGAAGCTGCATCCCAACGTGACGGTGACCTGGACGCCTATTCCCGGGGACTACGCTACCAAGATGCGCGCTAACGTCGCCAGCGGCAACGTGCCCGATGTCTTCTATCTGCAGCCGCCAATGGCACAGGAGTATATCCCTGCCGGCAAACTGCTCAACCTTAGCCCCTACATGGCGCGCGATCACGTCTCCCCTTCAACCTACTACCCATCGCTGATGCAGGACTTCGATTGCGCTGATGGCACGGTCTTTGGCATTCCCAAGGACTGGAACTCGCTTGGCCTCTTTTATAATAAGACGCTTTTCCAGCAGGCCGGCCTTGGTGATCCCTCTAATTGGACCTGGGACGACCTGAAAAACGCTGCTCAGAAGCTGACAAAGCGCGGCAGCAGCCCGGCTAATAGCGTCTACGGCATCGCGCTGCCCGCCGATGCTTCGCGTTGGGGGGCCTTCCTCTTCGCCAGCGGTGGCCAGATGGTCTCTGCCGACGGCAAGCAGGCCCTTTTTAATAGTCAAGCTGGCATTCAGGCGGCAGAGTTCTATACCTCCTTCGAGCTGAACCACACTGGCGTGATGCCCGGCGATGTCGGGGCCAGTTGGGACGGCGATGCCTTTGGAAAGCAGCAGGTGGCCATGACCCTGGAAGGCGGTTGGATGATTCCTTTCCTGGCCCAGAACTATCCCAAGGTCCAGTATGGAATCGCGCCGCTGCCTATCGGACCAAGCGGTAAGCGCGGCAACCTGCTCTACACCAATGCCTGGGCCGCCTATTCTGGTACCAAGTATCCCGGCATGGCCTGGGAGCTGATTAAGTATATGACCGGCGCCGAGTATCAAACACAGGTCCTGCACAATGGCTTTGCCCTGCCTACCCTGACCTCGCTGGCCACTGATTCCTACTTCCAGCAGAATCCGGGGGTCAAGGTGCTGCAGGATGGAGCTTCCTACGGTCAGCCCGACTTCTACGGCGTGGCTGATACGGAGATTCACAGCGATGTGAGCAATGCCCTGCAGTCGATTATGCTCGGCAAGCAATCGGTTGCTGACGCTCTCAACGCAGCGGCTCAGAAGGTCAATACCTGGATAGAGCAGAATGTGGCTCCCTAGCTCTTAGCCGCTGGCGTCTGCGCATCGCAAGCGCCCTGATCCCGAGTGCGAGCAGGAGAGCGAGGGAAAGGAAAGACGGAAGGAAGGCAGCCAGCATAAGCTAGCTGCTGAGCGCCGCCAGGCCTGCTGCGCCGTCGCCAGGCCTCCACGCCGGCCTGGCTCCGACCCTTCGCTCTCCTCATCTCCGATGAGCCGTGCCCTTACCCCTGCTTCCCAGGTTAGTTGGCCTGTTTGTAAAGCAAGGAGCTTTGATCATGCAACTGTCAGTAAGGAAAGCTCAACCGGACGGCCCATATGGAACGCGTCGCCTTCTGCCTTTCAAGATAAACCGGCGCAAGCTGACAGAGACGCTAACCGCCTATACCTTCCTGGCTCCATATCTGTTTGTGCTGATCGTCTTCACGCTGATCGCCATTGTTACCGCGCTCACTTTGAGCTTTTTCTACGTCGACTTCGGTTTTACAGCGCCGATCTTTTACGGCTTCCGTAATTACTTGAACATCTGGTACGATCTGACCCATGATGGCGACTTCGCTGTCGGTCTGCGTAACTGTGTCGAGTATACGATCGGCGTCGTGACGCTCCAGACGATTCTGGCGCTTTTTCTGGCGCTCCTGCTTAACCAGAGAGTACGCGGGCGAAGCTTCTTCCGTACCATTTTTTACCTGCCGGCCATGACCTCCTCAGTGGCTATCTCTCTGATCTTCTATTGGCTCTATCAGCCCCAGGGAGGCATCAACTATGTGCTCTCGCTGCTCCATATCCAGGGACCGGCCTGGTTGGAGAATCCTTCGACCGCTCTACCCGCTATCATGCTGCTGAACATTTGGACGACGGCCCCGACTTTTATGCTGATGTACCTGGCAGCTCTACAGGACATTCCATCAACGCTCTATGAGGCCGCTCGCGTGGATGGGGCCAATAGCTGGCAGATGCTTTGGAAGATTACAGTACCGCTCCTGCGCCCGACCACTTTCGCTGTTGTGGCGCTTGGCTCAATCGGAGCCTTCCAAATGTTCGATCAGGCCTTTGTTATGGAGGGAGCCAGTGGGGCCCCGCTCCGTTCAACCTTGACAGCGGCGATGGTGATCTATGACACGGCTTTTCAGAAGTCGCTGATGGGACTGGCCTGCGCTCAAGCCTTTGTCCTGTTCATCATCATCTTCGCGGTCACATTGCTGCAGAAGCGCTATATCGATGTCAACATTCAATACTAGTGCCAGTTAGGCTGGCACAGAGAGAGCCGAGTCAGGTGGAGCAGATCGCGCCTGGCCTGTCTCTTCGGCAAGTCAGCAAGAGAGAGGAGGAATAAGAGCTATGAGTACGATTGGAGGCCTGGCCAGAGCGGAAAAGGCGCCTCTGCCAGCAGTGGCTATCTCATTGAGGCGGCGGCCTCCCCTACCCGTGCAGCCGGGTCGCATCTTGCTTTACATCGTACTGATCGGCTACGGGCTATTCTCGTTGGCTCCTTTCTTGTTCGCCTTCTCATCGTCCTTCAAGACCTACGCGCAAGTTCTCTCGTGGCCGCCGAGCCTCCTGCCCAGCCCGGCGACCCTCGACAATTACCGCTTTATCTTGAGCGGTTCACAACTCTTTCCGCGCTACATTCTGAACTCGATCATCTACGCTGGGGCCGTAACCATTCTTAATGTGCTGCTGGCCTCAATGGCTGGCTACGCCTTTGGCCGCATGGAATTCCCCGGCAAGAACCTTTTCTATCTGTTGACACTGGCGGTCTTGATGATCCCCACACAGCTCATTCTGATCCCGAAGTTCCTGGTAGCTTATACCCTGGGCCTGACTGATAACTACGGCGGGTTGATTGTGCCGGCCATGGTCACGCCAACCTCAGTTTTCCTCATGACGCAGTTCCTCAAGACGCTACCGCGCGAGCTAGAGGAAGCGGCCCTGATTGACGGCTGCTCACGCTTCCGCGCTTTCTGGCAGATTATCTTTCCCTTGGTGCGCCCAGCGGTGACTGTGGTAGCGCTCCTGTCCTTTCAGGGGGCCTGGAATGAGTTTCTTTGGCCGCTGATCGTGATGTCCCACCAGGAGAACTATACTTTGACGGTGGGCCTGGCCTTTTTCAAAGGCAACTATGTGACTCAGTACAATCTAGTGCTGGCAGGCGCAATGATCTCTATTGCGCCTCTGGTGATCATCTTCTTCATTTTCCAGCGCTACTTTATCCAGGGTCTGGCCACATCGGGCCTAGCCGGTAGATAGAGATACGCTGGCACGACAACAGGATCTTCGCAATGCTATTGTGGTGGAGTCTATGCACGAGTCGCAACAGACTGCTCTTCTTGTCCGTTGGTTAGAGCGAGGACGCGCCTGGTTGGATGAGCTACGGACGCCCGCAGGATTGCACGCTAGCAGCGCTAGCGATCACTATCATGCTCTGTTTGGACGTGATACGCTCTGGTCAGTGCTGCTGGTGCTGGAGGCTGCACGTCTGCGCCCGACCGATCAGGCGCTGGCCTCCTGGGCTGCTGAGTTGGCTGCACATGGCCTGCAGGCGCTGGCGGCAACACAGGGTACCACTGAGCGTGACGAGAATGAGGAGCAGCCGGGCAAGATTATTCACGAGTATTGGCCGGAACCGCGCCGTTGGCCCGAGGGAGCCTGGCCACTATGGGAGGGTCGTTACTATGGTTCGGTGGACGCCACTTATCTCTTTCTGATCACCGCCGCCACAGTCTGGCAGCAGGTCAGTGGTGGGCAGCAGTTGGTCGAGCAGCTATGGCCTCATATCTTGGCGGCACTTCATTGGACATTGAAGTACGGCGATGTAGACGATGACGGGCTGGTCGAAGTGCTGCCGCGCCAGCCGCGTGGCCTGGGACTGCGGAATCAGGTTTGGAAGGACAGTAACGATGCCCTGCTGCTCGAAGATGGGGCACCTCCCGAGCCGCCGATCGCCTGGGTCGAGCTGCAGGGCTATGCTCTGGCCGCTTTCCGTGAGATCCGGCCCCTGCTCCAGGCGGCGGGGGCTGAGGCCGCTCTCTTGCGCGAGTTGCAGGAGCGTAGTGAGCGCCTGCGCCAGGGCTTGCTCCGCTTCTGGCTCCCCGCGGAACGCTGTCCCGCAATGGCACTCTCTCCCGAGAAGCAGGCCATTCCTTTGGTAGCTTCCAATATGGGGCATTTGCTCTGGTGCGCCGCTCTGGAGGAACCCTATGCCTCTCAGACCGCAGAGCGCCTGCTCCAGCCAGACCTGCTGACTTCCTGGGGCATTCGTACGCTTTCTCGCACTTCCTATGCGTTTGACCCGTATTCCTACCACCGTGGCACCGTCTGGCCCTTCGATAATGCGATTATTGCTTCCGCTCTCTGGCGCATGGGCCTTTATCGCGAGGCACGTCTGATCAGTCGACGTCTATTGGAGGCGCTGCTCCTCTTCGATTCGCCGGTTGAACTCTATTGCGTGCTGCCACCGGAATGGATTCTGACACCTACTACGGGCGGCGCTGAGGTGCTGGCCGTCTATACACGCGCCTGCAAGGTTCAGGCCTGGACCGCCGCTGCCGTCATGCTGGCTGCAGCTCAGTTGCTGGCCGAGACTGGTTGATAGGCGAAGAATAAGCAGACTAATTGTTGCGCGTCGCTAGCAAGACCAGTAAAGACGCCGGGAGAAACGCCGATGAAAACGAGGGCAGCCATGTCTGCGAGGCTACGAGGGAGGGCTGAGCCTCCAGGAATGTGCCTCCAGGCGCAACGAAGGACAGGCGCATTCCTCAGAAGCTCTCTGCCTGATCCTGACCAGGAGCCAGCCCCCCTTGAGCCAGTACATGCAGAGTAAAACGGGCCGCATTACTCGCAGCCTTGCGCTGCCGCCGCTCCTTGTTCACGTGCTTGAAGCCATCGGCCCAGTCGGCAATAGCCTTCACAAGAATCCAATCAACTTTGTAGCGCTGAGCCGCCGCACATAGGCCAGCCCCTTCCATCTCGCCGCCGATGGCTTCAGGATCCAAGGCCTGGAGCTGATCACGATACTCCTTGTCATTAATCATCTTCTCACCAGAAAGTAGCAGACCGAACTGAACACGCTGCCCTTGCCAGCTCTTGGCGCCGCTCTTAAAGCGATCTAGCAATAATGGTGAGGCCGTTATACGGTCACCGCGCGGATATACGCTGCGTCGGCCTTCGTGGGCGACGACGGCCTGCAACTCATAGGCCAGGATCTGGCGCGCTACCAGGATATCACCAATCCGCTGCTCTTCGGGCTTAAGACCGAAGGCGATGCCGACCATGATCACCGCCCGCGGCTGTAGGTGACGAATGCCTTCACTGACGGTGAGAAGAGAGCCGCCAGTACCGCCCTGACCCATTTCAGACTGCACCATGACCAGACTGGTACCGCTTACCTCGCCCAGAAGATAGTAGGTCTTCTGGCCAATATATCGGCGCTCAAACTGAGGAAAGAGCGCCAGTACGGCCAGGGCTTCAACCTCAGTAACAGTGACCAGCAGTACATCAGCCTGGGGCTTGGGTTGCAGCGCTAGCCCGCTTCCGATGGGGAGCGCAGCCGGAGTTGAGGGAGAGGTAGAGAGAGGGTACGGCCCGATGGGCTGCTGAGGTGCAATGGCCGCTGGAGCTGAGCGCTGTCCCGCCAGCTCGGTTACTCTGACCTCGATAGCCCGTCCGGGGGAGAGCAGAGCCTCTAGCTCGGTAAAAAAGAGAGCAGGCCGCCCATAGGGTCCACTGATCAGGAACGGAGTCCATTTTCCATGACGCGCCTGGATAATTCGGAGCAACCGATCATCTTCAGAGGGATGCTCCGGCACTACATAATAGATGCCGCTTTGGCTGGTAGCGCTCAAGAGACGTAGGATGGCATCTTCCTGAACAGGAGATCCTACCACAATCAGATCTTCGTTGAGTTCGCGCTCCAGTATCTCACGCAGCGGAGAGCGAAATTCCAGCAGATCGGGGAAGCTGGGCAGAAGAATGCCGGCCTCGAGGCTGCCAAAGAGCCGCACCAGAAGGATGCCACGCTCACGCGTAGGCTCTCTCAACTTCTCCAGAAGATAGGCTTCGCTCTCGCGACCAAGCACGAGCTGACAAAGCTGCTCTGGCCCTATTCCCTCGGAGGCAAAGGCCCGCTCCAGCAGCGTATCAATCTCGCTCGCCAGGATCACTGTAAAGTAGCCCTGCTTACAGAGGCGAGCCAGGGCCCGATAGCCCTCCAGATCTTGGCATATCTCACGCCCAGAGAGTGCATGCTCCAGCAGGCTAAGACGATCACGTGGACCAAGTTGATGCAGGTAAGCACGGAAATCGCTCCAGCTTTCGCTGTGACACACTGCTCTGCGCATCTCGGCGGTCAGGCTGGCGGCCAGGGTGAGCACCAGACGATAAGGCGGATGCCCTCGCCGTTTGCGCAGGTCGAGTAGCCGGGCCAGTTGCCTGAGAGCAAGTGGCTTCTCTGCTTCCATCGCTTCCTCCTCTCTGCCGGCTCAGCCGCACGGCAAGCCCACATTCTGCGCTCCCAGGACGATGGGGCTTAGCGCAGAGCGCGGGGAAGAGTGCACCGCGTGCCCTCTCTGCAGCTAGCTGCAGCTAGAAAACAAGCGGCGTACCATATTTGAGTACCCGGAGCGCCTCCAGGCGCAGCACGTCAGGGAAAAGCGCTTGATAAATGCCACAATTTGGCGATCGGACATCGAGTCGTCCAGTCAGACGATACGTCAGCAAAGGACAGCCGCCGGCACACCAGTAGCGCCAGCGGCAGCTTCGGCAGCCCTCTTTCTCATCGACCGGAAGAGCACGCAGCCCCTGAGCAGGACGACGCACCATCTCTAGCGGGTCCTCGGCAGCGATGTCTGTGACCGTCTGCGAGAGCGCAGCATGACAGGGCGCTACGCCACCGCGCTGATCAATCACGAGATAGTGACGCCCCATACCACAAGCGTAGGGGGAGGCATGTCCGGGATGAGTTCGGTCGAGCAGCGCATTGAACAAGCGACGACGAGGTAGCCGGCTCTCAATCACCGCAAAAGCGGCCCGCATGCCCGCTATCATCTCCTCTTCCTCAAATCGAAGATATTCAATATTAGTAGCGCAATCATTCTCACGGTAGTAGCTGAGAGTAAAGGGCAAATCGAGCGCTAGCAAATACTCGAGCAGGGCGGGCAAACCGGCAAGATTGCGTCGGGAGACCGTCACATTGACAGCAGGAGGCCAGCCTGCGGCCAGCAAGCGCTTCAGGGCGCGCTCAACATAGGCGAACGAACCTTGACCGTGCACAAAGGGGCGCTGCAGGTCATGTTGCTGACCGAGGCCATCGAGCGAGAGCATCACCCTGATGCCTCGCTCTTTCAGAGAGGCGATGGCTCGTTCGCTCAGGGCCACGCCATTTGTGAGCAAGGAGGCGCTTACTCTGATGCGCGCCTGCTCTCCCAAAGTGAGAGCATAGTCATGCAGCGCCAGCACCTGGCGCAGGCGCAAGGTTGGCTCTCCACCAGCGTACTTCAGACGCACCGCCTGATAGCCGTGGCGTCGAGCGGAACGAAAGACGGCCTCCACAGCTCGTCTGGCTGTTTCTTCAGGGAGATGCTCAGCGCTTTTGCGCACGTAGCAATACTGGCAAGCCAGATTGCAAGCATTGGTGATATGCAGCCAGGCGGAGAGCGCCATGCCTTCGCCCTCCTGTCTGCGCGAGAAGCCTCGGACCGGCTTCCCATCCACAGGCAGCAGCAAGCCCAGCCTGATCAGTAAGCGCAGCAGCGAGAGCAGGGCCTCAGCGGATACCTGGGAGAAAGCCCGAGCGGCCTCGGCGGGCGAGGCTGGCTGCTCAAAGAAGCGGAGCAGAGCCAGGGTCTCGTCATCGCAAACGGCCAGGTGGAAAGTCGCCAGCCGCTCGGGGTCACAGACCAGCCAGTGTCCGGGCAAGCATTCTTGCCAATAGAGAGAAGCAGGCATATATAATCGGGCAGAACCAGCAGGCCAGAGATCGCTCTCAGGTAGCGAAGACTGTTCCTGGTAACAGAGTGGCCTCTCTTCTGCCTGCAGCCCTGCGCGATCGCCAAGGCCGCACTCACCGCTTTCGTCGCAATCGTCAGAGGTCCATGCCTCCGGAGAGTTTTTCCACACTGGCTCAAGATCGACCCAGACGTTCATTCGGGCGTGTCACCTCGCTGAGAGACTGAGTGATAGCAAGTGTCACAGTCAGGACCGCACTACAAGACTGGCAGCGACAACGCCTGACGCCTGTGGATTAATGGGATCAGCGGGGCATGGGGCCTTTCTCCGCCAGAGCATTACCGGCTAGCCGGGCACACGCACGAGTTGGGCGACCTCCTCACAGGCATACTCTAATTCAGGATAGCGCCCGGTCAGGCCGCGCTGGCGCCAGTCCTCTCGCACGAGCTGCGTCATTGCCGGTACGGCCTCCAGGGGCAAGGCCAGCAGGCGCTCCAGGAGGCGACGCTGGGCTTTGTGGTATTCCAACAGATTGTGCTGAGTCATCCAG